>JAGAJK010000071.1 GCA_017626145.1 Clostridia bacterium
CCATCGGGTGTCTTTTTTTATGTAAATGAAGAGAATTGAACTCCTTCAGGCTCGAACGGTTAAATAAAACAGTCCGGGGGACTGTTTTATCAGTGAGAGATGCGAAGCGGGTACTGCAAACTTTTTTGCGGTCGCTGAGCAAGTACCTCTTACTTTCTCTTTATTATCTACGAAAATTCAAGTGCTTTTTACAATATTAATCATAATATTTCTTCTAATTTTAAAACAAAGGTACTCATTTTAATATCAAGAGCATTGCAAATTCTATATAAAGTTTCTAAAGTGGGCTTACGTTCTCCTCTTTCTATAGCACTTAAATGACTTCTGCCTATATCAGCTAACCCACTTAAGACCTCTTGAGATATCCCCTTTTGTTGTCTGAAAAACGCAACCGTTTTTCCTACTTTAACAGAATCTAATGTTGCAATATACATATTCTCACCTCAAGAATAGTATATGTTATTTACAATAATATAATGAACACATATGTTGACATTTGAACACTTATGTGTTATAATTTAACCACTATATTAAAATCGGAGGTAATAAGATGAAAAAAAGATTTCAAGCATTGATTTTGTGTGTATTGTTATTTACTGGTTTAACAGGATGCTCAAATTCAAAAGAAGGAACTACTCAAGGTAACGCAGAGAATGATTTATATGTCGGCGAATATATTTCTACTGACGAAATTGATGGTGAACTAAAAATAGAGAAATCAGGAAACACATACAAAATCCATATCAATTTCTACGATTTAACTCAGATAACTGCGACAGGAAAAATACAAAACGGCACACTCAATTATGAAGGCACAGATAAATATGGAAACAAAATAACCGGAAACATTGAAGAATATGGTGAAGATTATCCTGTACGTGTTGAATTTTACGGTGATGGATTATCTGATGAAATAGAATTTGAAAGAAAATAAATCATTTAAGATTCTTATGACTTACTACTTCAAAAATTCCGACGTCAAAAGTGCTGATATTAAAGTATCTGCTCTAACATACAAAAATAAAAACACCTTTTTTACTGTTTTTAGATTCGTCATACATGGATATTATTATACAAAAATAGTATAAGGAAAGAAAGTGGCTAAAAGCCACTTTCTTTATTCATAGAAATTCCTTGATATAACTTCCTGTTGCCATTCGGGTGAAAGGGAGGTGAATTTTGCAGAGAAACCGCAAACTCTTACGATGAGTGATGGGTATTTTTCGGGGTGCTTCTGTGCATCGAGAAGTTCTTCCTTTGATGTGCAGTTAAGCTGAAGTGACTGAATTGCAGAAGATGAAACTGCTCTTAAAAACGCCTCGCATATGTCGAGTGTGGTTTTTCCTGCAGGAAGAATTATATTAACTACGCTGTTTCCTGACATTTTAGACCCATCAAATGCGGTAAAGGAATTTACCACATCGGTAACTGATGGTATTTTCTTAAGTCTTGAAGGTGTTAAGCCCTGTGAAAAATATTCACCGTTTTTTCTGCCGTCAGGAGTTGCCAGGGTTTTCTCGCCCCAGAAACGTATTTCCGTATAAGTAAGGTGGGATAAATGAACCTTACCGCCGTAGGTGCCTTTAAGGCTTGAAAGCATATCATACAAATCGTTATTGAAACGGTTTGCGAGATTATTTGATTCATCACTTCCGTCACCCCAGCCGTGGCATTTTACAGCATCTGTACGGATTTGTTCATATCCCTCCCAGTTATTTCTTACCGCATTAAGCATTTCGTCTAAAGTGTATTTCTTTTTATCAAAACATAATTCTTTGATTGCAAGAAGGGAATCGACTACATTTGGAAGACCGAAACACATAAAGATATCATCACGATATTTCGCTCCCCCTGCAGTAAAGTCCTTTTTGTTTTCTATACAGTTTTTCAGAGTTGACGAAAACAATGGAAGAACATCAACTTTATCGTGGATATTGCCACCAAGAGTGGTTACTCTCAATCTTTCCTTAAATAAAACCATACAGTTACGGCAAACCTTTTGGTAAATCTCTTCAAAGGTTTTGGCATCGTCAAAAATTTCAAAGTGCATATTAACCTTATCCATTTTATCGTAAAGCTTGTGGAGAGCAAACTCAAAAGGCTTTAAGAGATTTACATATGTGCCTGCATCTGCTTTTTCAACACCGTAGCTTTTTAAATCCCAGCAACCTGAAACTATATAGTTTCTTGCTTCCTCTAAGGTTCTGCCACCACGAACGAGTGCAGGAATTGTTGCATCGTCATTCTGGTGAATAACGGTTGTTGTTCCGTTTATAACGGCTTTGTTAATTTCATCAAGATATTCTTTAGGTGAATTTTTCGAAAAACGGCATTTAATCTTAGGATATATTATTTCTTCTTCCCTTGTTGCCTGCAAAAACATTTTTGTTACTTCGTTATAAACCTCATTACCGTCCTTATCGCAGCCACCTAAAACGTAGGTGTTTTCAAGCTCGTGGTCAGCATATTCTACCATTTTCATATCGTGGTCATAATGCAAATCCCAGGTAAGCAAAAATTTCACGACAAGTTCGTAAGCTTCATCTTGCGTAAGATTGCCGTTTTCAATTTCTTTTTTATAAAATAGATACAAATCCATATCAACTCTGCCGAAGGTATTTAACCCCACGCCCTCCAAAGCACCCAATGGAGTTCTGAAAAATGCATAAGTATTAAGCACCTCGTAAAAGGTTTCAGGTTTTTCCCATGGTGTTCTTATTGCAGATTTATAAATTCTTTCGTAGTTTGCTTTTAATTTTTCATCAGTTTCTGCTTCGGCAAGCTTTTTAGCTTTCAGGGCAAACTTTTCGCTCATTTTCTTAAGGCACAAAAGACCCGTGCACATAGCATCCAAAAACTGCTTTTCCTCTTCAGTTTTCGCGTCATTCAAAGCTTTTTGCGCTTTTTCGTATATGCCTTTAAGTCCCATTTCAATTATGGTTGGATAATAAAAAGTAAAATGCTGACTTACGTCATTATATGGTCCACATACAAGATACATAAGTTCTTCCGTTTGTGCTTTTTTTAATTCCCACAATTCTTCATCCTGCTCAAGGAATTTTCTCCAGTTTTTCCAGAATGTCCATCCCCCTGCGTGGCGTTTATTATTTCTGAAATCTCTTGCACCATCACAATGAGCGGAAATTGTTCCCGTTTCATAATAGAAAGGTGAGTTTTTAAAGATTACAGGTTCAAACTCTTCAGAAATAACCTCGTACTGAAGTGCCTTCTGCTCATAAACAGACATATTTTCTTTTTCCCTGCTGTCTAAAATTTCAAGACAATGCACGCAGAATTCTTCGCACATATCATCAACTTTATTTCTATAAAAATCTGTAAGCTCTTCTCTAAATTCAATGTTTGTCATAAAATCACCTCAATTACAATATATCATCACAAGCTTTTGCACGCAATAGAAATTAAAGAAATTTGTAATATACGGAGATTAATATTTACAAATTCGTTTTTATATGCTATATTTTACTTGAAAGGATTTGTTATTTATGGAATTTTCGAATTTAAAAGTTAAAAATATAGATTTTGTGGTACGATACAAAGCAACGGTCAAAAAATTTTCAAGCAGTAACAACCAACACATAATAGGCTTAAAACTGTCCGGTCGTGCTTTTCACGATTTTGGTTTCCAAAGTTTTACTATAGAAGAAAATTGTATTTATTTTTTGAATCAAAGAGAAAAATACAATGTTGAAATGGAGGAATTCGGCGAAGTAATTTCTGTACATTTCACAACATATGAACCCATTGAAACAAACAGTTTTTGCATTAAAATACGAGACAGAAAAGAAATACTCCGTTTACTGGAAAAACTTGAATTGCAGACCGCATTATCCGACGAAAGTGAAAATCAATTACTGAGCACGTTCTATAAAATCTGCGGAGAATTTGATAAATTACGAAAAAAATCATATACAGGTAAAGATAAAAGACTGACAGATGCAAAAGAATTTATAGATTTACATTATAAAGAAGAAAACTGCTTCTTTGAAACAGTTAATCTAAGCGGTATGTCTCAAAGGCATTTCGGTGAAATCTTTAAAAAGCAATTCGGTATTACCCCATACAGATACATAGTGTCAAAAAAAATCGAACTTGCAAAAAAACTGCTGAAAACACAAAATATATCCGTAACAGATATATGTCCCCTTTGTGGCTTTGGTGATATTTATTACTTCAGTAAGGTTTTTAAAACAGAAACAGGTGTAACCCCCACCCAATACAGAAAAAATTTTAAAAATGTCGGTAAGAAGACGGAGTAATACCTGTCTCTGCTTTGAATACTTTAGAAAAGTAATATACATCAGAAAAACCGCACATAGATGAAATCTCTTCTATACTAAACCCTTGTGTTTTAAGAAGCTTTTGAGCAAATTGTACTTTTTTCAAGATAATATACCGAGATGGTGTAGTATTAAAAATACTTTTAAACAAACGATCAAAATGTCTGCGTGAAACATTTACAAGATTGTATGCATCTTCAAGACAATTTTTATCGGTAAAATTCAAATCGATATATTCTTTTGCACCAACCATTCGTAAATCAGTAGGAGAATATTTTTTTGCACAAATATCATTAAACATACCGAAAAGCTTATATATATTACTGTAAAGATTATAGTGCTGATTTTCTTTAACTCTATTTTGCCTGTCTATTTTCTCAAATAATGTAATCATTTCATCCATATTATTAACTTTTATACAAAAACTGTCTGTCGTAACTTCTTCATTAGTTGTAAAATGAATTGAATAGCTTGTTGCAAATTCATTGGCATACGCTTTAAAGTCATCTTTCTGATTAAGAAAAAATATACAATTTTCACCTATAGTAAATTTTTTATATCCAAAATCATGTATTTCATCCCCTGAAAAAGCTATTCCTATTATATGGTCTTTTCTGTTTTTCGCATCCCAGCTTCTGTAAGCTGAGGTATGTTTTATAACAAGATTTACTTTGTCAATTTGCATGTTTTCGAAATTCATAAACTCCACTCCTTGTTAAATTATTATATCATTTTGAATAATTTTGTCAACAACTTATGTCCATATTTTACAAAAAACTGTATTTCTGCATTGTTTTAAATACACAACAATAATATAATTTTCTTAAGAAAGGAATGATTGTATGAATTATTCAAAAATGAGACAGGAACTAACAAACTTTTATTTTGAAGGAACAGGCGAAAGAGGCGAAGCTTTTCGCGAAAAGGTATGTAATGAACTTGATTCTTTATACCAGGAAGATATGAATCCTTACGAAATGAAGGTACTGCAATATAAATCTATCGTTGAAAATTTTGACCCTGTGCTTTTTTATTCATCACCGTATTATTATGAAACAGGTACAATGTGGGCACATTGCGACGGTGGCCGTGATTTCAGAGGCTATAAACACGCAGGCGGATGGACTTACTGGAAAAACTGGCACCTTTTCAGAGATCAGGATCCACAAATGATGGACCTTATGTTCAAGCATTTCCAAGAAAATCTATATACATTAGGCGCTCCCGACGGTGCTTATAATGACACAATGCAACACTTTAATTTTAACACCAGACCTATACTTGAAAAAGGTCTCAAAGGTATTTATGAGGAAGCAAAAGCAAAATTAGAAACAGCAAATGATTGGGAAGAGACGTCATTTTTAAACGCTGTTTGCGAAGCAATGCTCACTTTAAAAAAAATGAGCGAAAAGTTTTCTGAAAAAGCAAAAGAAATGCTTGAATGTGCCCCTGATGCAGAAAGTCGTAAAAATATGACTTTAATATATGAGACTGCAAAAAGAACCCCTTGGGAAAAGCCACAATCCTTATATGAAGCTTTAAACACCCTTGCTTTTATGAGGAAAGCAGTAGGTGCTTTGGAAGGAATAGGTCCTAATACCTTCGGCAGAGTAGATATGGATCTCTACCCTTTTTATAAAGCCGATATTGAATCAGGGAAAATTACCAAAGAAGAAGCTTATGATTTTATTGCAAAATTTCTTCTTACCTGGGATTTACATTTTGACCATGATACGGAAATGAAAGGCTATTCAGACCACGAGCTTGAAAACACATATGTTCTCGGCGGATGCGATAAAGATGGAAATCCCCTTTACAATGAAGTAACAAAAATGTTTTTACAAGCAACAAGAGAAGAGGTTATAATATTCCCCAAAATCACATGCCGTTTTTCAAAGAATTCGCCGAAAGAATATCTTGATGAAATAAATAAGTCTGTTGTTAACTCAACAAGCACACTTTTATTTCAGAATGACGATGCAACAATCCCTGCGGTACTTAAAGCAGGAAAAACTTTGGAAGAAGCAAGAGACTATTTAATAACAGGTTGTTGGGCAATATCGGGTAATGAAATCGAAAAAATTGATGATGGATGCTATGTTAATATACTAAAAGTATTTGAATTTACTATTCACAACAGCACCGAAAAAATGAAAAAAATCCAAATGACCTTTAAACCTATAGATGAAGCACAAAGTTTTGAAGAGCTTTATCAAATTTATTGCGATAATATACTTGTTCTGTTCGAAAAACGTGCCGAAATAGCACGAAAAGGGGGAAATATATGGAACAAGGTTGACCCTTTGCCTATTTTTTCATCAACCCTCAAAGACTGTATAAAAAATAAAAAAGATTATACTGCCGGCGGTGCAAAATACCGTGATAGCAGATATGAGCTTGTCGGTTTTCCTGATGTTGTTGACTCTCTCCTGGCTATAAAAAGGCTTTGCTTTGAAGAAAAAAAATATACACTCAAGGAAATGCTTATTGGGGTAAGAAACAACTGGGAAAACTGTGAAGAAATGCGTCTTGATGCCATAAACTGCAGAGGTTGGGGTGATGGTGATGAAGAAGCTTCAGCTTTTGCCAACAAATTTAACAACGACCTTTACAATATGGCACAGAAACAAATCGGTACATATGGTGGTAAAATAGTTATAGGACATTTTACTTATACCGAAATAAGATTCTGGGGAGAAAAGACATTGGCAACTCCTAACGGACGCAAAAACGGAGAATATATAACACAGGGCGTTACTCCGTCAAGACTCAAGAAAATACCATCTGTTACCAGTGTGGTAAACTCTTTTAAACATCTTGACTCCAGCAAAATCGGAGGTAACTCTGTAGTAAATATTATTCTTCCTGACAAAATCCCGCTTGATTTATGTGAGGCATTTTTAAGAACCGCAGCAGATTCAGGCATTATGTCATTACAACTTAACTGCACATCAAAAGAACAACTTCTGGATGCACAAAAGCATCCTGAAAAGTATCCGGAACTTATTATAAGAATATGCGGGTTCTCTGCTAAATTCACTTCTCTTTCGCCTGAATGGCAACAAGAAGTGTTGTCTCGAAATTTCTATAATTAAAATAATAAAAAACTCTTGTTTACCACTTGGAAACAAGAGTTTTTAATAATTAAAGCGAGTTAATAAATTCAAGACCTTTAATAACATCCTCCTCCGGACGTTTTTGTTCCAGAGTTTTAATTGCATCCAAAGACTTGATTTTACGGTGGAAATCTATTGGCAAATCGCCTTCGCCGGGAATTAAATGCATGTCCTTATAGTAAGCCTCTGCATACGTTAAACGAGAATCCGACCAATGTACTCTTCCAATCCGCTCGGGATGTTTTAAAAATTCATACATATATGAAAATCGTACTTCTGCCCCAACAAGCAGAGCGGCGGCACAAGCAGCATGGCTCGTGTCTAAAGTGAGCATTACGTTTTTTCGATTTACATCTTCCTGAATACGATACCATTCCTCTGCTGTTACACCATAAATCACACGATGAGGAACGTGCTGAGCCTGATTTTCAATACATAATGTGATTTTTTTGGAAGAGGCATACTCTGCCAGTTCCCGAATTCCTTCAATCAAACGTTCATAAGTTCCTAAAGGTTCCCCGTCTAATGATTCTATCCCCATAGTATGCATTACCATTTTTCCCACCGGGTAACGACAACCCATATCAATTGCTATCTTTGTTGCCTCAATAGAACGTAACCGAAGATTATCGTCAATTGCGGCAAGGTTAAGACCTGCATATGGTAAATGCACTCCATGAGTAAAGGAAATATATTGTTCCCAGTTTGGAAGTTTATCGTACCTGCCAATGTGAGCCTCTACACCAAGACTATATTTTTCTAAAAATTCAGGAGTATGAACAGGACAGATTAAAAGCATTTTTCTTACACCTCACAGTCGGAAACAAAGATGGGATTAAGTAAAAATTGCGGAGTATACTGACCTTCCCGGTACTTGCGGTTTACACCCTTCCCCCATCCGCGTACACGAAAATATTTTGATACGCTAAAAACACCATCGTAAGAAAAATCACGGGGAATATCATTAAATGAACAAACACATTTGCCATCTGCTATCAGGTCGATTTGCTCCATTTCTACATTTGCCGTTAGTGAAAGATGCACCCGATAATTTCCCGATTCCTCTTTTTTTATAGTAAATACGGGGTTTTCAATACAGTTGCCGACTGTACAATAAAATCTTCCGTTACGGTAAGCGCGAAGTATTTCTTCATAGTTATTTTCTTCTACATATACACAGTCCTGTACAAACTCACCGGGAAAATAATCGTGTCCTCCATCTGTAAAATGTTGATGAAAATCGGAGCCGTTTCGAGCATAAAGTCGATAACCTTCACATAAAAGTTTGTCCCATTCTTCTCCGATTTCCCAGGTCTGTTTTGCTCGACGTTCACCACGGTCCACACAGGCGATAACCTTAAAAACATCGTTTTCCTTTGCAATTACACGAAAATCCTCAATAGGAACATCCGGGTCATTTGGATGGTTGTATATCATAAAGGTTGATTCTTCTCCCCAACCTTCCTTTACATAACGAAGTTCACAACAAGCCTCTTCCTGTCCTTCGTGTCCGCTTTGACGATGAAAATTTTGCACTAACTCGCGTTGCAGTGCAAACTCTTTGTTTTCAGGAACGGTTACAAACATAGTATGTCTCTGAAGCGGAAAATTCTGTTCTGCCGTATGAAAAATCGGTAATTCCGGGTATTTTTCTCGTGCCGCAAGAACTTCGGCATATTGCCCCTCAAAACAATCGGGTATATCATAAGAATGCCCGGAAATTCCAATAAAATCTATATACTCCTTACTACGGCGAATAATTTCATCCACCGAAAGTGTGCCATCATTACAGTTTTGTGTATGAACATGAAGATCACCTTTAACCCATTTTCCCATTGTGTCCCTTCCTTTCTGTTGACAAAAATATCAGCACATGATACAATCATTATAGCATTTTTTTATCAATAAACAAATGCACAATATTAATTAAACGGAGATTAATTAGCACAATATCAAGATGGAGAAGCCTATTTTATTCTATACAAGCCATAATCAATATTATTCTGTATCGGCTTTACAAGATAAACATATACCTTGGAATAATCTGATTGTTCTTTTGGAAGGTCATATGAGTTATATAATAGATGGAAAACAAATTGACCTTTCACAAGGAAACATTCTTTTTCTTCCCGAAGGAAGTTCGCGTATTCGTTTGGCAACTGATGGTTATGTAGATTTTTTTGTATTTAATTTTTCAAGTGAGTATCCTCCAAATCTACCGACACTTATGTACGATGCCACACACGGGGCAGTTTATGCATTACTTACTGCCTGCGATTCCATTAATAAGTCTTTTTATTTCGATAGCAGAGAGGAAAATGAACATCTTCTTGCCTGCCTGCTGGCTGTGTTGGAGAAAAAAGCGGTTACACAAACATACTCTCCGCTGACACAAAATATCCTTAACTATCTGCATCAGAATTTCAGAAAAAAAATCACCCTCAAATTGATAGGTGATATCACATTTTTTACTCCTGTTTATTGCGATGCAGTATTCAAAAAAGATACAGGCGAAACAATTATCGATTATTTACTTACACTGCGTATTGAAGAATCAAAAAAACTTTTATCAAAAAACACAGATATAAGCCAAATTGCCGAATCAGTAGGATTCCGGGACAGTAACTATTTTTCCCGTGTATTTAAAAAACGCGTCGGTTGTTCCCCAACCGCTTACCGCAAAAGCATGCTTTTATAACTGTTTTTAACAGGAGTCTAAAGGCTCAAACAAAACCGTTTGCTAAAACAAACAAGCAGTCAGTTGACTGCTTGTTTATTCTTTAATCTGTTTTTTTAAAGATTTATTTTATCTGTGTACCTGCAGGAACCATATCGTCAACAAAGATTACTTTGCAGCCGCAGGCATTGTTTGTTGCAGCTAAAAGCATACCCTGACTGTTTACGCCTGTAAGACGTGCAGGTGCTAAATTTGCAACAACGATGATTTTCTTGCCAACCAATTCTTCCGGCTTGTAATCGTGCTTAATGCTTGAAACGATTACTCTTTCGCCTTCACCGTCAAAAAGAGTAAGCTTTAAGTTGTTCTGTGCTTTTCTGATTTCGCTTACCTTTACGATTTCGCATACTCTTAAATCGATTTCCATAAACTTGTCCATATCGATTTCAGGCTTTACAGGCTCTACCGGGTCGGGATCACCGTAAACCTTTACTTCTTCAACAATTTCTTCTTCAACAACAGGCGGAGCAAGCTCTTCCTCGGTTGCAGGATATGAGAAATCGAGAAGTCCTACATATTTAGCAGGGTCGATAGCAAACAAGAATAGATAAAGTCTTGGTCCTTTTTCCTTATTGATCAAAAGTCTGTATACATTCTTGAAGAAGTCACCCTGAACCTTTTTAAGGTCATTCTTGCTGTCAACAAATGCAGGGAATACTTCCTTTGGAATTTCATAAAGCTGAGTATTAAGTGTATCTAAATCGTAACCGCCGGCTTTGATAAAGTCGCAAAGTAACTGAATTTCTTTCTTTTCTTCTTCGGTTAATTCGTTGTACACGTCCCAGTTTCTTAATGTTCTTAATGTATTAACAGCTTCGGGAGCACAGTTTTCAAGCCAGTATTTTGCTCTTTCAAGTCTGTCTGCAAAATCGTCATACTTATATGGTGTGCCGATTTTTTCGAAAACAGTTTCAAGCATTGGAACGTTGAAGTCAACAACAGAACCGAGCTGAACAAGGTGGCCAAGTGGTACCGTTTTAATTTCTCTACCATCAATAAGACAGTTCTCAATTACAGAGTTTGTAAGCTCATCGCCATTACCTTCTTTATATGTTGTATACTGCTTGTCAAATTCAAAGTACTGACGAAGAATTCCGTCATCAAAGCAAAAGTCGAATGCTTTTGTAGGATGAGTTTTTGAATAGAGCCAGAGAATAACTTCAGGCTGATATATATTAAGAAGAGTATCAGGAGTAAGGTTAAGACCCGATGAACCTGACATCTTACCTGTTGAGCCTTTGATACCGATAAATTCGTAGCCCTGGAAAATAGGTGCTTCAAATCCGAAAATTTCCTTTGAAATTATACGGCTTGTCTGATAACTGCCTGTTGGTGATGCGTGGTCTTTTCCGCCGGGTTCAAAGTCAACACCCTCATACATCCAACGCATAGGCCAGTCAATTTTCCATGCAAGCTTACAGTTAAAGTCTGTGGTGAAATTAAAGTGACCGCTGTGACCGCATGCACATTCATAATCTGCTTCTTCACAATTTTCTGAAAGTGAAAGAATTTTAGTTGTATCCTTACCGCAAACAGGACAGTAGATGCTTACAGGATAATATCTTTCCTTTTCACCCTCTTCTGCTTCCTGTGTACGGAAGCTGTCAAGAATTTCGAAAATTCTGCCTCTCATTTTAAGGGCATGGATAACGTGCTGGGCATACTTACCGCTTCTGTTCATTTCAGCCTGATAACGGTAATCCATTTCAATGCCGAAGCGCTTCATTGAGCTTTCAAATTCCTTTTCAAAATGAACGGCATAGTTCTCGCATCCGTCATCGTAGGGATTTTTAACATCCACATATGGGCAACCGATATATTTTTCCATATCGTCGTCAATTTTAGCAACGTTAACGGGAACCTTACGGAATCTGTCAAATTCGTCCCATGAGAATAAAAGCTTTGCTTTTTTTCCCATTCTTCTTAATGCCTTAACAACAAAATAGCTTGTTGCGATATCACGGAAATTACCGATATGAATAGAGCCTGACGGGCTTATACCTGCCGCACAGACATATTCTTCCTTGTTCGGATTTCTTTCTATAATCTGCTTTGCGATTTCTTCAGACCAATGCAATATAAAACACTCCTATTAATAAATTTTACATAACTTTACAAAATAATATTCTATCACAAATTCCTTATAAAGTCAATAGAAACAACAACCGAAAAAGCTGAAAAGGCTGTGATGAAACCACAGTTTCATCACAGCCCGATGTTAATTCTCTGATTAATCTTTTTTACGTCTTAAAAATGCAGGAATTCCCAAATCGTCATCATCCTCAACAGTACCTACGTTCTTTGGTTCTGTAGGAGCTCCACCGTTTGCTTCTCTTTCTTCACGAAGCTTTTCGTAAAGTGATTTTGCACGTGCAGGTTCTTCAGTTACTGTTGGCTGAGCGGGAGCCTGTGTTTTTTCAGGTTCGCTTGTACCTAAAATGCTTCCAAAACCGCCTCCCGGAAACTTAATGCCTGAATTTGACTTTGATTCAAAGCCTGTTGCGATAACTGTAACAGAAATATCTTCACCAAGCTCAGGATTAATTGTAGCACCGAAGATAACATTTGCCTCAGGATCAATAAACTGCTGAACAAGCTCTGCCGCCTGCTTAACTTCAAGAATACCGAGATTACCGCCACAGATATTAAGAATAATACCCTTTGCACCGTCAATAGATGTTTCCAGAATAGGACTCTTGATAGCTGCCATTGTAGCATCTTCTGCTCTGTTATCCCCCTTAGCAACACCGATACCCATATGTGCAAAGCCTGAATTTTTCATTACAGACTGAACATCGGCAAAGTCAAGATTAATAAAGCCGTGACCTGTAATAATATCTGAAATACTCTGAACACCCTGCTTCAAGATATCGTTTGCAACGTCAAATGCATCAAGAAGAAGTGTATTTTTCTGTGAAATTTCAAACAACTTATCGTTAGGAATTGTAATCAATGTATCAACCGCATCCTTAAGTGCTTCAATACCATTAACTGCATTTTCAGCTCTTCTTTTACCTTCAAAGCTGAAAGGCTTTGTTACGATACCTACTGTAAGAATACCCATATCCTTTGCGATTTTTGCAACAACAGGGGCTGAACCTGTACCTGTTCCGCCACCCATACCTGCAGTTACAAATACCATATTTGCACCTTCAAGCATCTGCTGAATTTCAGATTCGCTTTCCTCTGCAGCCTTTTTACCTACTTCAGGATTACCCCCTGCACCGAGACCGTTTGTGAGTTTTTTACCAATCTGAATTTTAATATCTGCCTGAGACACCATAAGTGTCTGTAAATCTGTATTTATAGCGATGAATTCTACATCCTTAACACCGGCACTTATCATTGTTGCAATTGCATTGTTTCCGCCGCCGCCGCAACCGATAACTTTGATTTTTGTTACGTTCATGCTTTCTGCTTCAAAATCAATAGCCATTTTTATCCTCCTTACACTTTTTTCGTTATACTTATTTATATTATAGTACATTTTTTTCAACTTGTAAATACAAAAAATTAATTTTTTCTTATATTTATTATACTTTTTTTACTCAGAGGGAGTAAACAGAGCCTGTCCTTCCGTTCTGAGGTCTATCGTTCCCTTCTCTGACGGTGCAATTGACGCAATTGCCGATTCGAGCATCGCAAGCTTATATTCGATACGGTATACATTTCCAAGTAATACTGTTTTGTCGTTATCTACAACAAGTGTTATGGAATTCTTATTTTTCACATTTATCGAGCTTACTCTGTCTTCAATCTTATTTTCTTCAAGCTTTGAGCGTATTTCTACTGCCAGCTTAAGGTTTTCGGAAAAATTCTCTCCCAGATATGTTCCTGCTTTAAGATTGCCTGCTTTGATACCTGCTATTTCCACAATACCGTTATAATCATAATTTTTTCCTGCAACCTCTAAAACACGTCCTTCTTTATCGATTATTAAGTCTCCAGTTGCATTCTTTATGTATCCGAAGGGCGTTCTTTCCGTTACGGAAATTATTATTCCGCCCTTGGGATGTCTGTAAATCTTAGCATCATCTATATATGGAATTTTCCTTATGGAATCCTTGCATTTTTTTATATTTACTCTGAACATATTCTGTCCGAGAGCGATACCTGAGGCACTTTTAATCTGAGTTGGTGCAACAACTCCCATACCTTTTATATCAAACCATTTAACATTAAAATACGGAGACATAAGCACAGCGATAACTGCAAGAAAGAAAAGAATTATCAAAGTTCTGCGCTTTGAATGCTTTTTCTTCTTTTCCCTGCTTTTTCTCCTGGATTGTAAATCAATTATTTTTTCTTCGTTGTTGGGTTTATCCTTCATCCGTTTCTCTCCTGATATCTGCGCCGAGCCCTGAAAAAACTTTTTCTATTTTTTCGTAGCCACGGTCTATATAATTAACATTTGTAACTGTTGTTTTCCCTTCAGCTTTAAGTCCCGCCAGCACAAGCGCAGCACCTCCGCGAAGCTCCATTGCTTCAACATCAGCTCCGAACAGAGATTCTGTTCCGTTTATAAATGCTCCTGTTCCGACAATATTTATATCAGCTCCCATTTTTTTGAGCTGACTGCAGTAGCGGAATCTGTCTGAAAATATATTTTCACGAACAACGCTTTTCCCTTCAGCACAACACATACACGCAGTAATTACCGGCTGTGCATCTGTGGGGAATCCGGGATATACCGCAGTTTCAATTAACGGCTTTGCCGAAAGCTTTCCCTGAGATTTTAAAACTATTACATCATTGCCATATGTTTTTATATCGCAACCCGAATAAATCAGTACGTCTGTTACCGATTTTATATGTTCATATGCAGCACCTTTTAAGGCTATTTCTCCACCGCAAAGAGCACACGCACAAAGGTATGTTGCAGTTGCAATTCTGTCGGGCATTACACAATAAGTACAGCCCTTAAGCTCCTTTACTCCCTCGATTACTATTTCATTTGTGCCGGCTCCCGATATTTTTCCGCCCATAGCATTCACGAAATTCTGGAGGTCAACTATTTCCGGCTCTCTTGCGGCATTTACAAGAACTGTCGTTCCCTTACTTATACACGAAGCAAGCATAACATTTTCGGTTGCTCCTACGCTTGGAAAATCAAGTGTTATTTTGCAAGGCTTTATTTCATCACAAAAACACAAAATTATGCCCTGCTCCTCCTGTATTTCAACGCCAAGCTGCCGCAAAGCTTTAATGTGAATATCTATAGGTCTGCTTCCCAAATCACAGCCTCCCGGCTGAGTAATTACAGCTTTACGGAATCTTGAGATAACAGCACCTAAAAACATTACCGAAGAACGCATTTTTTCCATCAGGGTTGCGGGGATTATGTATTTGTCTGCCCCGGAAGAATCAACTGTTACCGTATTATGGGAAAATTGCACATCACACCCCAAAAATTCAAGTATATCCGAGGCAACTGAAACATCGCTTAAAGCAGGACTGTTCATAAGAGTGCATTTACCTTTTGAAAGAATACTCGCCGCCAATATAGGAAGCACTGCATTTTTTGCACCCTGAACTTTAACCTCGCCCTTTAAACATCTTTTCCCGTTTATTATCAATCTGTCCACAGAATATCCACCTTTTCGTCTTTATGCTTTATAGTATGCATAAACCCGAAAAGGGGTGAATCAGTTGTTCTTAGATATATTCAGTATTATTCCCATTGACGCAAGCATAAACACCAGAGATGAACCACCGTAGCTGAAGAAGGGCAACGATACACCTGTGTTAGGGATAAGACCTGTTACTACGCCTATATTAAGAACAACCTGAACTGTTATAAGTGTAATTATTCCGATAACAACCATAGCACTGTAGGTATCCTTACAATTCAGTGCAATCACTACTCCGCGGTAAATGAGGATACCGAAAAGAAGTATCACGGAAAGTGCTCCGAAAAATCCAAGCTCTTCGCATATTATAGAAAAAATAAAGTCGTTCTGCGGTTCAGGAATATATAAAAATTTCTGTCTGCTCTGACCAAGTCCAAGTCCGAAAAGGCCACCTGAACCGATAGCATAAAAGGACTGAACTACCTGATACCCTTCGTCCTTTGCATATTTAAAAGGATCAAGGTATGACTGCAGTCGTTCCATTGTATATCCCTTTGACAAAGCAAATGTTGCAAGTGCTGCAACTGCCGCCGAAGCAGTACTTATAAGATAACTCCACTTGACTCCACCAACAAGAAACAGAAAGCCTGCTACCGCACATATAAGAACGGTACAGCTTAAATGTGGCTGAAGAAGAAGAATTACACATATAATACCAAGCAACAGAACGTACTTGCCAAAATCCTTAACGTAGTTTACTGCAAATTCCGTCAAATTGTTTGCTCTCGGTGACCATTGCTGTTTTGATAAACGGTCGGCAAGAAAAATAATGAGAGCTATTTTTATCATTTCGGACGGCTGAATACCAAGTGAACCGACACCAAGCCATCTTTTTGCACCCTTAACCGCAGGCATTGCCAGAGTAAGTGCTGTAAGTGCGATAGAAACAGCGATTAATACTTTACTGTATTTTCTGTAAATTTTAGCGTCTATGGATGCTGTTACAGTCATTGCGATAAGCCCGATAAACACCCATCCTATCTGTCTTTTCACAAAGTAATATGCATCACCCATCTGAGACTGTGCAGAAGGTGCTGATGCGCTGAAGCACATTATTATACCGTAGGTTAAAAGAACCGTAAGAACCATAAGAAGTCCGCTGTCACAGCCTTTATATACGGATGGCAGTTTAAAGCCTTTTTTTCTTTTCTTTCTATCTTTTTCTTTCAATGATTACACTCCGTTCAGATAATAACAGAAATTGCCGAAATAATACACATAATCAGAGTTACGGCTGAAAATGCAAAAACAATTTTAACCTCACTCATACCCTTTTTCTCATAGTGATGATGTATAGGAGACATAAGGAAAACTCTTTTTCCCGTTGTCTTGAAGCTTATAACCTGAATAATTACCGATAAAGCTTCAATCACATAAATAAAGCCTGTAAGTATAAGAAGTAATTCAAGCTTTAAATTTATTGCCATAACCGAAACTGCTCCGCCCAGGAACAAAGAACCGGTATCTCCCATAAACACCTTTGCAGGATGAAAATTAAAAATAAGAAATCCTACCAGGCTTCCTGCAACAGCACAGGCAAAATATGAATTTTCAAGCTCACGAAGCATTATTGATGCAAAAACAAAAAATGCACACACAACAACGGTTACACTTGTTGCAAGGCCGTCAAGACCGTCGGTTAAATTCACAGCATTTGTAACGCCTACCATAAATACTGTTATAAAAGGAATGTAAAGCCAGCCTGCATCAAATACAATATTTGCAAACGGAATCTTAAGTGTTGTATCAACATATCCGGCATTTACGGTAATTACACCAAAGGCTACTGAAATGAGAATCTGAAATAAAAGCTTCTGTTTTGCAGTAAGACCCAGGTTTCTTTTCATTTTAATTTTTATAAAATCGTCTAAAAATCCCACAACACCGTAAAGTGCGGCAGTTATTATACCAATCCTTATTTTAGTATTCGGACACACTATAAAAGCAACAATTACAGACACCAATAAAAATGCTACACCGCCCATAGTTGGAGTACCATTCTTTTTTACGTGCCATGCAGGTCCCTCGGCACGGATTACCTGACCAAATTTCATACGGCGAAGCATAGGAATTAAAAATGGCATAATTAATGCAGTTGCCGCCAATGATGCAAAAAAGCTTATATAATTCATTCAATTCATCCCCTTAAAAGTGCACTATATGTTCTGTTATCTCTTCAAACTTCATACTTCTTGATGCTTTAACCAGAACAACGTCACCCTCCTGTATAAAGCTGTCGCAAAAATCCATTACCTGTTTATTGCATTTAAATGACTTGCATTTATCTGCCGAAAAGCCTTTTTCTATAGCACTTTTTACTATATTTTCGCTTGCTTCTCCAACCGTAATAAGGAAATCTGCTTTGGAATTTACTACATATTCGCCTACAAGCTTATGTGCATATTCAGAGTAATCACCAAGCTCAAGCATATCACCGAGAATTGCTATTTTTCTGCCCTTTTTATCAATCTGGGCGAGTATTTTAAGACCTGCTTCCACAGACGATGGACTCGCATTATAACAATCGTTAATTACAGTTACGCCTTTTTCTTCAATAATATTCTGTCTCATTTTTCCCGGTTTATAATTTTTAAAAGCAGAAACTATCTCGGCATTTGTCAGGCTGTATCTTCTTGCAACACAAAAAGCCGCCAATGCATTTTTCACATTATGAGTTCCAAGAACAGGGATTGAGACGTGTATCTGTTCTTTAGCAACACAGATATCGAACTCTGTTGTTTCACCGTTCTGTGTTATATTTTTTGCTGTAACATCACAGTCGGGATTATCAATGCCGTATGTTATCACCTTTCTGTCGGTCATTTCCTTTATATTCCACAGAAGGTCATCATCACCGCAAAAAACAACATATCCGTTTTCAGGCAGGTAATTAAGCATTTCCGCCTTTGCTTTCAATATATTTTCACGAGAGCCGAGTTTTTCGATATGTGAAAGTCCTATATTTGTGAAAACAGCCGTTTCCGGTCTTACTATTTTAGCAAGGTAGTCAATTTCGCCGAAGCCTGACATACCCATTTCGGTTACACCGATTTCATTAAATTCATCAAGTCTTAAAACGGTAAGAGGAAGCCCTATATTGTTATTGAAGTTTCCTAAGGTTTTTAACACTCTGTACTTTTCTTCAAGAGCACAGCTTATCATATCTTTAGTGGTGGTTTTACCGACACTGCCAGTTATTCCCACAAACGGAATGTCAAATTTATTTCTGTAGTATGCGGCAATATCACCCAAAGCTGTTGTTGTATCGTCAACAAGAATCAAGTCGCAAGGTGCGTCCATTCTCTTTGAGACAACACAACAAGCGGCACCGTTAACTGCCGCATCCTCAACATAATCATTTCCGTCAAAACGTGCACCTACTATTGCTACAAAAAGTGAGCCCGGCTGTTTTGCTCTTGAATCTGTACTTATGTCCGTAAGAACACGGTTTGGATTGCCCTTGAGAAGAGTTCCACCGGTTGCCTGCAATATATCCAAAACAGTCAAATTCTGCATTATTTTTTCTCCCTCATTTTATCTTTAACTTCAAAAAGTATTTCTTCTTCATCAAAATGGAAATTTTCTTTTCCTATAGTCTGATAGGTCTCGTGACCTTTGCCGGCAAGTATAACCACATCATCCTTACAGGCAATATTTACTGCATATTCGATTGCTTCTCTCCGGTTTTCTATAACCTTATAATTTTCTCCCTTTACACCTTCGAGAATCTGTCTGATAATTTCAGAAGGATTTTCCGTTCTTGGATTATCGGAGGTTATAATACAAAAATCCGCCAATGAGCTTGCAATTTCGCCCATAATGGGTCGTTTTTTATTATCTCTGTCACCACCGCAACCGAAAAGAATTATTACTCTGCCTTTAGCAAAGCCTTTTGCAGTATTTAAAATATTTTCTATTCCGTCAGGGGTATGCGCATAATCTATCAGAACAGTAAAATCAAGTCCCAGGTCTACAACCTGAGCTCTTCCCTTTACGCCTTTTGCACATAAAAGTCCCTGTGCAATTTTATCATCCGACAAGCCCAAAGCACGGCATACCGATATTGCTGTAAGAGCATTATATACAGAAAATTTACCCGGTATTGCCAGACTGAAGAAACTTCCGTCTATTGTAAATTCAACGTTTTCCGCTCCGAGCTTTACATTCCCTGCCTTTACATCACACAAGCTGTCTGTTCCGTAGGTTATACAAGGACACTTGGCTTTGGCAAGAAGCTTTTCAGACGCCGCATCATCCTTATTTATTACACCTTTCTTACACATTGTAAACAAAATTGATTTTGCATCAAGATAATTATCCATTGTTTTATGGAAATCAAGGTGGTCCTGAGTAAGATTAGTAAATGCTCCAACATCAAACTCACAACCGTAAACTCTGTCCAGGTACAACGAATGGGATGAAACCTCCATAATAACAGTATCACATTTTTCATCCGCCATAAGTCTGAACAGACGGTTAAGCTCAAAAGAATCGGGAGTTGTTCTTTCGGTTTTGAAAACCTTTTCCCCTATCATATTCTGATTTGTTCCGATTAAACCAACCTTTTGACCTTCGTTTTCAAGAATTGTTTTTATAAGGTATGTTACAGTTGTTTTCCCGTTGGTGCCCGTTATTCCTATAAGCTTGAACTCTCTTGTAGGGTTACCGTAAAAACGTGAACATAAAAGAGCAAAAATGCGTCTTGTATCCTCTACCTTTACTGCAGGAATGTCAACGTCAACATCATCCTGCACCAAAAGTACAGAAGCTCCCTTTTCTGCTGCCTTGCCGGCATAAAGATGCCCATCGGTTTCGTAGCCTTTTATACATACAAATACATAGCCATCCTCAACAAGACGTGAATCGCACGCAATACCCTTTACTTCCATATCGGCACATCCACTATATTCAATTCCATCAAGCAAATCAACTAATTTCATAACCGTCACCTTCTATTCAAGACCTAAATGTCTTAATTTAACATAAACTACAGTTCCTTTAGCCGCCTTTGTACCTGCTGCGGGATCCTGCTGGAAAATAACCGCTTCACCGTCAACCTCCTGAGTTCCCGTCAGTTTCATATTGAAGCCGCTGTTTATCAGAGCGGTATTGGCACCTAAAAGCGACATATTTGAAACGTCGGGAACAGTAAGCATTTCAGGTTCCTGCTCCGTTGTATACGCATATATGCTTGCACCCTTTTTAAGGCGGGCACTACTCTTTGGAATCTGAGAAACTACAGTTTCTCCGTCACCAATAAGATTTAATGTAAATCCTGCTTCGCCTGCTTTTGCAAGTGCTTCACCACGTGTAAGACCTACTATTTCAGGAATACTTACTCCTGCCTGCTCACTTTCTTCACTCGTAAATGTCTTTGATACTCCAAGATAAGGAAGAATATCTTCCATTATGCTACCCATTAAAGGTCCTGCTATTACACCACCGAAATACTGACCGCCTTCAGGTTCATCCAAAAGTACAAGAACCGCAATCTGTGGGTCATTTGCCGGTGCAAAGCCTACCATTGATGCAATTTTCTTACCTTCGCTTCTCGGCTGTTTTTCAGAGGTTCCTGTTTTACCGCCTATTCTGTAGCCTTCAACATAGGCATTTTTACCTGAGCCTACCGACACTACATCTTCAAGAAGTGTCTGCAGAATTTCACTTGTTTCCTTAGAAACAACCTGCTTTACAAACTCTCCCTCAAATTCTTCAACAATATTACCATCGCTGTCAAGAAGACTTTTTACCACGTGCGGTTTCATATATTTACCGTCATTTACTACAGCAGATACTGCAGAAATAAGCTGTATGGGCGTTACCTGAAAGCCCTGACCGAAGGAGGTTGTTGCAACCTCAACAGGTCCCATTACATTAGGCTGGAAAAATACGCCTGATTCTTCACCGGGAAGGTCGATTCCTGTTTTGCTTCTGAGTCCGAAGCCTGATGTATAGCTTGAAAATCTTGTGGCACCTACTCTTGCACCTATATCCATAAATGCAGGGTTACAAGAGTTTTGTATTGCCTGAGAAAAGCTCTGCATACCGTGACCACCCGATTTCCAGCAATGGATATTGCTTCCGGACACATTCTTTACACCCGAACAGTAAAAGCTGTCTGTAACATTTACAAGATTTTCCTCAAGTGCTATTGCCGAGGTAATGATTTTAAAGGTAGAGCCGGGTTCATATGTATCACTTACAGCTTTGTTCTTCCACATTTTATTCCTTGCGATTCCAAGCTGTTTTACATATTCCTCCTCGTCGGTTTTCTTAATTTCTTCAAGTACTTCAACAGTTGCGGCATCTGTTATTTCAAATGGCTGATTCAAGTCAAAATCAGGCTTTGTTGCCATTGCCAGAATTTCGCCTGTCTTTACATCCATTACTATTGCCGCCGCTCCGTTCTTTACATCATTTTCGATAACTGCGGTTTCAAGATGCTTTTCAACAAAATGCTGAATAACCTCATCTATCGTAAGAACTACGCTTAAGCCATCCTCAGAGTTGTAATACTTTTCATATTTATAAGGCATATCTCCACCTACGGAGTCTGCTGCCGATACAACTCTACCGGATTTACCTGTCAGAAACTCATCATACATATATTCAATTCCCGAAAGTCCCTGATTATCTTTGCCCGTAAATCCTATAACGTGAGATGCAAAATTGTTGAAGGGATAGTATCTTTTTGAATCCTCAAGCAAGGTTACACCCGGAAGATCCTTCATAATCGCAAAAAGAGCATCCGATTCATCCTTCTCTATTTTGGCTTTAATTTCTTCATAGTCACTGGATGTTTTTGATACTTTTTTGTAAACTTCCTCGTATTCAAGCTTTAAAGTGTCAGCAAGAAGCTTCGATACTTTTTCCGCTCTGCCACTTACTTTACATATTTCAGATGGACTTACTACTACCGTGTATACTGTAGCACTTACCGCCAACGGTTTCATATTACGGTCGTATATAGTTCCTCTTTTGGAATTTATTATTTTATCACGTGTCTGTTGTGCGATTGCCCATTGCTTGTATTTAACTCCGTCAATAAGCTGAACCTTTGCAGTGTTTCCTGTTATTAAAACAAGCATTGCAAGAAACAAACAGGCTGCTCCTAAAATTCTTTTTCTTACTTTTCTGAGACCGGACTTATTGCCGTTTTCCACTGCTACACCTCCACAAATCTCTGCTACAATTCCGGAAATTTCCGGCATAAACTCATTTGTATTTTTATCCTGTATTGAAAACACAGGAGATTTACATCTTTGTAAACCTCCCGATTGTGACTGTCTCTACTGATTATATAATGCATACATTAATATAAATATTCCAGACAATTGCTTATGAATTTTTTTGCTCCTTTTATAAAACCGCCGCTTTCCTCAACAGGAATTTCAACACGGTCGGGAATATTTACATCAACATACACTTTTTGTTCTGTTCTGGGAACATCCATGTTAAGTTTATTTTTTGCTACGTCTTCAACGTAAACAAGATCTGTGCTTCGGTCAAGTAATACCGTTGCCTGCTCATTCTGAGAATACAATACACTGAGATTACTGTTTAAATCGCTTACCTGTGTGTTCATCTTAGTTATTGTTGCACTGCGCCACAGGATAACAAATAAGCCTGCCATCACTACAGCAAAAGCAACTTTAAGAAGCTTTGAAGGATTATCAAGTAAGCCTTCTCTGCTTTTCTTTTCAGCCTTTTCCTTTTCTTTAACAACAGCTCCTGCTCCGTCATAAGCAAGACTGCCTTTAGTTACATATCTTCCGTAATATCCGCCTGCAGAATATGTATATGCGCTTTGGGCCATTTAAAGCTTCCTCCGATTTATAATTTTTCTATTATTCTGAGCTTCGCACAAGAGGAACGTGAATTTTCATCCAATTCTCTTTCTGATGCTGTTATAGGTTTTTTATTTATAACCTTCCCTCTTGGTGTTTTTCCGCATACACATACGGGAAAATCATGAGGACAAGTACAGCCTTTACAAAGCTCGTTAAAGGCTGTCTTAACGATTCTGTCCTCGAGAGAATGGAAGGTAATTATTGCAAGTCTGCCGCCTTTGTTAAGGCTGTCAAAAAAATCTTCTACTGCTTGTCTTAATACTCCAAGCTCGTTATTTACTTCAATTCTTATTGCCTGAAAAACTCTTTTCGCAGGGTGTCCGCCCTCACGACGTGCCTTTGCAGGTATTCCTGCCTTTATAAGCTCAACTAACTCAAAGGTTGTTTCCACAGGCTTCGTTTTCTTATATTCTTCTATTTTTTCCGCAATTCTCATTGCAAACTTTTCTTCGCCGTAATTGCGGAACACATCTGCCAGACGATACTTATCGTATGTATTTACTACGTCGTAGGCGTTTATTCCTTCGCTCTGGTCCATTCGCATATCAAGAGGTGCATCGTAGTTGTACGAAAAACCCCTCTGAGCATTATCAAGCTGATAGCTTGAAACTCCAAGATCAAGAATCGCACCGTCAATACCGTCAATACCGTACTGTTTCAAAATGCTTTTTATCTCTGAATAATTTCCGTGATGAAAAATAACACGGTCCTTGTAGTCCTTTAATCTTTCAGAAGCTGCCAAAAGGGCCTCTTTATCTCTGTCAATTCCGACAAGACAGGCTTTTTCTGATTGTGAAAGGATGCGGAGGGAGTGACCTCCCCCGCCGAGAGTTCCGTCCACATAAACCCCAATATGTTTAATGGATAAAGCTTCTATGCTTTCCTCCAATAGAACCGATATATGCTTAAATTCCATTATTCTCCCGAACCCTTTAAAGAGATTTTTTTCATCATAGCACCAAGGTTCTTATCAACCTTGCCGTATTTAGCATTCCAGTTTTCACTATCCCATATATCTATACAATTTGACATACCGATAATTGTAACGCCTGATGAAAGATTTGCATATTCACGCAAATTCTGAGGAATTAAAATTCTGCCCTGCTTGTCCACTTCACATTCTGCAGAGCTTGAATATATTACGTTTTTAATTGTAAGAACATCCTCATCCTCATCGGGAAGTGCATCAATTTTAGCTTTGAACTTTTCCCATTCTTCAGGAGAATATGCTCTTACACAATTGTCAAAGCCAAGTGAAAGCATAAAAATGGGACCAACGTGCTCACGGTATTTTGCGGGCATTATAAGTCTGCCTTTTGCATCAATATTATGTTGATAGCTTCCAACCAGCATGTTATCCCTCCCTTTCACAAGTCAATCTGACACTTTCCACCACTTTGTGTGTTTTTGGTGACATTTTCTCCCACCACGTTATTATCTTACTACGTTTTTAAGAAAATTGCAATAGTATTTCGAAAAAAATTTGTGAAAATTCAAAAAAATTTTTCCTTATCTTAAATATATATGGTAATTCGTCATTTTTTTAATGACAAAGAGGCAATTTTGTGGTATACTTATAATGTAATTTATTTATCAGTAACGGAGGATTACTATGTCAAAAGTTTTATTTGTTACATCTGAAGTTTATCCATTTATAAAAACAGGTGGTCTCGGTGATGTTGCTTACGCTCTTCCCAAGCAGCTTAATGAGCTCGAAACGGAAACAAGAGTTGTTTGTCCTCTTTACCGTGATATACCTGAAGAATACAAAAGAGAAATGAGAACCGTTGCGGAGTTTTATGTTCCCGTAGGCTGGAGAAGCCAGTATTGCGGACTTAAGGAATACAAGCTTGGAAACACCGTTTTTTATTTTCTTGATAATGAATTTTATTTCAAAAGAGGCGGAGCTTACGGATATTATGATGACGGTGAAAGATTTGCGTTTTTCGACCGTGCAGTTTTAGAAGCTATTCCCTTTATGGATTTTAACCCGGATATTATTCATTGCAACGACTGGCAGACAGGTATGATTCCTGTTCTTATGCATCATTATTATCAGGGAACGGTTTCCTTTGCAAAGGTTGTTTATTCAATTCACAATATGAAATTTCAGGGGATTTTTCCGCGTCAGATGCTTTCCGAGCTTCTTTGTCTTGACGACAGCTATTTTGATGAGGAGAAGCTTCGTTATTACGACTGTATTTCATTTATGAAGGGTGGAATCGTATATTCGGATTACATTAACACCGTAAGCCCCACTTATGCTGAAGAAATACAGAACGATTTTTACGGTGAGGGTCTTAACGGAATTCTTACAAAGTATAACAACAAATTATGCGGTATTTTAAACGGCATAGATTACGATATTTTCAATCCCGAAACAGACAAGGATATTGCTGTAAACTATTCACAGTCGGCTCCTGAAAAAAAGGTTGAAAACAAGCTTGCACTTCAAAGAGAGCTTGGACTTATGGAAAGTGAGGATGTACCGTTAATCGGTATTGTAAGCAGACTTACCTCTCAAAAGGGCTTCGACCTTGTTATTGCTATGATTGAAGAGATAATGTCAACAGGTGCACAGTTGGTTATTTTAGGAACGGGAGAAGACAAGTATCGTGACGTTTTCTGCTACTACGCTTCTCGCTACCCCAGCAGAATTTCGGTAAATATAACCTTCTCTGATGCTCTTGCAAGAAAAATTTATGCAGGAAGCGACCTTTTCCTTATGCCGTCACTTTTCGAGCCATGCGGTCTTGGTCAGCTTATAGCACTTCGTTACGGAAGCGTTCCTATTGTCCGTGAAACAGGAGGTCTTAAGGATACTGTTACACCATACAACGAATATACAGGTGAAGGTAACGGTTTTTCGTTTACCAACTTCAATGCTCACGATATGATGCACGTTATCTCTTATGCAATAGAACAGTTCCATAAAAAGGAAGTATGGAATAATATAGTAAAAAGTGCGATTTCAAGTAAGTTCAGCTGGGATGTTTCAGCTAAAAAATATATTGATTTATATGAAGGTTTACTAAAATAATATTTCAAAACAGAAAGGCAATAATACAATATGTTAAGTAAGACAAAAGAACAGATTAAAGAAGATTTTCAGAAACAGCTTATTATACGTTTTTCAAAGGACGTAACACAGGCAAGCCCATTGCAGATTTATGAAGCTTTGGGTAAGCTTGTGAGAAACTACGCAGCCGATTACTGGTACGAATCCAAAAAGCAGTACAGTAATGACGGAATAAAGCAGGTACATTATTTTTCAATGGAATTTCTCCTTGGAAAACTACTTGACACAACATTAATCAATTTAGGTATTAAAAAGCAATGCGAAGAAGCTCTTGCTGAGCTTGGATTAAAGCTTTCAGATATTGAAGAAACAGAAATTGAGCCTGGTCTCGGAAACGGCGGTCTTGGTCGTCTTGCGGCTTGCTTTTTAGACTCTATGAGTGCAACGGGTATTCCTGCCTACGGTCAGGGTATCCGCTACAAATACGGTCTCTTTAAGCAGAAAATCCAGAACGGTTATCAGGTTGAAGAATCGGATAACTGGCTTAAATACGACAACATATGGGAGGTTCGTCGTGATGACGAGGCTGTAACCGTTAAGTTTGGCGGGAATGTTGACGTTAATATTGATTCTAATGGTGAAATTCAGGTTGAACATAAAAACTACGAAGAGGTTTTGGCTGTTCCTTACGATACACCAATCGTCGGTTACGACTGCAAAAACGTTAACACACTTCGTTTATGGAGCGCAAAGGTTATTGATAACGATATTGACTTTGGTGAATTCAGCCACGGTGAATATTTAAAATCCGTTGAAAAGAAGCTCAATACAGAATTAATTTCCGACGTACTTTACCCCGACGATTCTAATGACAGCGGTAAAAAGCTTCGTCTTAAACAGGAATATTTTATGGTAAGTGCAGGCTTACAGAGCATCATTAAAAAGCATAAGAAATTAGGCTTTTCTATGCTCCGCTTCAACGAATACCACAGCATTCATATTAACGACACTCACCCATCTCTTGCAGTTGCAGAGCTTATGAGAATTTTGGTTGACGAAGAAAATATTCCGTGGGCAACAGCCTGGGATATTACAACCCAGACAATGGCTTACACAAATCACACAATTATGGCAGAAGCACTTGAAAAAATCAGTATTAATTTAATGAGAGAGCTTCTCCCCCGTGTATTTATGATTATTGAAGAAATCCACCGCCGTTTTGATGACGAACTGAGAGCAAAGTACGGTGACGATTTTGAAAAGTTCTCAAAAATGTCAATACTCTGGGATAATAAGGTTCGTATGGCAAACCTTGCAATTGTAGGTTCACATTCTGTTAACGGTGTTGCGGCACTTCATACAGAAATTCTTAAAAATCAGGAATTAAAGGAT
This sequence comes from Clostridia bacterium, assembly GCA_017626145.1. Lineage (GTDB taxonomy): Bacteria > Bacillota > Clostridia > RGIG6154 > RGIG6154 > RGIG8497. The sequence continues at coordinate 28,043 of JAGAJK010000071.1, forward strand.
TTTTCCGACCACTACAAGGGTAAGTTCAATAATAAAACCAACGGCATAACCCACAGAAGATGGCTTATTTCCGCAAATCCTGAATTATCAAATCTTATTACGGAAGCAATCGGTGACTGCTGGATTAAAGACCCGATGCGTCTTGACGACCTTACACCTTTTGCTGATGATTCCGCATTCTGCGAAGCTTTCAGAAAAATAAAGCACGGCAAAAAGATTCAGTTTATCGACTACGTTTCAAAAAATTTCAATATCAAGCTTGAATCTCACAGTCTTTACTCCTCACAGGTTAAGAGACTTCACGCATACAAAAGACAGACACTCAACATTTTGTATGTAATGCATTTATACAATCAGATTCTGGAAAACCCGGACATCGAAATGCAGCCGAGAACCTTTGTGTTCGGTGCAAAGGCATTTTCTTCCTATTCCCTTGCAAAAAAGGTAATTAAATTGATTCACGCTGTTGCAAACAAGGTAAACAACGACCCTATTGTTAAAAACAGAATTAAGGTTGTGTTTATTCCTAACTACAACGTTGATATGGCACAGAGAATTATCCCTGCATCAGATGTAAGTCTTCAGATTTCAACCGCTTCAAAGGAAGCATCAGGCACAAGTAATATGAAGTTTATGATGAACGGTGCAATTACTCTTGCTACAATGGACGGTGCTAATGTTGAAATTTTTGATGCTGTTGGCGAAAACAACATTGTAACCTTCGGTCTTTCAAGTGAAGAGGTTATTAACTATTACGCTCACGGCGGTTATCTCTCTTCCGAAATTTACAACAACGACCCGAGAGTTAACAAGATTTTAAATCAGCTTAAGAGCAATTTCTACACCGATGACTTTTATCAGTTTGAAGAAATCTTCAACCATCTTGTTACCTGGAACGATGAGTTCTTTGTTCTTAAGGATTTCGATGCTTACGTTCAGGCAAATGAAAGACTTAACAAAATGTATGAGGATAAGCCTGCGTGGTACAGAAGTGCAGTTATTAACATTGCTAAATCAGGAAGATTTTCAAGTGATAACACAATTTTAAATTATGCCCATGACATTTGGGACATTGAACCTTATTTTGTAAAATAAAAAAGTATGGCGATGGAATGGAGATTACTATGATATATTTCAATCCTCAGGATGAAAAATGTAAATTCCCTTTTGGCGCAATAAAGGTAAATGAAACCGTTACATTCAATATTGAATGTAACGGTTTTAGCCAGGGATTTATTTATTTAAACGGCGACCGTAAAGAGCTTGAAGTCACAAAAACAGGCTTTAGCTGTTCTGTCAGTTTTGATGAAGGAGTTCTCATATTTTACTATTTTATGCTTGTTACGGAAAACGGTATAAAGGTTTATATCGAAAATACGGAAAACAAATTCTCAACAACTAAGCCCGAAAGCTTTTTTCAGCTTACAGTTTACGAAACGGACGGTGCACCAAAATGGTTCCGTGAGGGAATTGCATATCAGATATTCCCTGACCGTTTTGCAATCGGTGAAAAAATTAACCGTACAAAAAACGATGTTTATATTTACGAAAACTGGGATATGACACCCACCTATATAAGAAACGAAAAAAATGAAATTGCCACCTGGGACTATTTCGGCGGTAATTTAAAGGGAATTATTGAAAAGCTTGACTATATAAAAAGTCTTAATGCTTCGATTATTTACCTCAACCCAATTTTTGAGGCGAATTCCAACCACCGTTACAGTACGGCAGATTATTCAAAAATTGATTCCATGCTGGGAACAGAGGAGGATTTTAAAACTCTTATTGATGAAGCGGACAAGAGAGGAATAAAGATAATTCTTGACGGTGTTTTCAGCCACGTGGGTGCTGACAGTATTTACTTTAACAAATTCCGACGCTACGGTGACGGCGGTGCTTACAATGACAGAAATTCACCTTATTTCCCCTGGTTTAAATTTGAAGAATATCCCCATAAATATTCAAGTTGGTGGGGTGTTTACGACCTTCCCGATGTTGATGAATTAAATGAAAGCTATATTGACTACATTTTGACAGGTGAAAACAGTATTGTTAAAAAATGGACAAAAATGGGTATAGGCGGTTGGCGTCTTGATGTTGCCGATGAGCTTCCCGATGAGTTTTTGGAAATTCTCTACAGAACGGTTAAGGAAATCAATCCCGATGCGGTAGTTTTAGGCGAAGTATGGGAGGATGCATCAAATAAAATTGCTTATAACAAGCAAAGAACCTACTTCACACGCCGTGAGCTTGACTGCGTTATGAATTATCCATTCCGTGATAATTTAATTGCTTTCTTCAAAGGAGAAGTAAATTCCTTTGATATTAAAAAAGCATTCGACTCACTTATGGAAAATTACCCTCATAACAGCTTTTACGGAAGCTTTAATTCTTTGGGAACTCACGATGTTGCAAGAATTTATTCTGTTGCAAAGCAGATAAATAATGAAAACGCAGAAGCTCTTCTTGAAACTCTGGTAAATCTTCAGTTTGCTTTTCCCGGCACTCCCTGTATTTATTACGGCGATGAGGCAGGCCTGACAGGTGACACCGACCCCGATAACAGACGCACCTACCCCTGGGGCAAAGAAAATCACGATATTATGAATATTTACAAAAATGCAAGTGATATGCGTCATTCATCAAAACTGCTTAAAAATGGGAAAACAGAGTTTTTAGCTCCTCACAAAGACATTTTCGGAATTAAAAGATATAACGAATCCAAATGCTTTGTAATTTTAGCTAACAGAACAAATGCAGATATAACCGTTAATTTCAACGATAAAGAAATAAACATTGCAGGATTTGGTTTTGCTGTATTATAAAAAATAATGTATCTCATTTTGAGATACATTATTTTTTCAGATCACGAAAAACTTCTATATGTTCTTTAATTTTTTCGAAGGTTATGTCGCTTAAACAATGTTCGATTCTGCAGCTGTCTTCGAGGGCGGTTTCTTCGTCTACACCGATAGTTATAAACAGCTCGGAAAGCACTTTGTGTCTTTCGTACACCTTTTCTGCTACCTCTATTCCTTTTGGTGTTAAGGTAAGATTCCCGCTTTCGTCTCTTACAACAAAGCCATCTTCCACAAAACGCTTCATTGCAACCGATACGCTTGCTTTTGTAAAGCCAAGCTCATTGGCAACATCGATGCTTCTTACGCTGCCTTTTTTATTTTTTAAAACCAGGATAGTTTCCAGGTAATTTTCTGAAGATTCATTTATTCTCATAGGTTATTCCTTTTATTTTTTTTACATATATATTGTAACATAAATAAATTAAACTGTCAAATTTGAAAAAAAATTTAAAAAAGTATTGACAAAACCTGAATATAGTGCTATAATATGCCAAGTTAGTGGTGACTAACTCAATAAAAGAACCGAGGTGACAGTGTTGAATTTAACACAGGCACAGGAAGAAAAGGAATACATTATAAAAGCAATTGAAACAGACGATGAAGAGCTTAATGAATTCTTATTCTCTTTAGGCTGTTACAGCGGTGAACCCATTACGGTTATAGCTCACCGCAAAGGCGGTTGTACCGTTGCAATAAAGGACGGAAGATACAATATTGACAGCCAGCTTGCAGAAGCAATTATAATATAAGCGACCCAATTTTAAGAGGTCGTATATATTTTACCATATAGTTAGTTACAACTAACTACCTGAAATGTTTTTAATTATAGGTTTACATAAAAGACTAACTATTAAATGTCAAGAGAAAAATTGAAATTTCTTGAAATATTTTTTAGAGAGTCGAAATAATCAGTTGAACATTGAAAATTGCATGACAAATAGAGCAACCTAAGTTGCTCGTCAAAAAATGGAATGAAA
>JAGAJK010000072.1 GCA_017626145.1 Clostridia bacterium
ATTATTAATTTATCAGAAATCGTTTTGAAATGGGTGTTTCTGGGAAAAGTTGATAAACACAAGGAGACGGTTCTGTAGTGTTGATAAATCAGGTGATAATTTGTTAAAAGTTGCCGAAAGATATAACTACTTGAGGAGCGGTATTTACCGCTCCTTTTTCTTGGCAGAAAACAAAAATTAAATTATACTGTAAATGAAATATGCCGAAGGTGTAAAAGACGGAAATATATACAAATTAATAAAATCAGCATAAACTACTTGAAAATTTTTGAGTTTTGTTGTAAAATATAGAAAAATAAATAAACAGGGGAGCTTGTTATGGCAGGCTGAGAGGAAGTAATCAAACTTCGACCCTTTACCTGATGCGGATAATGCCGCCGTAGGAAGTTTCAAAGCTGCTTTTAACGGATAAACCGCAAGGTTTATCCGTTTTTTTAATACCAATGTAAAGGAGGGGTGAGCGGATAGCCGGGGAGCGCCGGAGGTCTGTATACGTGCGAGGGAACCCGTGTTTCGGGGTGAGAGGGGAAAATTAATTCCCGACCGGCGAAGTAATATGCTTCGTATTAAACACGAAAAGAGGAAAAACAAATGAATAAACAAAAAGGAATTTTAAAATTAGTGGTACTTTCAATGCTTGTGGCTCTGGGTGTAATTATTTCACCGCTTCTGCGTTTTGAGGGAATGTGTCCTATGGCTCATTTTATCAACATAATATGCTCTGTTTTATTAGGACCGTGGTATTCACTTCTTTGCGCAACGCTTATCGGCATAATCAGAATGGTTATTATGGGTATACCGCCTATTGCTTTAACAGGTGCGATTTTTGGTGCATTTTTATCAGGTGTATTTTACCGTATGTCGAAAGGGAAAATAATATTTGCGGTATTAGGTGAAATCATTGGAACAGGTATTGTGGGTGCGGTTCTTTCTTATCCTGTGATGACATTTTTCTGGGGAAAGGAAGGGCTTACCTGGCTTTTCTATGTACCCTCCTTTATATGCGGAACCTTAATAGGCGGAAGTATAGCATATGTGTTTTTAAGAAGGCTTAGCAGTATTGGCATGCTTACAAAATTTCAACAAAAGCTAAGTGGACGATGCTATGAGGATAAAGCTACATATTTCTCAACCGCGGCATCTTTTGCGGCATTTGGATGTATTTGTTATCTTGTTGTGGAAATACTTACAGATATTTTTAAAATCAGTTCTGTTTTCTGGAGTGTAATATCCTGCACTTTACTTACAGGCTTTATTATTACGGGAATTGTTTATTACATAGTAAAAAAGAGGGGAGATAAGGTGTGAACGTTCAGGAACTAAATAAAATCAGATTAAAGCTTAGGGCAGAAAATAATCTGATACATTGCATAACAAATCCTATTTCAATAAATATGTGCGCCAACGGTATTTTAGCCGTTGGCGGGCGTCCCATTATGGCAGAGCATCCCAAAGAGGTCGCTCAAATTACCAAAAATGCGAAAGCACTTTTACTTAATTTCGGTAATATAACAGATGTACGCATAAAATCAATGAAAATATCGGTAAAAAATGCAAAAGAGAATAATATACCCGTAGTTATTGATCTGGCAGGTGTGTCCTGCTCGTCCTTAAGGCGAAAGCTTGCTCTTGAAATTATAAGTAAATACAACCCATTGGTAATAAAGGGAAATTATTCGGAAATTTATTCAATGTATGATTGTTCGTATACAACACAAGGAGTTGACTCGGAAAAGCTCAATTCCGATGAAATATGTAAGGTGTCTCAAAAGCTGTCAGAAAATTATAATTGTACTGTTGTTGCCACCGGAAAAACAGATATAATTACCGATAAACAAAAAAGAGTACATATATATAACGGAACCTCTGCTTTAACTCAAGTTACAGGAACAGGTTGTTTGCTTGGTGCGTTATGTAGCTGTTTTCTGTCTGTAGAAAACGGTATGGAAGCCTTGGTTTGTGCCTGCGGTGTTCTTGGAATATGTGGTGAGCTTTCAGAAAATGAAGAGGGGACAGGAACTTTTAGCATAAATTTAATGAATAAGCTGTCAACTCTTTCAAATGAAGAATTTGAAAAATATTTAAAAATGGAGGGATTTACAGTTGAAAGCATTTGACACAAAACTGTATTTAATTACGGACAGTACAGATTTTAAGGAAGATGAATTTTTGGCGAAAATCGAAGAGGCACTAAAAGGTGGAGTAACTCTTGTTCAGCTTCGTGAAAAGGAAAAAACAACAAAAGAGATTCTTTCTCTCGGCGAAAAAGTACATAGCTTAACTAAAAAATATAACGTTCCGCTTATTATTGATGACAGAACAGATATAGCTCTTGCTCTTGATTTAGAGGGTGTCCATCTTGGTAATGACGATATGCCTGTAGATACAGCAAGAAAAATTTTAGGGGATAAAAAAATAATAGGAGCAACGGCAAAAACCGTCGAAAAGGCAATAGATGCTTATAAAAAGGGCGCAGATTATCTGGGAGTGGGTGCAATATATCCAACAACCACAAAGGTAAAAACAATTCTTACCTCCGTGGAAACATTAAAAGAAATATGTAAAGCCGTTCCCATCAGAGTAAACGCTATAGGCGGACTTAACAAAGATAATCTTGATATTTTAAAGGGTGTCGACATTTCGGGAATTTGCGTAGTTTCTGCAATAATGAAAGCGGAAAATCCATATATAACTGCAAAAGAATTAAAGGAAAGGGTGAATAAGCTGTGAGGTGTGTGCTGACAATAGCAGGCTCCGATTCAAGCGGCGGAGCAGGTGTTCAGGCGGATATTAAAACTATGACCGCCAACGGCGTGTATGCAATGAGTGCAATTACTGCCCTTACGGCACAAAATACAACAGGTGTTTACGATATCTTAGAAGTAACTCCCAAATTTCTTGAAAATCAGCTTGATGCAATTTTCACCGACATAAGACCGCACGGCGTAAAAGTCGGTATGGTTTCATCAAAAGAAATAACAGAAGTGATTTTTAAAAAGCTTAAGCTTTATAAAGCCGAAAATATTGTAGTTGACCCTGTAATGGTTGCAACAAGCGGTTCAAAGCTTTAAAAAAGTGACGCATTTTCCGTTCTGACAGAAAAACTGTTCCCTTTAGCACGGCTTATTACACCAAATATTCCCGAAGCGGAAATATTATCTGATATGACAATCAAAAATGAAACGGATATGAAAAATGCCGCACAAAGAATAGAGGAATTGTACGGCTGCAGTGTTCTTTTAAAGGGCGGTCACAGTATAAACGATGCAAGTGACCTTTTATGTTCGGAAGGTGAATATACCTGGTTTCACGCCCAAAGGATAAATAATCCCAATACCCACGGAACGGGCTGCACACTTTCCTCGGCAATCGCGTCAAACCTTGCCAAGGGCTACTTGCTTACAGAAAGCATAAAGCGTTCAAAGGAGTATATAACCGCCTGCCTTTCAGGAAAGCTTAATTTAGGCTCCGGTTCGGGTCCGCTTGACCATATGACAGAACTTAAAAGTAAATTTATAGAATAAACGGGTCGCATTGCGACCCGTTTATTCTTTTTCATATCTGATTATATCACTAATTTGGCAATCTAAAGCAATACAAATCTTATTTAAGATAAAGCTATCGTATCTGACAACTTTGTTTTTATAATAATTATCGATTATATGATAACGAATCCCTGTTCGTTTTGCTAATTCGTATCTTGAAATATTACGCATCGATAGTGCGGTATCAAGTGTAATTTTAATCATACTTTCACCTCGGTATATATTTTAATAAATGTATATTTTCTTGACAATTCCTCTAAAAAGATATATACTTATATAAGTATATTAGTGGTGAGGTGATATTATGGCTGAATTTTGTCTGGAATGCCTGAATAAAATGTATGGAAGGAATGACAGCACCAAAAAATATATTATTTCAAAAGAGTATGATTTATGTGAAGGTTGCGGAGAGTGGAAAAACGTAGTTGTGGCAGAGAGAAAGTCTTATTATCTGTACCAAATGAGATGCTTTTTATTACCGTTTATAATAATTTACAGAATTATATATTTTTTGTTTAGGTTGATGACATTACCATACTTAATTTACAGGTATAAAATGAAAAAGGGTAAATGAAAACGGGTCGCATTGCGACCCGCTTTTGTTGAATTAAGTGGTTAAAGGTGCTTTTTAAACTAAATTATTCTACGATTACTATTTCTTTTACAGTATCTTCGTAAATTCTTAAGAATACTCTTACTTCATTTGCATTGTCTTCCCATTTGCTGATTTCACCTGCATCTGTTACGGTAATTTTGTTTGTTGTTTTAGCGGTGTTTACCTTGTAAACAACAGCATCCTTAGTTAAATAGTTAATGCTTGATTTACCGTTTACAGATACGTTTACAGAGTCTGCAAATTTCTTTGTAACCTTACCGTAAACTACGCTCATTTCGCCGTCATTGCCGTATTCTTTGGTAAATTCAGTTGTTTTTGAGTTGGTGTCAAATAAAAGTGTGAAGCTTTCAAGCTCGCCCTTTGCATTTTTTGCAAACTGAATGATGTCGCCTGCCTGAACTTTTACGCCGGGTGCTTTTTCAAGAGTTGTGCTGTCAACTGTTGTAATTTCAACTTTTTCGCCTTCTGTTACAACGTAGAGCTTATCAACCTTGTCACCGTCGGAATTTTTGGTTGCAGTTACCTTTTCAACAATGGCAATCGGTGTGTTTAATTTTCCGATGCTTACAGCATTGGTAACTCTGATTACTTTTGCTGTCATATCTTCTGTCATATCGTAAACCTCGATGTCGTATTCACTTCCGTCGTTTAACATATCAAGAGTAATCATTTCCATTTTTTCGGTGTCTTTTTCATCGGCAGCGATGTTAAAGATGATTGTATCTTTGTTTACACCGATTGAGCTTACTGTTGAGCCGTTTGTTACTTTGTTGAATTTGTTTGTTGATTTTTTGAATACAAGGTCTTCACCCTTAAAGTTAAGTGCAAACTGTGTCTTTTCAAAGCTTTCAGGGAATGAAGAGGTTTTGTCATCTGCTCTGTCGATAAGTGTGATTTCACCCTTTGAATTTACTTCGTAGGTGAAAATCTGTGTTTTCACGCCCTTGCCGTTTTCAGACAATTCGTTGTATGCGTTAATTGCGTCATAGCCTGTTTTATCGTCAATTTTGATTTTTTCTGCAGCCTTTAAGGTTTCGCTTTCTCCGTTTTCGTTGAAGAATTTAATGCTTAAGGTTGATTCGAGTGAACCGTCAAGACCTGCATTTATAAGGTATCCGTAGTTTGAGCCTTTTTTGTATTCAGCGTTGAATGCGGCAATATCACCGTTCATATCAAGGTAGAATACACCTTCAAGGTCAAGAGTAAGAAGGTCAAAGTCAAGGTCGCTTGCTACGTGGTATTCCTTTCCTTCAATTACAACCTTGTGTGAGTCGGTAGCTTTTTCGTCGATTGTACCTTCAACATACTCGCCTGTTACAACAAGTCTTAAATAATCTTCGTTTTTAAATACCGAAATAACGTCCCATTCTTTAATGTCTTCAAACTTAACTGCTTCACCGTCTTTGTTTTCAATTGTAACGGCAAGCTTTTTGTTTGTATCTGTGTTAAGGTCAAGGGCAGTTTTGCCATTTTTGTCGTAAATCTTTTTGCTTGCAGTTGAAGTGTCGTCAACAATATAGTTAACGTATTCGTCAATAAATACTACATCGTATTTTCCGTTTCTGTCTGTATCTAAAACCTTAACGGTTCCGGTTGTCGGATTCTTTAATTTCTGAGAATATTTATCGTTGTAAATAACCTTCTTTTCTGTTTCAAGCTCAAGCTCTGTTTCCTTTGAATCTTCATCAGGTCTGTAGAAAATAGAGGTTGAATCTTCTTTGATTTCCTGTGAAAGCTCATCAACATTTATTATGAGTTCATCATTTTTTGCTGTGTCTTTCTGTGCAAGTATAACAGTTTTATCACCGTTATCCTCTTCTTTTACATAGTAGGTTACGTTGTAACCGAGGTAGCGGTCTGCGTTTGAAGAACCAACGTAGAAGATTTCCTTTGAGTCAATTTCCACCTGATTTTTGTTAAGTGAGCTTGTGCCTGTTAATTTGGTAACAGAGTTACCTGTTACAATGCCTGTGTTTTTAACAATACCCAATTTGTTTTCAAGGAGAGTTTTGTCTGTAACCTGATAAGTTACATTTTCGCCCTGAGTGTAGCCTGTAGGCTCCATTAGATTAATGGTAAGCGAGTTATAGGTCATCTGTGCAGTTGTTCCTCTTTTACAAAGGTCAGTACCAAGTGATGCTGTTTTCTTTGTAATACCTGTATCGGCACCAACTACAAGGTAACCTGTTGGATAACCGCCTTTGGTGTTTGCAACGTATTCATAACCAAGAGCTCTTACTAAAATTGTAACAGCTTCACGGTATGAAATCTTATCATCGGGACGGAAATAACCTGTATCGTCACCTACGATGATTTTCTGTGATGTGGCAACATTGATATAACCGTTCGCCCAGTGGTCTGTTGGAACATCGGGGAATTTTGAGATTCCCTGTGAAGTTTTTGCAGTATCCTCAAGACCTAAAATGTGAACTGCAATTTTTGAAAATTCGGCTCTGGTGACTGCATCCTCGGGACGGAAAAGACCCGTGTCGTCACCAATCATAACGCCAAGAGCGCCAAGCGTTGTTGCCGCTTCTTCATAAACTGTTCCGACTACATCTGAATTTACCTTGTAGGCAAAAGTCTTTGGCATAAACATTGAAAGTGCCATTGAAAATGCCATAACGCCGGAAATAAATTTTGCTGATTTTGACATTTAATTGTCCCCCTTTAAATTTTTTGGTTTGCATAATTTTTGCGAAATAACTTTTAAAAACGCAAATTTTGTTTTTTTGCAAAATCTTATGTCAACCACGCTTACGATTTTATACTAAATTATTTTGCGTTTCAACCCTCAATATATGGAAGTAAAGTAAGACTTTTCAAAGTTCTTATTTTTTTCACAATTAGAACACCGTTGTTACAAATCGGTATAGTATTATTAAAATACAGTAAGTCATTACTGTAAATTTCATTTTAAACTCCCTTCTGTGCGGAATCTCTGCACGAAATAACGACTGTGGCGAGAGCCACAGTCGTTATTTTTCTTGATTTTTATGTATTACGGCTTTGTAAATTTTTCAATAAACTATTGACAGAATTTAAATTATGTTTTATTATTTAATATGCTGTGTAAAAAAAGTTTCTACAATATTATAATATTAAAAGTAATAATTTTAAAAAGGTGGTTTTTTTATCAAAAGGATAGAAAGCACAAAAAACAGTCTTATTAAGGATATGAAAAAATTAAAATCCAAAGCCGGGCGTTATGGGGCAGGACTTTTTATTGCAGAGGGAATAAGCATAGCACGTGAGATAGTAAACTGTTGTCCCGAAAGAATAAAGTATGTTTTTGTAACCGAAGGTGTTGAAACGGATTTTGACATTTCTTCTTTTGAATGCTTTGAGGTAACGGATTCTGTAATGGAATGTATCTGCGAAACCAAAACACCTCAGGGCATGGCGGTGTGTGTTGAAATTAAAAAAAGCACAGCCAATTTAGAGGAGCTTGACTTTATTGTATATCTCGACCATATTCAGGACCCGGGCAATGCCGGAACAATAATAAGAACTGCGGATGCGGCAGGTGTACAGGCTGTAGTTATGTCTCCGGAAAGTGTTGATATATACAATTCCAAAACAGTAAGAAGCACTATGGGGTCTATGTTTCACATTAATGTTTTTTATGAGGATGAATATCTTGAAACCCTTAAGGCGCTGAAAGCATCGGGCTTTGTTATAAGCGCAGGAGATTTGTCGGCTGAGAAGAACATTTACGAAACAGATTTCGGTGAAAAAAGTGTAATATGTCTCGGCAATGAAGCACACGGAATTTCTGACGAGCTTCTTGAAATGGATATAAATAAAGTCATAATTCCCATAGAGGGTAAGGCTGAATCTTTAAACGTAGGTGTTGCAGGTGCAATATTTATGTATGAAATTTTAAGAAGAAGGAAATTTAAGTAATGGAAAATACCGTCTATTGGTTATGGCTCTCACTTAAGGTAGGTATAAACACATCAAAATGCCGGGAACTACTTGAAGAGTACGGCACTGCAGAAGCGATATATAAAATGAATTTCAGCGAAAAGGATATTCTTGCCGATAAAGATTTAACAGCTGCACAAAATGAACTTGACAGGTGTAACGAAGAAAGAGTGTGCGTTGTAACATATGCTGATGAAATTTATCCTGAAAATCTGAGAAAAGCGGAAAATCCTCCTGTTGTTCTGTATTGTAAAGGGAATGTGAGTCTTCTGAAAAGACCGCTTTTAACAGTGGCAGGCAGTAAGAAATGCTCGCAGGACGGCAAGGTTAATACAAGACGTTTTGTAAAAACACTTTGTCAGAGTAATATCGTTCCGGTATCAGCTTTTTCAGCAGGTATCGAAGCAGAGGTTTGCAAAAGTGCAGAAGAGGTAATTTTGTTTTTGCCCTGCGGAATTGATAAAACCTATCCTGCAAAGCATTACAGTCTTAAAAATAAGGTGCTGAAAAGCGGAGGTCTTGTGATAACACAACAGCCCTTCGGAATGAATGCACTTGCACATAATATAGTTTCAAGAAATAAACTTATTGCAGAAATTTCAAAATGCACGTTTATTGTTGAAGCCGGCGATAACAGCGGAACTGCTATAATGGTTAATGTATGTCTGGATAAAAAAGACGACAAAAAGTGTTTTGTTATCCCCGGCAGTATCGATTCACCGTATTATGTGGGAAGTAACAGCTTTATTAAAAAGGGCGGATTGCTTGTAACTGAACCGCAGGATATAATAGATTTTTATACCGTGTTTTATCCTGATGAAATTATATCATCTGTAACAGACGAAAATGATAAAAATCTGAGGGAATCCGAGATTGAACTTGAGAATCCCGTTCAGAGAAAAATAGTTGCCTGTCTGTCGGGTAAAAGAATCGGCTACGATGAATTGGTTGAGCTTACAGGTCTTTCTGCTGCTGAAGCCGCAGAGGCGGTAACGATGCTTGAAATGATGGGAATAATTGAAAATACCGGCGGATTTTTCGCTGTAAAATAGAAAGGAAATAACAATGGCAGATAATTTAGTGATAGTGGAGTCTCCTGCAAAGGCGAACACCATAAAAAAGTATCTTGGTAAGAATTATAAGGTAATTGCATCCATGGGTCACCTTGTTGACCTTCCCAAAAGCCAGATAGGAATTGACCTTGAAAATAATTTTGAACCGAGATATATCACCATAAGAGGTAAAGGTGAATTGCTTTCAAAGCTGAAAAAGGAAGCAAAAGCGGCAAAAAAAGTGTACCTCGCAACTGACCCTGACCGTGAGGGAGAGGCGATTTCATGGCACCTTTTAAATGCTCTTGAGCTTGACAGAAAGGCAAAAAACAGAATTACCTTTAATGAAATTACAAAAAACGCAGTAAAGGAAGGACTTAAAAATCCGAGAATTCTTGACGAGAATCTTGTTAATGCACAGCAGGCAAGACGAATTGTTGACAGAATTGTGGGTTATCAGATAAGTCCGCTTTTATGGAAGAATGTAAAAAAAGGCTTAAGTGCAGGAAGAGTTCAGTCTGTTGCTACGAAAATAATCTGTGACCGTGAAAAGGAAATTGAAAACTTTGTAACGGAGGAATACTGGACACTTACAGCCATTCTTGAAAAGGATGTTAAAAACGGTAAATTTGAAGCACGCTTTTACGGTAAAAACGGTAAAAAGGTTGATGTTACCAATGAGAAGAAAGCAAATTTAATCTTAGAAAGCGTAAAAAATGATGAATTTAAGGTAACGGAGGTAAAGAACGGAACAAAACAGCGTAAGCCTGCACCTCCGTTTACAACCTCAACGCTTCAGCAGGAAGCATCCAAAAAGCTTAACTTTACAACTAAAAGAACAATGAGTGTTGCTCAGATTCTTTACGAAGGTCTTGAGGTTAAAGGCTTTGGAACATTGGGTTTAATCACATATATGAGAACCGACTCCTTAAGAATTTCGAAGGAAGCACAGGAAGCAGCAAGAAATTACCTTTCTGCAAACTATGCACCTGAGTTTATTCCTAAAACTGCTCCTGTTTACAAAGCTAAAGGCAACGCCCAGGATGCTCATGAAGCTATAAGACCTGCAAATGTTGAAATTACCCCTGCGCTTGCAAAAGCGTCCCTTAAGCCTGAGCAGTATAAGCTCTATAAATTAATCTGGGAGCGTTTTGTTGCAAGTCAGATGACAAACGCAGTTTACGATACAGTAAGCGCAAATTTAGTTTCAGGCGGCTACGATTTTAAAGCAAGCGGTATGAAGTTAAAATTTGCAGGCTTTACAAAAATTTACGACGAATCTGCAGAAACAGTAAAAGAACAGTCTGTTTCAATTCCGCTTCTTAAAGAAGGAGAAACCGTTAAAACTGTTGATATTGATGCAAAGCAGAACTTTACCGTTCCACCGTCAAGATATACCGAAGCATCGTTAATCAAAACAATGGAAGAAAACGGTATCGGCAGACCGAGTACCTATTCACCAACCATTTCAACAATTCTTGACCGTGGTTACGTTGTAAAAGAACAGAAAAGCTTAAAGCCCACCGAGTTGGGTGAAATTGTAAACTCTATGATGTCAAAGCATTTTGAGGATATTGTTGACGTAACCTTTACAGCAAATATGGAAAAACAGCTTGATGAAATAGAAGAGGGCAGAGAGTGGACTGAAATAGTAAATGAATTTTACAATCCCTTCAAAGCTCATCTTGCCAAAGCAGAAAGCACTATGGAAAAGGTTGAAATAAAGGATGAGGAGACGGATATTGTCTGCGAAAAGTGCGGAAGAAATATGGTAATAAAATCAGGTCGCTTCGGTAAGTTTTTGGCATGTCCGGGCTTCCCTGAGTGCAGAAATACCAAAACAATCGCAGTTGAAACAGGCGTTGACTGTCCTTTGTGTAGGGGTAAGATTTTAATTAAGAAATCCCAGAAGGGTAAGAAATATTACGGTTGTGAAAACTTCCCCGAATGTGAGTTTATGCTTTGGGATGAACCGCTTAATCAAAGCTGTCCTAAGTGTGGCTCAATGGTAGCAAGAAACATATTCAGAGGCAGAAGAAAGTTAAAATGTATTAACGAAAACTGCGATTACGAGGTAGCTGAAACAAATAAGTAATTAAGTGAAAGGATAAAGTATGACAGTAAATGTTATAGGTGCAGGTCTTGCCGGCTGTGAATGTGCCTGGCAGCTTGCCGGAAGGGGAATAAAGGTTAATCTTTATGAAATGAAGCCTCAGAAATTTTCCCCTGCTCATAAGCTTGAAACATTTGCAGAGCTTGTATGTTCAAATTCCCTTCGTGCCGACAGTCTTGCAAACGGACCCGGACTTCTTAAGGAGGAAATGAGACGTCTTGATTCCGTTATAATTAAAAGTGCGGACGAAACAAAGGTTCCGGCAGGCGGTGCTCTGGCAGTTGACAGAGAGGGTTTTTCAAAAACAATAACAGATAAAATTAAATCAAATGAAAATATAACAGTTATCGAGGGTGAAATTATCCAAATTCCCGACGGTGATTATACAGTAATTGCAACAGGCCCGTTAACAAGTGATGATTTTTCAAAAACTATTGCAAATCTTACAGGTGAAGACTATCTCCATTTTTACGATGCGGCAGCACCTGTTGTAACTAAAGAATCCATTGATTTTGATTCGGCATACATTGCTTCCCGCTATGATAAGGGTGAAGCGGCGTATATAAACTGTCCTATGAGTGAGGAAGAGTACGATAAATTCTGGCTTGAACTTACCAATGCTGAATGTGCTGAGGTTAAGGAATTTGAAAACAACAAGGTTTTTGAAGGCTGTATGCCTGTTGAGGTTATGGCATCCCGTGGAAGACAAACTCTTGTTTTCGGACCTATGAAGCCCGTAGGTCTGCCTGACCCTAAAACGGGAAAAGACCCTTATGCAGTTGTTCAGCTTCGTCAGGATAATAAGGACGCAACCTTGTATAATCTTGTAGGTTTCCAGACTCATCTTAAATTCGGTGAACAAAAAAGAGTTTTCGGTCTCATTCCTGCGTTAAAGGAAGCGGAATTTGTACGGTTTGGTGTAATGCACAGAAACACCTATATAAATTCACCAAAGCTTCTTGATAACTGCTACCGTATGCGAAAGAATCCCAAGATTTTCTTTGCAGGGCAGATAACGGGGGTAGAAGGCTATATCGAATCTGCAGCATCGGGACTTTTAGTTGGTCTTTATCTTTCACAAATTATAAATGACGGCGAAATAAAATATTTATCAAAGAATACGGCAATTGGTGCGCTGGCAAATTATGTATCGGATGAAACGGTGGAGAATTTCCAGCCTATGAATATAAATTTCGGAATAGTAAATCCTTTAGGGTATAAGGTTCGTAAGAAAGCGGAAAAGAATGAGCTTCTTTCAAAACGTGCTCTTGAGGAAATTGACTTATATACGGAGGCATTGGATAAATGATAAGAGAAGATTTAAGAAACATAGCAATAATCGCTCACGTTGACCACGGTAAAACCACATTGGTTGATGAAATGTTGAAGCAGAGCGGTACGTTCAGAGAAAATCAGAACGTTGAAGACAGAGTTATGGACTCAAATGACCTTGAAAGAGAAAGAGGTATAACAATCCTTGCAAAAAATACCGCTATCTACTATAACGATGTTAAAATTAACATTGTAGATACCCCCGGCCATGCTGATTTCGGTGGCGAGGTTGAACGAGTTTTAAAAATGGTTGACGGCGTACTGCTTCTTGTTGATGCGGCTGAAGGAACTATGCCACAGACTCGTTTCGTTTTGCAGAAGGCTCTTGAGCTTGGTCATAAATTAATAGTAGTTGTAAATAAAATAGACAAGCCGGATGCAAGAGTAAACGAAGTTGTTGACGAAGTATTAGAGCTTTTAATTGACCTCGACGCAACTGACGAACAGCTTGACAGCCCTGTTTTATTCTGTTCCGGAAGAGAGGGAACAGCATCATATGACCCAAATCAACCCGGCGAAAATTTCATTCCGCTCTTTAATAAGATTTTAGAACATATTCCTGCTCCCGAGGGTGAAATCGGTGAAGAAATGCAGGTTCTTGTTTCTTCAATTGACTACAACGAATATGTAGGCAGAATAGGTATCGGCAGAGTTGAAAGAGGAACAATTACCCAGAATCAGGAGGTTGTTATCTGTGACTGGCATAATGAAGGACAAACATATAAGAGCCGAGTAGTTAACCTTTATCAGATTGAGGGTCTTACCCGTCAGCCTGTAACAGAAGCTAAAATGGGTGATATAGTTTGTTTTTCGGGTGTAGGTGATATTACAATCGGAAATACACTTTGCTCCGTTAACTGCGTAGAACCACTTCCATTTGTTAAAATAAGCGAACCTACAGTTGAAATGACCTTTGCGGTAAACGATAGTCCTTTTGCAGGTCAGGAGGGTAAATTTGTAACATCACGTCAGCTTCGTGACAGACTTTACCGTGAGCTTTTAAAGGACGTTTCCTTAAGAGTAAGCGATACGGATTCAACCGATGCTTTTAAAGTAAGCGGCAGAGGTGAAATGCACCTTTCAATTTTAATTGAAACTATGAGAAGAGAAGGTTATGAATTCTCCGTAAGCACTCCAAAGGTTCTTTACAGAGAAATAGACGGTAAAAACTGTGAGCCTATCGAAAGAGTAATTATAGACGTTCCCGAAGACTGCGTGGGAGCGGTAATGGAAAAATTAGGTTCAAGAAAATCAGAGCTTGTTTCCATGGAACCAAAGGGCTCAAGAATGAGACTTGAATTTTTAATTCCTTCAAGAGGCTTGTTCGGTTATAAAAACGAGTTCCTGACAGATACAAAGGGCGAGGGTATATTAAACTCAGTCTTTGACAGCTACGAACCCTATAAGGGCGATATCGTAACCCGTGAATCGGGCTCACTTGTAGCCTTTGAAACAGGTGAAGCGGTTTCCTACGGTCTTTACAATGCCCAGGAAAGAGGTGCTCTCTTTATAACACCGGGCACACCTGTTTATATGGGTATGGTAGTAGGTCAGTCACCAAAGGCAGGAGACATAAATGTAAACGTATGCAAGAAGAAGCATATAACCAATACCCGTGCTTCGGGCTCGGATGACGCACTTCGTCTTATTCCGCCTAAGATTATGAGCCTTGAACAGGCAATTGAGTTTATCTCCGACGATGAGCTTATTGAAGTAACACCTAAAAATATAAGAATAAGAAAAAGAATTCTTGACAATTCTTTAAGATACAAGGCAGGAAAATAACCTATGAGAATGAGAAAAAAGAAAAACAGAGATTCCCGTTTTGAAAACTGTATTCATTTAGCTGTAACCGAGCCTAAGGAATACAAAGGTAAATGGAATACTCTGTTTGGAAATAATAACGAAATTCACGTTGAAATAGGATGCGGTAAGGGTGCATTTATTTTAGAGCTTGCAAAAAGAAACCCCGATATAAACTACGTAGCTATGGAAAAATGCATCGATGTAATTATCCTTGCTATGGAGAAAATAAACGGTACCGATATAAAAAATGTCCGTTTCATCTGCGGCGATGCCAATGACCTTGTTGAAATCTTCGAAAAGGGCGAGGTGGGCAGAATTTATCTTAATTTCTCCGACCCGTGGAAAAAGTCAAGACAGGCAAAACGCCGTCTTACATACAGAACCTTCCTTGCAAAATATAAGGAAATACTAAAGGAAAATGGCGAAGTTCATTTCAAAACCGATAACAGACCGCTTTTCGATTTCTCTTTGGAAGAGTTCAACGAATTCGGCGCAAAGGTAAGCCAGCTTACCTTCGACCTTCATAACAGCCAGTGGGAAAAGGATAATATCCACACCGAGTACGAGGACAACTTCTCCGCCAAAGGCTTCACCATTAACCGCTGTGTAATAACCTTTTAAAATTAAAAGGGAATGTAAAAAAAGTTCATAATCGCAAAAAGGCTTAAATAATAGTATCTACAATGTGATAAGTTTGTCAAAATTGACAAAATAAATACACACTTAAGGAAAAATATCGTTTTTGAACGATATTTTTTCTATTAGGTAAGCCTTTTTGCTCGAACGAACTTCGCCTAACTCACTGTACCATCGTACAGCTTCGGGTACCTGTAAATGCCTTTGAACAGGCATTTACAGCTCAGTTCGTCCGTTCTGCAACATTTTTTCCTATTCCCTAACAGACCTGCTAAATAAAGTCAAGTAAAATTTTTAAAAATCTCCAAAAAAATTTTTAAAAGAAAATAATAGCATGGTAAACAGACCGGCATTAAAAAGTGTCGGTCTAAATTTTTGAGAATTCATTTATGAATTCAAGTAAAT
>JAGAJK010000073.1 GCA_017626145.1 Clostridia bacterium
AGTTTTTATGTTCGTCGGTGAAAGCCGGTCATTGGGAAACTGAGAAGGCAGAGCATAAAAATGCAAGGTTAATATAAACCTTATATGACACGAGTCACAAGACCTGCTTTGATGTTATCTCGTAAGTGCTCATTTGCATAGAGGTAGCGTTTTCAGATTGAGGTGCTGAAATGTAATGTTTCAGGGCTTTGTCCCATATTCTCATCTGAATTGTGATTCATCACAGAAAAACTCAGCTGTGGTAATTTTTCAAAGAAAAATTGCCGCAGTTTTTTTATTGCCTGCGGTAAGAAAAACCGGAGGTGAAAAACATAGCAGATAATTTACAAACGCTTCAAAAACAAGAAGCAGAATTTGCAAGAACACACAAAAGCGATACAGACGATGAACTTATCGCATATCTCGTGAAATGTTCAAAAGAGCTTGGCAGATGTCCGAAGAAAGAGGATATTATCGGGCACACATACTTGAAGCAAAGATTTGGTCCGTGGCCTCGTATTTTGGAACGTGCAGGACTTAAAGAAAAAAGCCAAAAGCGACTCGAAAAAGAACAAAAGATGAATTGGACAGAAAACTCAAAGGCTGTTATCAATCACGGGTCTCTCAATCGTATTAATCAGTTGGCTGAAAAGAAATTGAAAAAAGAATTCAAGAAGCCTGAACGCATCAAATCGGAAGCCGAGTTTGCTCAAAAACATTCTGCCGATACCGATGCAGAGCTTTATGAATATTTAAAGCAATTAAAGGCAAAGCACGGTAAAAGGCTTAACCCGACAAACACAATCGGATATACATATCTTGTGAAAAGATTGGGCGCTTGGAACGAAGTAATGAGACAAATAAGTATGGATTTGAAAAACGAAAATGAAAGGATTGAGACAACATGAAAACAAAACGAATTTTAAGTTTGCTTTTATCACTTATAATGATATTAAGTACGCTTCCAATGACAATTTTTGCTGAAAACGAAGAACCGAGTGCTGTTGTCAGCTTTACAGCTCAGGCATACGGAAGCTTTTTATGTGCTCCGCAGATTGAAACTGCTGTAAGCGGCAATAAAGCCGAAAGCTATGGTTTGAAAGACTCTATAGAAAACGGAACTTCCGTTCTCGACGCACTTGTTGCTTTGCATGAAATTGTATTTCAGCAAACTTTTACAAAGGATACCCTTGCTAATTTTCTTTCTGTAGATGAAAGTGGATATATTTCAAAGGTGTTCGGTGAAGAAACAACAGCAGTCGGCTTTGTACTGAATGGTGCGTACCCCAACGATGGAACAAAAAGTGACGGCGGATATAACGGAACAACCGTAACAACTCAAAAGCTTGTTGATGGAGATGTTGTTGAGTTTTTTGCCTATCAGGATGCAGCGACCTGGTCTGATGAGCTTGCTTGGTTTGAATATAAAGGCAATGCTATTACGGAAATCACCGCAGCGCCCGGTACTGCCGCAAAACTGACTCTTAAATCTTCTTCATATATGATGGCGTATCAATATATTGATGCAGATGCTATTCATGCTGTAGGTTCCCCTGTTTCCGGTGCTCAGCTTGCACTTGTAGATATCGGAAGCGGTACTGTTACTGATGTATCGGCTGCTGTAACAGATACAAATGGCGTGGTCACGGTTACTGCACCTGCTGCTGAGGGGACATATTATCTTACCGCTTATATACCGAAGAGTACTACGGGCGAACCGCTTATTATGTCGCTCACAAAAATTATCGTAAGCGAAGATGCTCCGCAGGCAGATCCTTGCGATTTAAGTTCTCTCAGTGTTGCAAGCTTCGACAGCAATCCGGATGCACTTGACCTTACACCGGAATTTTCAAGCGATGTAACAGAGTATTCCGTTCCTATTGTTGCATTCCCTGCTACGGATATAGAGGTGTTCCGCAGCGCTTATGTCAAAGCTGTCGCAGAATCCGAGGATGCCGTAATTACCGCAGAGTGCAATGGTGTTTCGGTAAACATAACGGATGCGTCCAACTGGACAAGGTTGAACGGCGCACTTATAGGCGGAAAAAATAATATAATCACAATTACTGTTGCTGAATCAAGCGATGCCAACGCAGAAACAAGAACCTACTCTGTTAAGGTTCCGATGAAGCCGCAGACAAACACTGCACCTGCTCCGGTAAAAACACAGACTGCTGAAAGCATTACTATAGACGATAAATACACCGTTAGCTTAGACGAAGTATTTACCGATGCAGATGAAGTAGATGAACTTACATATAAAGTAGCGATAAATGGTGAAGAGGCAACTACAGTCGATGCAGATTACAGTTTTACACCGGATGAAACAGGTGAATATACACTTACATTCACGGCAAACGATGGCACTGCCGACAGTGAAACATATATCGTAATCCTGACTGTAACGGCCGGGCTGCCGATACCCGAATCTATCGAAATAAAGCACAATGCGAAAGATGTTCTCACAGATGGGGTAATTGTTTTTCAAAAGGGAGATAAATTTAATCTTACTGCATACGATCAGGGCGGAAACGAAACACCCGTCACATGGAAAAAAACTTCATCCTGGGATACAACCTTTGTTGTTGATGAAGCTACCGGAGAAGTTGAAGTAACGCAGGATGTCTATTCTGGTACCTCTTATATTTATTTCAAAGCAATATCAACCCTTGATGAAACTGTTTCAGGGGAAATAACAATAATGGCAACAGGAATTGCCATGAGCGAATATAATAAGTCTCAGACTGTTGCTTTGTCTGCTGATGGTCAAACTGCAAAGACTGCATCTATAATCGGCGGTATTAAGGGGTATAATATATGGAACTATAACATTCCCGAAGGAGTTGCGGAGCTTGCAGAAGCCCCCGAAACAGGCAATTCAATCAAATTCAATGTATATCGTCCGGGAACAATCAGTGCAACATTTAAGCTGAACATAAATGAGGAGCTTACCGACACAGCCACAATTACTGTAACAGGTGTAGCAGTTGAAGACGAGGTCGGTAATAACGGCAAAACATACTTAGGTATAAACACAAATAATCCAAACCCGACCAAGCAGCTTAAAGCTTATGTTTCTGAGGGCAGAAGCGTGTCAAGCTGGTCAAGTGCTGATGAATCTATCGCTGCAGTTGATGAAAACGGACTTGTTACAGCAAAAGGTGTCGGAAGTGTTATAATAACCGCTGCAGATAGCGAAGGCACAACAGGCGGAATAAAGGTTGTTGTACAAAGTGAGGAAATTCCGTACTTTGAAAATCTGCAATTTTTAAGCACAGCAATTAAGGACTATTCTACTGCCTATGTATTTGCACCGACTACAACAGATTACAGTTTAGCAATAAAAACATACAGCACATCAAAGCTTACTTTACAGAATACAACGCTATTTGATGATGAAAAATATAATGCAGTTGCAGAATATACAGATATTAACGGAGAAAGGCAAGTTGTTCCTGTAAATAGCGGAGCAATTACGTATCTTGACGGAATTCCGTTTGACGAATCTAATATAAAAATAACACTTTCTGACAAGAACAATGCAGAAAATAAGACGGTATATAATTTTGACGTAATTCGTCCCAGAGATACTACAAAAACGATAAAATCAAATGGTTTTGTACTAGCTCCTGACGGAAGAAGTCTTTTAGCAACAAAATATAATGGTTATGCTGAGGGTACAATGTTTAAGCTTACCGAAGACGGTGAGTTTAAAACAGTCTGGGGTTCAAGTCTTGATACAGGCGTATCTTCTTCTCATTATTCATATAAGTGCTTTTTACTTGGCGGTATTTCGGATTTTTCTTTAAACGTAACAGGAGCTACCGCATACGAGCATCTTCGTTATTCAGTTGATGGAGTTAACTGGACAGAGCTTTTACAGGGTGGCGGAACAACCGACAAACTGAGCTTTGCAGATGGTGAAAATACCGTAAAAGTTAAGGTTCAGATTATCGACGACAAAACATACACAGATAATGTAAAAGCAGAAAAAGGCGGTTTTGCTGATTGTACACCAAACGAATATACGATAGTTGTCGAAAAAGTAGATTCGTCTTCTGATGATGCACAGATACTTACAGCAACAACAGATTCAGGCGACTGGTACCCCAATGCTTTTGATAAAGAAAAATATACATATTCTATCGTTGTTCCAAAGGATGTAACGGAAAAAATTCTTACTTATACAGTTTCTGAAGGTGCATCAGTTAAAGTTGGAACTACACAGCAGACTGCTGTTGACGGTGTTTATACACTCGCTCTTACAACAAGCCAGAAGTCACTTACAATCACATCGTCTGACGGAAAAGTGACGAATACATATAATTTTAAAATTCAAAAGAAATCGGACGGATATCCAGATAAGGTTGTCGACTATTTATGCATAGACAGCCAGTATACAAATGGTATTGGAGCCGGAAACGGTGCATCACCTTGGGTTTCGCTTTCAGGCAGCATCACCTCTATTGGCAACTTTGGCGGATATATTACATATTACTATGATGATGCCATAACTGATAACCCGAATAACAAATATGGCATTGATTTTTACGTATACGGCAATGCAAACAAAGATACTTCTACTTCTACTAAAACAAGCTTCTTTGAGCCTGGACAGGCGTGGGTTTCGGAAGATGGAGAAAACTGGTATGCTTTAGCGGGTTCAGCGCACTATGATGATGGTGTTGACTGGAATTACAGCGTAACTTATACAAAATCATCAAATGGTAAAACAGCTTGGACAGATAACCGCGGAAACTCTCATAACGGACTGTCCTATTCAGGTGTTTACCCATCAGCAAGTATATATTCTATGAACAATCTTGCAGCATCTGATAGCATAACATTGTCAGGTATTGCACTTCCTGCAAGAAACGGACAAATTGCCACTGTAGGAAAAGCAACAGACGCATATCCTGTTAAATGGGGATATGCAGACTGTTTTGTAAACGGAACAAAGGGAAAAGATGTTAACCCTTATACTGACAATACAAACTTTGATTTGCAGACAAATGGGTTTGACCTTAAGTGGGCAGTCGATGAAAACGGCGAGCCTGTTGATGTATCTGACAAGGAGTTTCATTATGTAAAGATTGTTTCAGCATCAAATTTATGGCACTCATCATTTGGTGAAAAATCACCTGAAATTGCCGGTGTGGTCAAAACAACAGCTCAGGAAAATGCTGTAGGAATAACCTCTGCACCTGCAAGAATTATGATTTCAGACGGTGCTGAATCGAAGGTTGTCAATTTAAAAGAAGGACAGCAAGTTTACAGTGTAGATATCGGAGATATGAAATATGTTTCTGTCTCTGTAAACGGAGCAGCAGAAACAGATAATATCTATATCAACAACACCCGTATTTCTTTTGATGGTTCTGCCGATGGTTTCAAAATCACAAAAGAAGCCGGTGAGAAAAAAATCCGTGTAATCGTTCAAAACGAAGAAAAAGAGCCGTTAGTTTACCTGCTGAAGATAAAGGGAACTGCAACAGAAACCAACGATTTAGTGGAAGGAGTAAAGCTTGACGTATCAGGCAGCAACCGTGCGGCAACTACTAATGACGGCAAAATATATACAACTTCTGTTGGATACCGCATTTCTTCTGTTGCGATATATCCTGTCGTTGACAACGACGTTGAGGTGACAATTAACGGAGAAAGCATCAAGGATGAATATTCACTTTCGACAGGCGAGAATGTGTTTACCATAATCGGTGAAAAAGACGGAATTACACATACGGTTACACTTAAGATAACAAAAGATTCCGCACCTGCATCAACCGGAACAATTACTGTGTATTTCACATTGCTTGGCGATGATGAACACGGTGAAAGCGAAGAAGTACATACTTTGAAAAAGGGAAATCTTGACACTTGGATTTCAAAAACAGGTATTGAGGTAGATTCCCCCGCAACGGTTCTTGATGTTTTGGAAAAAGCTCTTGAAGGAAAACATACTTTTGTTAATGCAGATGGTAATTACATTTCCAAAATAGACGATCTTGCTGAATTTGATAATGGTGCTCTTTCCGGTTGGATGTACACATTAAACGGCACTCATCCAAGCAAGGGTGTAGCAGAACAAAGTGTAAAGAATGGAGATAAAATTGTATTCCATTATACAGATGATTATACACAGGAACAGGGTTCTGAAAAATGGTATGGCAGCTCATCTTCTGCAACAAACAAAAAAGATGATGAACTAAAAACAAAAGAAGACCAAAAAGATGACGCTGTATCAGCAAAAACCGAATTTACAGAAAACACCTTTGCCGATGTTAAAAAAGACGATTGGCATTATGAATCTGTAAAGTATGTGTATGAGAATAATCTTATGCAAGGTACAGGCAATGGTTTTGAACCTGAAAGTAAAATGTCAAGAGCTATGCTTGTAACTGTTCTTTACAGAATGGCAAAGCCTGAAAGTGTTGAAAGCACACATAACTTTAAAGATGTAGCTAAAGGTCAGTGGTATTCTGATGCGGTTGCTTGGGCGGCTGCAAATGGGATTGTTAGTGGTATTAGTGCAACAGAGTTTGCACCCGATAGTGATATATCTCGTGAACAAATGGCACTTATTATCTACCGTTTTGCAAAAATGCAGGATTATGATGTAACTATTAAGGCAGACATTTCAAGCTTTGCAGATACAGCAGATATAAGTGATTGGGCACTTGATGCAATGAAGTGGGCAAACAAAACAGAGCTTGTAAACGGAACAAGTGAAACCACACTTTCCCCGAAAGCTACTGCAACCCGTGCTCAGGTTGCAGCAATTCTCATGCGTTTTTGTGAGAATGTAGCAAAATAAATTTGATGGCATTGTGCGAACAGTCAGTCCTAAAAAACTGACTGCTCGCTTTTGCCGTTTTTATAAGGAGCATTAAGAATGAAGAAATATATATCAATACTTTTAACTTTGACAATTCTTTTCAGCCTTTCATCGGAGGCATTTGCTATTGATACTAGCAAAGTGGATGTTACTTTGGAAGGCGTTGGAAATTACCTATATGAAACCGTGAAAGAGCCGGCTGTAGGTTCCGTTGGTGGCGAATGGGCAGTTATGGGACTTGCCAGATGCGATATGGATATCCCCGATGAATATTTTGAGAATTACTATCAAACGGTTACAAAATATGTTAAAGATTCAGGCGGCGTACTTGATAACAAGAAATACACAGAATATTCAAGAGTAATTGTAGCTCTCACATCTATTGGCAAAAACCCTGCCGATGTTGCAGGATATAATCTTTTAATACCGCTTGGTGATTATGAAAAAACAGTATGGCAAGGAATAAACGGTGCTATATGGGCACTTATTGCTCTTGATAGCGGAAACTATGACATGCCAGGAAACCCAAATGCAAAGGTTCAGGCAACAAGAGAAATGTATATAAATCATATTCTCGAAAAACAAACCTCTGATGGCGGATGGGCATTATCAGGTGATGTTGCCGATCCTGATGTTACCGGAATGGCACTTCAGGCACTTTCGAAATATCAGGATAATGACAAGGTTAAGTCAGCAACCGAAAAAGCACTTAATTGTTTATCCAAGATGCAGAAAGAAAACGGCGGATTTTCAAGCTATGAAACAGAAAATTCCGAGAGTTGTGTTCAGGTGCTTGTTGCCCTTTGCGAACTTGGTATTTCAATAGATGATGCACGCTTTGTAAAAAACGGAAAGTCTGTGCTTGATAATCTTTTTACATTCTACGATAACGGAAAAGGCTTTAGGCATATACACGAAGATTCTACAAACTTAATGGCAACAGAGCAATGCTTTTATGCTCTTGTTGCATTAAAGCGTGCAAGTGAAGGAAGAAACACACTTTATGATATGAGCGATGCCAAAAATCTTAATGTTAGTTTAGATGCGGTAGGACTTGCAGGAAAGAATGCAGATGTTAAGAAAATGAGTATCACAAGCCCCGGCAAGACCTTTGCGGATATTGTCGGTCATAAAGATAAAACAGCTATTGAAGCGTTGGCATCAAGAGGAATTATAAACGGCAAAACAGAAAATAGTTTTGAGCCTGAAAGCACTATGACACGAGCAGAATTTGCAACCATTATTGCAAGAGGTCTTGGACTACCGCAGAAGAGCAATGTTATTTTTAAGGATGTAACAACAAACGATTGGTTTTATAACTATGTGGGTACTGCATACTCTTACGGAATAATAAAAGGTGTATCCGAAAGTGAGTTTAACCCTAACGGTACAATAACCCGTGAAGAAGCAGCGGTAATGGTTACGAGGGCGGCAAAACTTTGCGGAATGAATACAGAAATGGACACAATTGCAGTTCGAGATAGCTTAGCACAGTTTTTTGATTATGTAAAGGCATCTGACTGGTCCCAAAGTTCCCTTGCATTTTGCTACAATGAAAAAATCATGAATAGCAGCGTTATGGATATAAAGCCTAAAGAAGCGGTTACAAGAGCAGAGATAGCATCTATGCTTTATAATATGCTTTCCCTTGCAAAACTGCTTTAAGGAGGATTCAGATGAGAAAACATAAGAACAAAATAATAGCAGGTATTGTTATCACAATCGTATTAGCGTTTGTCTTTTGGTATGGCGGTGATGCACCGGGACTTCGTGGGTGGGTCCCTCAGCCTAAGGAAACTGCCACAGTAGTTCAAAATGACGAGCCTACCAAAGAAGAAATTAAAGAAGCAGAAAAAACTATCAGTGACATTCCGGTAAAGGAAGAAAACGAACCTGCTACCGAGGGAAATAAACCGCAAAAGCAAGACGGAACTCCTATGACTCCTGCAGAAAAGATTGCTATGGCAGAGAAAATTGCTGAAAGTACACAAAGTTCTGCCGAAATCAAACAAAGCAACGAAGAATATTCCGAAGAACAAGGAATGATTATAAACGAAGTTACAGGAAAAGACCAATACAGAACCGATCCCGTTCCTGAAGGGAAACCCGTACCTATTGAGCCTGAAAATGCAGTAATTACAGATAAAGAGCTTACCTGCACCTTATCTGTCAGATGCGATACGATTTTACAAAACATCGGTTGGCTTGATAGTGAGAAGGTTGATATTGTTCCTAAAGACGGTGTGATATTTGCAGAAAAGACCGTCACATTCTATGAAGGCGAAAGTGTGTTCAATGTGCTTGTGCGAGAAATGAAGCGAAATAAAATACATATGGAATTTGAGAATACACCCATATATAACAGTGCATATATCGAAGGCATAGCAAATCTTTATGAGTTCGATTGCGGAGAGCTTTCAGGTTGGATGTATAAGGTCAATGATTGGTTCCCCAATTACGGTTGCTCACGTTATCAGCTTAAAGCCGGTGACAGAATTGAATGGGTATATACCTGCGACTTAGGAAATGATGTGGGCGGCCATTATTCTGCAAGAAATGGAAATTAAATCAGGAGATTATGTCATGATACAAACTTATTTTGGAAACGGAAAAGGAAAAACAACTGCCGCTGTAGGTTCGGCTGTTCGATGTGCCGGATGCGGTAATAAGGTTCTATTTGTGCAGTTTTTAAAGAATAATGATTCTGCGGAATTTAATGTTCTGAGTGAAATCAAAAGCATTGATGTCTTATATTCAAACGAATACTATGAGCTTTATGATAACCTGAACAAAGACCGCACACCTGCACTTACAAAAGCATACAACAAGCTTCTTTTCAAAGATACAAAAAATAAAGCAGACACTTATCAAATGATTATTTTGGATGAAATACTTGATGCAGTAGAATACGGTTATATAAGCGAAGATAATTTGTTAGAACTACTTGCAGAGCTTAAAGCACATTCTGAAATAATACTTACCGGACACAACCTAACAGAAAAAATAGCAGATGAATCGGACTATATCTCTGAAATTAAGGAGATAAGTCATCCCTATACAAAAGGTGTTTCACCACGAGAAGGAATTGAATTTTAAAATGAGCGAATTTAAAACATATCATCCGATTGTAAATTTCGTGTATTTTGTATTTGTAATCGGGTTCAGTTGCTTTTTTATGCATCCTGTGTGTTTATGTATTTCACTTGCGAGTGGCTTTACATATTCTGTGATGCTGAAGGGCAAAAAGGCAATAAAAACAAACTTAATATATATGCTTCCGATGCTACTTATGATGGCACTTATAAACCCTGCCTTCAATCACGAGGGAGTTACCATCATAGATTATCTGCCAAGCGGAAATCCGTTGACACTTGAATCAATTATTTACGGACTTTGTGCTGCTATAATGATTGTGAGTGTTATCTGTCATTTTTCTTGCTATAACGAGGTTATGACAAGCGATAAGTTTATCTATCTGTTCGGTAAAATCATTCCGGCATTGTCTTTAATAATCTCAATGACACTTCGGTTTGTTCCAAAGTTTTCAGCACAGCTTAAAGTCGTAGCGAACGCACAAAGGTGTATGGGGCGTGATGTTTCAAATGGTAGTATCATAAAGCGTGCAAAAAATGGACTTAATATACTGTCCATTATGACAACTTGGTCTTTAGAGAACGCCATTGAAACTGCCGACAGTATGAAATCCCGTGGATACGGAATACCGGGAAGAACTGCGTTTTCAATATTTACATTTGATAATAGAGATAAAAAAGCACTTGTTTGCATTTTGCTTTTAGGTATATATACATTTGTGGGAAATTTAATGGGAGAAATAGATTTCAGATTTTTCCCCTCTATGAAAACAGCAGAAGTTTCTGTATTTGGTATAAGCGTATTTGTGGCATATTTACTGCTTTGTATATGCCCTATAATAATTGAAATCCGGGAGGTGAGAAAATGGAAAGCTTTAAGATCGAAAATTTAAGTTTTAGTTATCCAAACAGATGTGATAAAGCACTTGAAGATATAAACTTCACAGTAAATCAAGGCGAATTTGTTCTGCTTTGCGGCAAGTCAGGATGCGGTAAAACTACGCTTTTAAGATTATTAAAATCAACGCTCGCACCACACGGTGAGATAAGCGGTAATATCTTTTTTAACGGCAAACCTCTTGCCGATTACGATACCAAAGAACAAGCATCAGGTGTTGGATTTGTAATGCAAAATCCTGATAATCAGATTGTTACCGATAAGGTGTGGCACGAGCTTGCATTCGGACTTGAAAGCCTTGGATATAAACAAACCGAAATCAGAACAAGAGTATCCGAAATGGCATCTTTCTTCGGCATACAGACTTGGTTTTACAAGAAAGTAACCGAACTTTCAGGCGGTCAAAAGCAACTGTTAAACCTTGCATCTGTTATGGCTATGCAACCGTCTGTGTTGATTCTCGACGAGCCTACAAGTCAGCTTGATCCGATAGCTGCAGGTGAATTTTTAAAAACTTTAGAAAAAATTAACCGTGAGCTTGGCACAACCGTTATTCTCACCGAGCATCGCTTGGAAGATGCATTTCCGTTAGCGGACAGAGTAATTGTTATGGATGAAGGCAAAATCATTGCAGACGAAGCACCTGAAGAAGTTGGCAAAATTTTGAAAGCACAAAATCACGATATGTATAAAGCACTTCCGACTCCTATGAGAGTTCATAGCGAAGTAAAAAACGCTTTACTTTGTCCTTTGACCGTTCGTGAAGGCAGAACTTGGCTTGAAGAATATTCAAAGGGAAACACTTTGAATCCCACTCTTATTCCCTTAGATAACTTAAAAGAAAACAACGATACAGTTATAGAAATTAAAGATGCTTGGTTTCGATACGAAAAGGAATTGCCTGATGTTGTAAAAGGATTTAATTTAAGTGTAAATAAAGGTGACTTATTCTGTCTTGTCGGCGGTAACGGAACCGGAAAGACAACGGCACTTTCACTCATATCAGGTCTTAATACTCCATACCGAGGCGATGTAAAGATTAAAGGACAAAGCATTTCTAAAATCAAGAATATGTATGACGGACTTTTGGGTGTTCTTCCGCAGAATCCGCAAAGCGTATTTGTAAAGAAAACAGTTTATCTTGATTTAATGGAAATACTTTCTGACAAGAAACTCACAAAGGAAGAAAAAGAACAAAAGGTACACAACATATCTGTGCTTTGCAGAATCGAAAATCTTTTGGATAGCCATCCTTACGATTTATCAGGCGGCGAACAACAACGTGCAGCTCTTGCCAAAATACTTCTTATGGAGCCTGAAATACTGCTTCTTGATGAACCGACAAAAGGAATGGATGCACATTTCAAAGAAGAATTTGCAAATATTCTTTTAGAATTGAAAGCAAACGGCGTAACGATTCTTATGGTATCCCACGATATAGAATTCTGTGCAGAATATGCCGACAGATGTGCTCTTGTCTTTGACGGAAGTATAACATCAGTTGACGCACCAAGAGAGTTCTTCAAAGGTAAGAATTTCTATACAACATCTGCAAACCGTATGGCAAGAACAAGACTTCCTGATGCAGTTTTAGCAGAAGATATTATTCTTGCTTGCGGTGGCAAGGTAGAAAAAAGAGAAAGACAATCACGGCTCATAGAGTTACATAATGCTCAGAACGAAATCAAGCAACAAAAAGAGAAAGTACAAAAGCTGACACCTGCAAGAATTATTATTGGCAGTATCTTTGCTTTGCTTTTTGTGCTGACATCATTATCCTTTATAACTGATATTGATGTGTTGGGGTTTGCAAAAGTAAGCTTCTTAGGTCTTGATACATTGCAGATAATCGCAGTAATAGAAGTTGCAATTGCTTGTTTCTGCTTCTTTCCACAAAAAGATATAGGAATAGAGGTAATACAAGTTCCTAAGTCAGACAGAAAGCTGACAAAACGAACACTACTTGCAACATTCCTTATACTGCTTTTAATACCCCTTACCATTTATATCGGTGTTTTCTTCTTGGGTGACAGAAAGTATTATTTTGTAAGCTTACTTATCATTCTCGAAACGATGATACCGTTTTGTATGGTCTTTGAATCGAGAAAACCAAAAGCAAGGGAGCTTATCGTGATAAGTGTATTGTGTGCCATTGCGGTTGCAGGCAGGGCGGCATTCTTTATGCTTCCTCAGTTCAAACCTGTAGTTGCTCTTGTGATAATTGCAGGGGTATGCTTTGGTGGCGAAACGGGATTTTTGGTAGGAGCAGTAACCGGATTTGTTTCAAACTTTTTCTTTGGACAAGGTCCGTGGACACCATGGCAAATGTTTGCCTTTGGAATTATAGGTTTTATTGCAGGAATACTTTTCAAAAAAGGATTTCTTCGTAAGACAAAAGCATCACTTTGCATCTTCGGTTTTTTAGCAACACTTGTAATATACGGTGGGATTATGAACCCTGCATCTGTTATTATGTGGCAAAGTAAAATAAATTGGGATATGATTGAAGCCGCCTATATTATGGGAATACCATTTGATTTAATCCATGCACTCGGAACTGCCTTTTTCTTGTGGTTTATATCCGAGCCTATGATAGACAAGCTTGAAAGAATTAAAGTTAAATATGGATTGGTTGAAAGATAGTTTATATCAATATATGATAAGCCTTAATTAAAGAAAAGCGGAATTGAGAAAGCATAAAAATCTCGGTTCCGCTTATTTTAAATCTTCGAATAGAACAAAATAATTAAATCAAAACGGAAATGAAGTTGAATGATTTCAAACTCGTTTCCGTTTGTTTTTTTATAAAGCTAAATTCGCTTACAACAGAAAATATGGGTCCCACCTGCCTGTGTTTTTGTGTGTTGTATAAATGTATCCACCAATGTTGTATTGGAAAGGAATGTGATATTTATGTCAGGATATATTACATTTGAAGAAAGATTAGAGATTGAGAGTATGATATTTCAAAGATGCTCTTTTGGAGAAATCGCAAAGAAAATCAACAAAGACCGTTCCACTATTTCAAGAGAAATCAGAAGGCACTCTATTATTGAAAAAAGCGGTTACAGCGGTTTCGGTTTTAATGCTTGTGTACATAAGGAAACCTGCAAAATGGGTATGGTGTGTGGAGATAAGTGTGTTAAAACCTCTTGCAAGTTGTGCAGAACCTGCGGACATTGTAACGACTATTGCCCTAAATTTGCAGAGCAGGTTTGTATCTTAAGAATTAAGCCTCCGTATGTTTGCAACGGATGTGATGAAAGGAATAAATGCACTCTTGAAAAAACAGTTTATAGTGCGGTTCAGGCGAATATTATGGCTGAACAGGAAATCTCAATCTCTCGTAAAGGAGCATTGTGTGATGAAGCTGAAATAGCAAGGTTAAATGCCTTTGTAACGCCTTTGATTCTGAATGGTCAATCTGTTCATCAGATTTACTGCAACAACGCTGATACGCTGATGTGCAGCGAAAAGACATTATATAATTACATTGATGCAGGATTTTTTGATGCAAGAAACATAGACCTTCCAAGAAAGGTGCGATACAGACCACGCAGAAAAAAGAAAGAATTTAAGGTTGATAGAGGTTGTTATATCGGCAGAAGCTATGAAGAATATCAAAAGCTTTTGAACAAAAAGACCGATATTCACCCTGCACAAATGGACTCTGTAATCGGTACTGTAGGCGGCAAAGTGTTGTTAACCATA
Organism: Clostridia bacterium; assembly: GCA_017626145.1. GTDB lineage: Bacteria > Bacillota > Clostridia > RGIG6154 > RGIG6154 > RGIG8497. Next base: position 14,516 of record JAGAJK010000073.1, read on the forward strand.
CATTTTCCTCATACGAGCTTTATGATGGGATTTTTGAGGGATTTTAACACTTCTCAGTCGGTTATTGATATATTTGAAATGTTATATGTAAAGTTGGGCAGAAAATTGTTTGAAAAGATTTTCCCTGTCATACTTACAGACAGAGGTTCGGAGTTTTCTAACCCAAGAATGATAGAATATACTAAAGATGGAATTCTTAGAACAAAAGTGTATTATTGTGATGCAGGATGCCCTCATCAAAAAGGTTCTATCGAGGTAAATCATGAGCTTATTCGCAGAGTATTACCAAAAGGTGTTACCTTTGATAATCTGACTCAGGAAAAGATTGATATTATGATGAATCACATTAACTCATATAGCAGACTAAAGCTCGGAAACAAAACACCATTTGAAGCATTTGAGTTTTATTACGGTTCTGAACTTTTTGAAAAGTTGGGATACAAACAGGTAGAAAAAAATCAGGTTATTATTAACCCGAAATTACTTAAAAGATAATTAAAATGATACGGTGGATACACTCAATATTAGGTGGGATACAGGGGTAGCATTTTGAGTTACAAATTTTTTACCAAAGCAACTATCCCTTATTGGCATGCAAAAATGCTTGTATTTTGAGAAAATAGGTATTGCATTTCGCTTACAAATCGTGCATTTCGTTTACAAAACTTGCATTTTACTTACAAATCGTGCATTTCAGATTACAAACTTGCGTTTCAATTACAAAAGTCGCATTTCGTTTTACAAATGCGACTTCTTGAATTACAATTCAGCCCTTTTGTTTTGCAAGAAAAGTCCCTAGTCCCTATATAGCTGTTGTTTTAACCAAAAGATTGCTAACACAAACTTTTAGTTAAAAAATATTTCACAAAATGTGCCAGTCTTATTGAATTTTTTGCCGGGATATGATATAATATATTTTGTCATATTATAAATTTAAAAGAGGTGTATAAAATGGCAGCTTCATACAAAAAGCTTTGGAAACTTTTAATTGACAAGGATATGAAGAAAAAGGACCTTATTGAAAAAGCAGAAGTAAGCAAATATACAATCAGAAAGCTCACAAGAGGTGAGAATGTTACCACCGATGTACTCATAAGAATCTGCAAGGTTTTAGAGTGTGATATCGGTGATATTATGGAGATTGTAGATATCGAAAAATAATGTACGGTATTTGGTACACTCAAAATGACAAAATTATGAAAGGATAAGCATTATGGTAAGCACGCCGTTTCACGCATACTACACAGCACGAATATTAGACAGCTTGCAGGATGATGATAAGTTCATGCCGGCTTTTGCCTCATCAGACATTAAAGTGTATCCATATCAGGTGGGTGCAGCGCTCTTTGCAACACGTTCTCCATATAGTAAGGGTGTCGTTTTGATGGATGAAAGTGGACTTGGAAAGTCAACTGAAGCTATGCTTGTGGTAACACAGAAATGGTATGAAGGAAAAACCAGAATCCTTATTGTTGTTCCTAATGCAGATTTGCTTGTTCAGTGGCAAAAACAGATTGAAACCAAGTATAGTATCCCATACATAACCATATCAAATGCAGAACAGTTCCAATCTGTCGGAAACACATTTGACCAGGATTCAGTAATCCTGACAACATTTGATTTTGCAGCACAAAACAGCGAAGAGGTTGGAAAAATCATCTGGGACCTTACCGTATTTGAAGAAGCAAGTCTTCTTGCATCGGTGCATAAGGAAGATAATAAGCAGGCAAGAATATTAAAGAAAATAGCGGAAGGCTCCTTTAAGGTGCTTCTTACAGGAACGCCTATTGAAAAGAATATCCTTGACCTTTATGGTCTTATGTACTTTATTGACGAAACAATTCTTCCAAGCGAGCAGGAATATATGTCCCGTTATTTCCGTAAGCCTGAGAACTATCCGGAGCTTGCGAAGCTTGTGAGTAAATATTGTTTCAGAACCCTAAGAAGTCAGGCGAAGCAATACGCAAAGATTCCTGAAAGAATTGTAATTACATGTGAGTTTGAACAATCGCAGGAAGAACAAGCATTGTATGACCTGATTCAAAAATATATAGATAAACCGGAAAAGATTGCCTTCCCGGAAATGAGTCCTTATGATTTGGCACTTATGCTGTTTAACCTGCAAGGCTCATCAACGCCTGCTATTGTAAAAGCAATAGAAGGTATAATTAAAAGACTTGAGAAAATAAACGGAGCAGAAGATGAAATAAATGAATTTAAAGAAATGCTTCTTGCAGCCGGGAATATAAAAATTGATTCAAAACTTAAACTGTTTATGGCCTCTCTTGAGGGCGTGTTTAAGCTCCTTAAAAAAGCGGGAGCAAACAGAAAAGCAGTAATCTTTACAGAAAGCCGTGAAACGCAAAACTATCTTGAAGAGAACCTGAAGGATTTATATAAGATAAGCATTTATAACGGTTCCAAAGATTATAGAGCAATTGATAATTTCAAAGCAGACTGTGAACTGATTATTTCTACAGATCAGGGTGCAAGAGGTTTTAATTTTGAAGAATCCTCCTTAGTGATTAATTACGACCTCTTGTACAATACCCTGAAAATGGAGCAGAGAATTGACAGATGCCACAGGCTCAATCAGCAGAACGATGTTATTGTTTTGAACTTCTTGAATAAGAGCAATATGGCAGATATAAGAAAACTTGAGCTTGTAAATAAAAGAATGCTTGTTGCAGATGGTGTTTTTGGTATGTCGGATGCAATCCTTGGAGGATTTACCGATGACCTCAAGAAAACGATAAAAGACCTGCAGGTAAGAACGCAAGCGCAGATTCAAACAGAGCACGAGGAAACACTTAAATTTTTTGAAGAGGAAAACCGCAGGGATGTGGAATCAGCAGAACAGGTTCTCTTTACAACCTTTACAAAAGAACTTGCAAAGAAGGTAAAGATTACACCTAAATACGCCGATGAAAAATCAGAGAAAATAAACAATGATTTGTGGTCGCTGGTAAAATACTATTTTAACGGATACAACGAAAGAAATGACGATTGCCGTTTCATTGTAAATGACGAGGACAGAACTGTTAAAGCAACAGATTACTCTGAACTGCCGTTCCTATTTTATTACTGGACAGGCGGACAAAACAAAAGATATAAAGCACTTAAAGAATTTAAAAAGATTACTCTTTTAACTCCGCTTGCAAAAGGTATCGTGCATAATATTGAGTGCAGCGATGAAGGTAATTTGACAGTGGATGCAGAAATAGAACCGTGTAAGATTGCATTATACACAGTTGATATTATCGCCGGAAGGCAGCATACAGGAAAAGTATTCACTCTTCTTTGTGGAGTGACAGACAGCGGAAATCATCTTACAAATGATGAATGTCTGAAAATTCTTGAATATCCAGTTGTGGAATATGAGGAAATTGGAAGATCGCATGCTTCATGGCTTAAAACACCAAAATCATCAATTATGGACAAGCTGATACCACTTGACGAACTGATACAAAAAAGTGTTGAAGATAACTCATCAGCTCAGGCAGAGGAAATTGAGAGAATCAAACAGCGTGCATCAGTCAATAAAAATTCTCTTGAACATACATTAGGTGATTTGAAAAGCGCAGTTGCAGAGATAGAAAAGAAGCTTGCAGCGCAGTCTTCTGACAGAATGACTAAACTGATGCTTGAGCGAAAGCTTGGTGAGGCAAAAAATAATCTTATGAGCAAAGAAGAAAGTATTTACTTTGATGCTATGAGAATTGACCTTGCATGTGAAGAAAGTATAAAAGAATTTTTAGAAAAAGAAAAAATAACAGGCAGATTACAAAAGCATTTTGAACTACAGGTTACAGGAAGGAGATAGTGTATGTATCAGGATCCTTTTAAAGAATATATAAAGCAGTCTGAACCCAATAAAAGAGAAAAAGGCTATGCATGGAGCACGGCCATTGGTCTTCAGGCTGTTGACGGTCTTGAACCGTCAGAGCATCTTGTAAAAACAGCCATTGAAAATATAGAAGGCTATATCACAATGGAAGACGCTGAAAAGCGAATAAACAGTTACTACAAAACTATCGAAAATAGAAATGTGGATGACAGAACAGAAGAAGCTGATAAAGTATCTGTTAGAATTGCATCTATTCTTTC
>JAGAJK010000074.1 GCA_017626145.1 Clostridia bacterium
ACTTTTGCTGCCATATGCAAAACAGCACTTAAAGTTTCGCCCATATCGTCCGTTAAATATCTGCTGTCGGTTCTTGGATATGTGATTAGTTTCTTCTCGTATAGGGACTGAGCATAATCAAGTGTTTGTTTTGCGGTGTATCCTAAAACTTTATTTGCTTCTCTTTGCAGTGAAGTCAAGTCAAACAACTTCGGGACTGCTACCGATTTACGTTCTGAGAGAACGGAATTACAGATAACCGGATAGTTTCTACAGGATGAAAGAATGTTGTTTGCTGCCGTTTCATCGTTAATTCTATCCGTGGATGCAGTTGCACCACCGATATGAACATTAACTTTATAAAACTTTTCTTCTTTGAAAAAAGATATTTGGTCGTGTCTTCGAGTCAGCATCGCAAGTGTCGGTGTTTGAACTCGTCCGATATTTAATGTTTTTCTATAAAGCAGAGAAAAGAGTCTTGTGGCATTGATGCCAACAATCCAATCCGCCCACATTCTGCACAGTGCAGAATAATATAAATTATCAAACTCACTTCGGGTTTTAAGATTTGCCATCCCTTCACGGATTGCAGAGTCTTCCATAGATGAAATCCAAAGTCGGCTAAAGGGCTTGTCACAACCTGCTTGCATATATACAAGCCTGAAGATAAGTTCACCTTCGCGCCCGGCATCGCATCCGTTCACAATCTCGGTTACATCCTTGCGATTCATAAGCCATTTAACAACCTTGAACTGTTTTTCTTTATCTTTGGAAATCTGATACTTGAAGTTAGGTGGAAGGATGGGTAAATCATCATAGTTCCACTTTTTATATTTTTCATCATAAACCGATGGGTCAGAAAGTGTTATCAAATGCCCCACACACCAAGTAATGATAAATTCATTACTCTCCATATATCCGTCTTTTTTGCCTTTAACACCAAGAGCTTTTGCATATGCAAAGGCCTGTGACGGTTTTTCAGAAATTATAAGTTTCACTTTTGTAGTCCTCCGTTCTTATAATACAGATAGCACCCCATAAAGAGGTGCTATCCGCAATAAAAATTATTCAGTTTCTTCATCATCGGTGTCGTAAACTTCTTCAGCTTCCTTGACATCTTCATCAAGTTCATCGTCTTCGTCACCGAAATCAAAGTCTTCAATGTCATCTGCATCCTTCAGTTTCTTCTTAGGAAGAATAACCTTGTAGTAATAGCCTCCGATACCTGCCGCTACAGCAATCACAAGTATTACGATTAGTCCTATGTTATTACCTTCAGATTCTTTTGGTTCAACATCTTCGATAGGCTCAAGGTCTTCATCCGGTTTTTCAACTTCAGGTTCGGGAATAGGTTCTTCAGGAACTTCGGTTTCCTCTTTTTCGATAAGTGCATTTAAGTCTGCTTCATCAACGACATTAAGAAAATATACATTTTCACTTTCTGCGCCGTGGTCGATTACAAAATAAAATACATTTCCGTCACGTGCCGTAACAGTGATGAACTGAAGATTTTCATTGTCCGTTACATCATCTAAAAGCTGTGCGTTTCCGGTAGGGGTAAGTGTACGGTTGTCCTCAAGAACAACCTCGTTACTTTGAGCAAATGCCGATGTTGAAAACGCAAAAACAAGTGCGATAATTAAACATAATTTACACAAAAATTTATTTCGCATTTTTCTTATCCTCCATCTTTTCAATCTCCTTCAGGTATTCTTCGGGGATAGTAATGTCACCCTTTGCGTATGCCTTTAGGAAAGCAGTCAACTTCTTGTTGTCAAGATTTACGGTTTTAACCATCTTGACAATATTCATATTTTCTTCTTCCAAAAGTTGGGCTTCGAGAGCCTTGTTTTTCTTCTGAATCTCAGCCACCTGTTCTTTGGCTTTCTTTTGGATTTCCTTAATCCTTGCGTTGTTTTTTTCAATATCCTTTTTGATTTTATCAATAGTTGCCATTTTAAAAACCTCCGATTACTTTAATAAAAATTTTAATTGTCATTTCCAATTCTGCCGTAAGCATAGAAGTGTGAACTCCAATAACTACTGTTGACATTTGCATACTGAATTGGGTTTCCGCAATGTATCATCATACCGTTTCCAACATAAATACCAACGTGAGATACAGGACATCCGCTGTTGTATGTACCTGTGAAGAAAATAATATCTCCCGGTTTGGCTTCAGACGGTCTTACAGGTGAACATTGGTTAAATATACCCTGTGCCGTTGTTCTTGAAAGCGGATATACACCGGAATTTTTATAAACCCAACATACAAATCCCGAACAGTCAAAAGAAGTAGAAGGACTGCTGCCACCCCATACATATGGATAACCTAAATACTTTTCGGCTTCCGTTATAAGTCTTCTGAAGGTTGCATCATTGAGAGCTTCGCCCGGAATGGTGTAATCCTCATATGGACTCTGTGTAATGTTTGAGTAAATATCATCTGCAAAGAGGTAATCACGATTACCTTTACTTGCAAGATAAATGTCGTACAACTCTCGTTGGTCTGCGTTCATGCTCGTTGTAAAACCACTATTTGTAAGAGTTACATTGAGTATTTTATATGTGTAAGTATTACCTTCGCTGTCCGTCCTTTGTTCACTTGTCTGCGTTATTCTCAGATGGTATTGTTCATTAAAAAGTGAGTCAAGAGCAGATTTGATGTCATTAAACGTAAAATCATAATGTACTGCCGTAAGATATGATATAAGCTCGTATGGGTTATGACCTATACCTGCTACATTGTAGTTATATTCATCGTATCCCGAATACTCACTTTCAATGTTGTTAATGCGATTCTGAAGATTTTGCTCAAGACCAACATAATAATCCTCTGCCGCATAAATATCATCATCGTCAGCAAAGTATGAAGAAACCATAAGAGAGTTTGCACCTGTAGTTCCCATAATGGAACAGGAAGAAAACAAATTCATAACCAAAAACAGTAACAAACCTATAAGCAGAATTACTATAATAACACCTTTGTTTCTCCAAACAAAAGATGCTATACGAGCTGTAGTCCTTTTTGCTTCTTGAACAGCCTTTTTAGTCTTCTTGGCTCGTTGTTCGGCTTGCTTTGCCTTTTGGTATTGTTTCTTGATTTTTCGCTTCTGATATGCCTTGTTGATAGCAGACTTTTTCTTCATTTCGGGATTTTCAGCATAAAACTTTTTCACATATGCTTTAGCTTCCAACTTATTCGCTTTATGTTGCAGTTTTTCAACCTTTTGGTATGGAGAATACTTCTTGTGCATTTTGTAACTGTGTGCCGTTTGCAAAGCAAAATTTTCTACAGCATTTTCAACCTTGTGAGTAGCTTCAACTGCTGAGTTATCTTTTTCTACAGATGAAATCTTACTATGCAGTTTGTTTGATGCTTCATAACCTAAGAAAGAGATTGGTTTTTCTGCAAACTGAAGTCTGCTGCTCTCCGGTTGTCTTTTTGCTTGTTTTTCAAAAACAAGTTTAGTCTTTGGTTTTTGCTTTTCTTCATCATAAATGCGTTTCTTTTTGAGCTTTCGTTTATGAGGAAGATTGTCTTTTGCTTTTTGAACTTTTTCCTTCGCTTTGTCGGCTTTGGACTGTGCCTTTTCATACTTGTAAAATTCCTTTGATGAACCCTTGGGACTTTCTGCTTTTTCATCACTGTCTGTTGACTTAGAGGAAGCATCAGATTTTTTTGCATTATCGTATGCAGTTTTTTTCTTGATTTTTTCCTTTTGTCCCTTTGACTCAGACTTGTCTTCAGTCTTTTCTTCGGGACTATCTGATGAAAATTCATAATCTTTTCTCACAAAAGAACCATCTTCATCAGCACTACTAAATTCATAATTGTCATTTCGGGGAGAGTGTGAACCACTATCAATATTTGTTTTGTGTTCAGGCTCCGGTTTCACCTCGGTTTTATCATTTGTATCCGTTGGTTTATGAATCTCTGTAGGTTCTTCAACTGTAGGAATATCGGATTTTGGTACATCTGTTTTTTGATAATGTTTCCGATAGTAATGACTTTTTTGAGATGTGGATTTCGGCTGAGAAGTCTTTGTGTCATATGGTTTGACACTCTCTGAAAACGACTCGGAATTTTCCATAAATTCCTCTTGAATTTCTTCTTGCTGCTGATTTTCACCAATAGTATATGGTGTGCCTTTTTCTTCAGGTGTAGCATCGGGAGAAGAAGTTTTATTTCCAAACTCTTCATTTTGCTGTTGGAAGGCTTGATATTTACGATTTTTTTGCGAGTGGGATGTGGGTTCAGACTTTGGATGTTCGGTATGATGGCCTAACTGTCTGTCCGTTTTCTTTTCCTTGTCAAAAGTTGCATCTTGTCTTTTTTTAGAAAATTCTTTATCCTTTGCCAAAGTTAATCACCTCATTACTCAATCTGAGCTTCACTGCGTTTATGAGAAGGTGTATTTTTCGGCTCGGATTTTATCTGAGTTTTCAAATCCTTCAGTTTATCCCGAACCGATGTTTTTTCTTCACGTTCTTTTGCTATGTCACTTACCTTAACATACCCCGGAAGAAGGTGTCCGTGTAGAGTAAAAGGTCTTAACAGTTCATCGGGGATTGGCGGTGATATTTCTGTAAAAAGATGTGAATATGCTTTTATACGTCCTTCTATATATTTATCCATTTCATCTTTTGTCTTAAAACTTCTTTCAGCTTGAGCAATAATCGGATTTGCACCTTCGACTGGGCTATTTGTACTCAAATACCATTTAGTTTCCCAACGTTTGGATGTAGTTCTCCAACTGCTGTATTCGTGATAAAAAATGTGCATATGATAAACCTTATTACTTATATCTTTATGCGTATTATCTCTGTTGACCCATTGGTTTGAACTATGCTTAACTTCGGGTGTGTTTTGATATTCAATAGCTCTTTCAATCAGCCTTGTCGCCATCGCTTTAGGCTCCCATCCATAGGAAGCAGATATAACTTTTTGATATGCTTTTTCTTCGGCATCCAACGCTTTATCCAACATTGCCGATAACTCTTTAGGACTCTTTGATATAAGTTCCGTTAAATCACTTTGAACAGCATAAACGGTATGTTCGAGTTTGATTTGACTTCCTGCCGTGTGATAATCAGACTCATAAACGTCATAATTCTCATATTTTCTCGTGCCCACTCAAAACACCTCACTTTCCATCATCTGTGATTTCTTTTATGTTAATTTGACCTGTTATAATGTAACCGTGACTCAGTGCGAGTGCCTTAATTTCGGCAATTAGTTTTCTTCGTTCTTCACGTCTTACATTTTGTACAGCTTCAAATGCAGTCATATCCTTATATCCACTTTGGTTGTATTTTTCTTTATCCATAACATTCGCCACCGCAAAGAACACAGTTATTTGCACATGCTCCTGTTTCAATATCGGCAATATATTTGAGTAAAGGAAATACCTGTTGGGGACATACTGCATTACCTAAGACTTTTAGACGATGGGCTCTGTCTTTGGTATGCTCGGTTACTCTTGGAATATCTTTTGGTTCTTCTTTCCATATTAAGTGACCGTCCATCCCTTTGGGAATCCCATCAGCCATTCGACCCAATCGGGGTTGATTGCTGCTGTGTCGCTCACCGGAAGTTCCTGTTTGATTATCTGCGATGCAAGGTTGGCTCCGTCCTTCGACAAAAGCATCGTTTCCGGTTTCAGTGTTGACCGAAATCCGTCCGATGCTATTGGTGTGAGATAAAACACCGCTGCCGAGAGAGGAAGACTCCATACATTTCCATTTGGGTTTTTCTTCCGAAGAAATCCCTGTTCGGACAAATACACATTCAGACGGAGAGCATCTTTTATGTTGTTTGTGCTGTCTGATGCAAGAGGTGTTGGAAACATCATGGCCGATGATAAAAGTTCGTTCGCGCTGATGCCACGCGCCGACGCCACAAGCTGGATATACAAATGATTGAACGTTGTAGCCTTCACGTTCCAAGTCAAAAATCGTTTTGTCGAGCCCCACATTGATGAACCCAGCAACATTTTCACCAAGCACCCAAGTGGGGTGTAATTCTCCAATAACTCTTGCCATTTCAGGCCACAAGTAGCGAACATCGGAGAAACCTTTTCTCGTTCCTGCTGCACTGAAGGGTTGACAGGGAAATCCGCCACTGATGAGGGTGACTTTTTCTTGTCCTGTTGCATTTATAAATTCCTCCTTTGTCAAGTCCCTTATGTCACGAAATCGGGGAACATTTTTCCAATGTTTCTCTAAAACTTTTATTGGATAATCAGCATTTTCGCATTGAGCAACAGTTTCAAAACCTGCTGCTTCTGCTGCCAAATCAATTCCACCAATTCCTGTAAATAAACTAAGATGTGTAAGTCTTTTACTCATTTTGCACCACTTCTTCAAGTCGTGTTGTCATAAGTTTATAAAGCTCTGTATCTTTCGGGAATCTGTCTTCAAATGGAATAATTGTGTTACCACAGTAAAGAAGACCGCATCCCGGCGGAGAGTCCTTAATGCAACTTAATTCTTCAGGAGAAATACTTAATTTTTTACCGAGAAGTTCACGGTCTTCAGGCCCTTGATTAAGCATACAGATATAGTCTGAATTTTCAAAAATATTTTCAACATCATTTGCCTTTAAAAAATCCTTGACATTCTGAGTAATACCTGTAGGGATGCCGCCCCATTTACGAAATCTTTTCCAAATTTCAACACTGTATTCTGCGGTTTGCTTTTCTTTAAGAAGAAGATGGAACTCGTCAATGTAATATCTTGTATGTTTACCTGTGTTACGGTTCAGTGTTAGTTTATTCCATACTGCATCCTGTACCGTAAGCATACTTATCTTTTTAAGCTGACTACCAAGTTCTTTTATGTCGAAGCAAACAATTCTGTTGTTAATATCAACATTAGTACGGTAATTGAACTGATTAAGATTACCTGTTACGTACATTTCAAGTGCTCTTGCAATATGCTGTGCTTCGGGGTCTGGCTGACTTTTTATTACTTCATACAAATCACCAAGAATAGGCATATTCTCCGGTATCGGATTTTGCATATAATCTTGATATACAATACGAACAGACCTGTCGATAACACTTCGTTCTCCCGGACTTAAACCTTCTCGTCCTGCAAGAATAAGTTCACAGAGCGAAAGGATAAAATCACTCTTTAAGGCAAGCGGATTTTCACCTTCAGAGTAGTTAAGGTTAATATCCATCGGATTGATGTGGTCTGGTGAATTGGGTGAAAGTTTTACAACCTGTCCCTTTAGTGCCTGTACCAACGGTGCGTATTCTGCTTCGGGGTCACAGATGAAAATATCATCACCTGTAACAAGATAAACATTTGTCATTTCTCTCTTAGCAAAAAAAGACTTACCACTGCCCGGAGAACCTAATATAAGTCCGTTGGGACATCGTAAATCTTTTCTATCAACCATTATGATATTGTGAGAAATTGCATTTAATCCGCAGTATAGAGCTTCATCACTATCAGAGAACATTTCCTGTGTTAAAAACGGAATAAATATTCCAAGACCTCTTGTTGACATCACACGTTCAATCTCTACAGGATTTATACCTATAGGAACACTTGCCATAAGGCCACCTTCCTGTTGGAAGTCAAGTCTTCTTAGAGGATAGTTTCTTTGCTGACCTATACTCTGAACAGAGAAGACATCCAACTCAAGCTGCTTCTTCGTAGGTGCAGTATTCATAATAAAAACAGTGATTTTAAAGAGTCTTTCACTATGGGACTGTAATGCTTCCAAAAGTCCAAGAGCATCATCACCGAAAGAGTTAATATCCGGTGGAAGTATATCCATATCATAACCGGAGCGAACTGCTTTCTTTTGTTCCTCAATCTTCATCTTGTTAATATCCGTAAGTTTCCTTTTTATCATTTTGATAGCTTCCGTTTGGTCTATTGGTTGGAAGTGGATATTTACAGCAATATTTTTATCAAAATCAAGAAATTCCTTTAAGACTGTATCCCAAATTTCTGTTGTGATTATCTCCATTACGGTTACTGCACCGAAAGTAGAACCCATTTTGAAAATCTGAGCATTGTCCCTTGGGAAGTAGAAGGATGATGGTGCGATGAAATCCTTTGATGAAAGTCCTGTCTGTGCAATCATATTCCAATTAAAGTTAAATTTATTATTATCATACTGATTGAAGCATCTGTGCAATAGTTCCAAACGTTCCAAGCCGTTAAGAACATATGAACGGACTCCAAAGACTTTGAATTTGTTCATAATATCGTGCTCAATAGTTTCAAGTTTATGCTTTGCCATTTTAATGTCATCAGCATAAATTCCAAAAGTAACAAATTTGCGTTTCTCAATGCCGTTGTTTCCTTTGGCAAGCTGATTTTCAAGCATTTGATTATATTCGACACGTATATAGTCAAAGTCATCGTTCTGAAGCGGAATACGAATTGCTTTTTCATATTTCTTAACATCCATCTGCAAATTCAAAAAAGAAAGCTGAATGTGGATAGATTTATCAAAGTGATTTAAGAATTTGCAATAACTACCGTAAATAGAGTCTTTATCGCTATCTGAAGCATACTTATAGTTGATGTCAAAAAAGTGTATTGTTTTCGTGTAAAAATTGTTTGTAACAACACAAATTCCATCGGGACGCATTTCTTTATACGCAATAGTATCTTGTGCCGACATCGCAATTTTACCTTGCATTTTTGCCTTTTTTACCGCATCTGCTAACTGTCTTTTTTGTTTTAGGGACAGTGGCTTGTTTTTGGGGATGCGGATTTTTGTATTCTGAGCCGACAATTCTCTCAACCTCCTTTTCTAATTCGATTTGTTTTTCTATAGCTGAGTATAGATTGTTGGTTCGGTAAGGTCTTATATCCGGTTTCTTAAATCTGAAAATTATATAATTTTTTATGATTTTTTCTAAAGGTTGTCCGTTTTTTTCATACATTGCAAAGAAGAAGCAAGGCATAGAAGTCACAAGCAGACATAACACCGCGCCTGTAGAACCAAACACATTTCTTGTGAGCAAGTATGTGGGAATACCTATGGCCCCGGCTAAGCCGAAACAGATAAGTTGCCTTTTTGTAAGATTAAATGCAACTTTTGTTTTAATTTTCGCTAAATCCTTCGGGATTCGTACATATGGCATCTATAACACTCCTTCCTTAATGTGCGTTGAATATGGACTTGGAAATCGTTCCTGTTTTAAACAGAGTAAAGCAAAGAACAACCGTATATGCTGCCACAGAGAAAATCGTGGAATGAATATTGGATGTTGCTGTGAAACTGTTCACAAGTGCCGCATAAATTCCTACACACACCATAATGAAAAATCCTTGAAAACCTAACGCAACAAGACCTCTTAAATAGTTGCTGCCGACCTGACCCCATTCACGGTTCATCATAGTCGCAAAAGGTATTGCACCTACAGAACTGTACAAGTAAATTTCTATCATTCTGCCGAAAATGACGACGGTTATACATATCGACAAAATTTTCATACACAGACTAACAAGTGCTGTTTCAAGCATCAATGCAAATAATTCGCCTGTACCCATCGCTTCCAAGGTGGTTCGTATATCGGTTAGTGCCGATGATATGTCGATGTGAGTATTCGAGGCTATGACAGATGAACTGTTCTGTACAATGTGCTGTCCCACATCAAATACTGCCATTATAATATCAAAAGTATTTGTTACAATTACAATAGCAACACACGCCTTGAAAAAATACTTAAAGAACATAAAAGTATCTACATCGTGCATATTGTTTTTTTCCATAATCATAGATATAAGTTCATAACAAAGCACGAAAGTAATAATGAGGCCGGCTATGGGTACAATTACCGTTTCCGATAGGTTTTGAATTATCGAAAACACACTTGAGTTCCATTGTTGTGGTGTCTGACCGACCTCATTTGCGATAGTGCCGACTTTATCATTTACATCATCAAACATAGTGCTTAAATTGCTTTCTATAATTGACATTAAAAAGTCGTTGATGGCCTGTGTAATTTTATCAAAAATACTATCCATCTATTAGAAGAGTCCTGATAGTAATGGAATAAGGGAAGTTCCAATTAAAACGACACCGCCGCCTGCCATTAACTGTTTAATTCCCTGAGATTTTGCACCCGGATTATCATTACCGTATCCTTCCAAGAGGTTTACAACACCCCAAACTGCAAGACCTGCTCCAAGTGCTATTACAAGTGTCTGTAATACGTTGATTGCTTCAGTAAAAAATTGCATAAAATAATCCTCCTTTGGTTAAAATAATAGGTTAAGGTTCTGGACGTTCTGTGGGAAGTTGAAGGTTTTCCATATTGATGGTAAACACTTGAACTTTTTCTTCGGGATTGAGTTTTGGTTTGCGTGATTTCTGATATTTCTGAATGTCAAATGCGTTCTTTTTGTCAAAATCCGATAAGTACTTATAGTTCGGATGCTTCGTTATATCAAATTTATCTGACAAAAACGGTCTGCATCCTTTAAGTTGCAAAATACATTTCTTACCCTTCATAACAGCAATTTCATCTTCACTCATAAGGGATTTACCAAGTTTTTGGTAGTTCATGCCGTATGAGTTCTGATTACTTCGAGTTTCCGATGTGTTGTAAATATCAATAGTTTCCTTACCCAAAGTTTCAGCCAAATCTTTCAAAGTACTTTGCTCACGGCCACCTAAGAAAAGTACACTATCACAGTTACCGAAGATGGTATCTGCATTTTCTTTATAAATTGCCTTGAGCTGACTCTTGGCCTGAATTACAAGTGCTGCCGAAATCTCACGACTTCGGATAACACTCAATATTCGATGTAGGTTGGGAATGGTGATGTTTGCAACCTCGTCAAGAAGACATCTTACGTGGATTGGAAGTCTGCCGTTGTACACATCATCAGCTTTAGTACAAAGGATGTTAAAAAGCTGTGAAACAACAAATGCCGTGACAAAATCAAAAGTACTATCAGTATCACTTGTTATGATAAATAAAGCGGTTTTCGTATCTCCCAATGTGTCAAGTTCCAATTCGTCATATTCCATAAGTTCACGGAGTTCCCTTATATCAAAAGGGGCGAGTCTTGCACCGCAACTTACTAAGATTGACTTAGCAGTTTTTCCGGCACTTAACTTGAACTTTGTGTATTGACGGACTGCATAATGGTCGGGGTCACGTTCTGCCAATTCATCAAATATTCTGTCAACGGCATTTTTAAAGTTTTCATCATCTTCACGGACTTCAAAGGAATTTATCATATCCAAAAGCAATGTGAAATTCTTTTCTTCCTCAGGAGCTTCATACCAAATATATCCGATTAGGGCATTGTACAAAAGTCGTTCTGCTTTCACCCAAAAATCTTCACTGTTTTTTTCTCCTTCACCTTTGGTATTCTGAATAAGAGTATTTGTTAATTTCATAATATCTTTTTCATCGTGAATATACTCAAAGGGATTATAATGTAATGATTTTTTGAAGTTAATGGTGTTAAGCACCTTGATTTTATAACCACCCTTTACAAGCATTTTCCCACATTCGATAAGAATAGTACCCTTGGGGTCTGTTATCACATATGAACTGTTCATCTGCATCAGGTTCGGTTTTACAAAAAACCTTGTTTTACCTGAACCTGAACCACCAATTACCAACACATTTTTATTTGTGTTATAATCGGGGTTTGCCATACGGCTATTCATAGACAAACGCTCAGTTTGGGTTAGGATAATATTGTTATAAAAGTTTTCGTCAATGTAGGGAGCAACATCATCTGCGTTACCCCAACGTGCAGAACCATATTCGATTCCTTGACGAAATTTCTTCGCATTTTTTCCTTTGATGATGATAAACCACTTCATTGCTATTGCAACCAAAATACCAATTAAAATATCGGTGATATTGAAAGAAAACAACGGTGGTTTGAACATCTTTGAAATCCCATCGACTATCCCAAGTAAGAAGTTGCTGCTGTGCCGACAGGAGTATGAGATTTTATCTCCAATCCATATAAAAAAAGCGAATGGAAGATTTTTTAAGATAAGTTTTTTGTTGAGCTTAGACTTGAGTTTTGATTTTAAATTCATAGCTCAATATCTCTGCTTCTATGCTTATCTCTATCTGCCGTTCGCTCGTTCTTGATTTGCTCTCTGAAGTTCTTCAGTTTTTGCCGAATAGAAGGTTTTTCCTTGTGTTTTAACACCTTTGCTGTGTACTCTCGGAAAGCATACTCGAAAGCATCTTTGTTATTGGACTGAAAGAAGACATAGTATGTTGGTGGGTCTTGTGTTTTATCCTTCTCAATGCCGTACATAATCTTATGTTTTTTTGCGACTTTATCAAAGGATTTGATATTCTTTTTGCTTATTTCAACACTTGAGTACGACCCACCATGCCTCATCAGTTCCTTTAGGGAGTGTTTGCCACTTTTCAGTTCAGTTGGCTTATTATGTTTATGCCTTAAATATTCACGCATAGCCATAGCCAAAACTCGGCCCGAAAGTTTTGCACCTTTTATTGCAAGAACAATAGTTTTTTCATTGATTTCATCTTGCATTTTGCATCACCCCCAACATAAGAGATTTTTATTTAGTCCAAGTTTCACCTTCAGAAGTTGTAATGCCGATATGTTCATTTGCTGCTTCGTTCACGTCCGCAAAATACCATTTGCTACTGTCGTTTACATCAGTGAATCTATTGAGCTTAGTGAAGTTTTTATTGATATAATCAATGTCTGCACTTCTGCCTGTAGCTCTGTTTACAACTGCAACAACTTCGGCACGAGTGATGTTGTTATCACCACGGAATGTACCATCTGCATAACCGTTAAGCCATCCTGTGTTCTTTGCATATGCGATTTCTTTTACCGCCCAATAACTGCTCGGAACATCTGTATATTTTACGGTTGTAGCAGTGAAAGATACATCGTTAAACAGGTCATAATATCTTACTGTCATTGCAATAAATTCTGCTCTTGATACAAAATCATCGGGACGGAATGTTTTATCCGAATATCCCTTGATAATTTCATATTTTTCAAGATAAGAAATATAGTTAATGTACCATTCGTTTTTAGATACATCCTTGAAAGAAGTGGATGTACCGGAAATCTTTTCGCCCTTTGCTTCAGAGATAAGTCTTGCAAAAATGGCTGCCGCTTCAGCACGTGACATATTACCTTCAGGTCTGAATGTGCTATCAGGGTATCCAAAGATATACGCAGTGTGCTTTTTACCCGGTAACATTACAACACCGTTTGCATCGGTTTTACCTTTAACTTCGTTACCACTTCTGTCCTTTAAAACAACTTCATAATCGGCTTTAACTTTTCCTGAAGATTTTACTGTGATAGTATAATAATTATCATCAGTGAGTTTCTTGCCTGTAGGTAATGTCAAAGTTGCCTTTGTTGTTGATGTGGATTTTGAAACGGATACGTTCTTATTATCCTTATCAACTACAGTGATTGTAGTAGAAGAATAAGAACCACCGCCACCACCGCCGCCGGAGTATGAACTACCACCTGAAGAACCACCACTTGAGGTTTTAACAGGAAGAGTTACTTTACCGTTGCTGTTAGTAGTTCCGGTTTTTGAAGTATTGGTTTTATCTGTCATAGTTACAGAAACATTTGCAACAGGTTTGTTTTCACCGTCTGTAACAGTTGCCGTAATCTGATTTGATGTTGTCAAAGTGTGTGTATCGGGAATAGTGATATAAACTTTGCCATCCTCAATTTTTACTAAGGCATTTGGAATGTTACCCTTTGTATCTGCCAATGCAACATTATAAGTTGTTGTGATAACTTCGCCGGGCTTGTCTTCAGTTCCGTCACCGTTTGTATCTTCACCCGGTTTTTCTTCCTTATTGGTTACATCGGAGTTACCATCGCCATCGGTAATGTCTTCAGAAAGCGGAGGAACAATAACCTTACCGTTTTCATCTGTCTTACCATTTGCGGTTTTGGGTTCTGCTGCCTGTGTATCATCTTCGGCTTTTGGAGCTTCAGAAACAGTTACAGAAATATCTTTTACAGGTTTTTTTTCTGTTTTATTTACAACAGTTACAGTAATTCTGTTCGTGTGAACAATCTTACTTTCTGTCGGAAGAAGAACTGTGATAGAACCGTCTTCATTTAATGTTAAGGAAACATTTTCTAAAGGCTTGGTTTCATCGACAACAGTGATGGAATATTCATTCAATTCGCCATAACCGTTCTTATCGGTAATATCGAAGGTTGTCGGAGGAACAACGGCCTTACCGTCCTTATCTGTGAGATTGCTTTCGGTTCGTCCCGCTTTGTCTTTTACAACTACATTCATATCTTTGATGGGGTTATCTTCGCTATCGGTGACAGTTACAGTAATTCTATTATCTACTGTAATTTCTTTACCTTCAGGAAGCTCAACACTCAATTTATCGTCCTCGTATTTGATAAAAGCACCCGGAATAACACCGTTTTCATCTTCAACAGTAATTTTGTTTCCATTTACAACAGCTTTACCTTCGCTGTCAGTAATATCCTCTGAAAGAGGGGGTACGGTCATAACACCGTTTTCATCAGTGATGCCACTGCACTCATTTTCGGAAGTATCTTTAACTGTAACACTCATATCCTTAACTGCCACACCGTCTTTGTCAAGAACGGTTACACGGATTCTGTTGTTATAGTCAATAAGAGTTTCAGTCGGAAGAACAACAGAAATTGTATTGTCTTCGTTGTATGTCACATAAGCATTTTCGATTTTCTTTGTTTCGTCTTCAACGATAACATTAAATCCGTTAATGTGAACTTTTCCGTCTTTATCTGTATAACCGCTGTTTACAGGGGGAACGGTTAATTTACCATATCTATCAGTAACACCTTTTTCGATGTAGTCCTTATCTGCAATAACAATTACAGAAACATCTTTCTGAGGATTACCATTATGGTCTTTTATTGTAACAATAACAGGGCTTTCCTTTGTGAGAATTAAACCATCAGGAAGGTCGATAACAACATTGTTGCTTTCGCCAATCTTGATTTCGCAGTTCAGGATTGTCACATTATATTTATCGGTTACGGATACAACATAAGTATTTTTCTTATCTTCAATCTCGTTGCCGATTGTACCGTTATCGTCACCTGTGCTACTCTGATTGTTCGGAACTTTAAGCTGTCCGTTAGCATCGGTTGTACCTGTAGCATTGTTTCCGTTTAAATCTTCAATAAAGATATTCAGACCCGATGCAGGCTTCTGATTTTCAGTATAAAATGCAGTGATGGTTGTTTGGTCTGCAAAGTCCAAAAGTCTTCCGTTTGGAAGTTTTATTGTCACCATATCATTTACATCAATAATGATTTCAGAATTAAATACAGGAACACCATTTTTATCTGTTAAAATGATGCTGAAAGCTCCGATTTCTGCTTTACCGTCTTCATCAGTACGGTCACTATCTACAAGCTGTGCAATGTCGGCTGTCTGCAATTTTTCACCACAAACAGTACATTCAATATGTTTGCTGCCGCCACCTGTGATAGTTGCCGGAGTATCTATTATCCATTCAGAAGGGGTATGTCCTGTAGGCTCAAGATAATCTACTTTTACAGTGTCACCACATTCAGTACAGGTCTTGGTTGTATAACCCAAAGTTGTACAAGAGGGTGCAGTGATTACGGACTCGTAATTGTGAGGAAGTTTATCTACATAATTTCCAATGTAACTTTCGCCACATTCACAAGTGAAAGTCGAATATCCCATTTCAGTACAGGTTGCCGGAGTTTTAACTTCCACATAAGAATGTTCTTTATTTTCTGTATATTCTCCTATGTAAGAAGCTCCGCAGTCGGGACACTCAAAAACAGAATATCCGTGTTCTTCACAAGTAGGTTCAATAACCTTTTTGTTGTAATTATGCTCTAATTTATCAGTATAGTCACCGATGTAAGAATCACCGCAAGAACAGGTGTATTTTGTATGACCGAACTCTGAGCAAGTCGGATTTTTTACTTCTGTAGTATAGTCGTGAGGAAGTTTGTCAATGAAATTTCCAATGTATTCTGCATCACAGTTTTTACACGAAAATTCAGTATGACCCATTCCTGTGCAAGTGGGAGCAACAATTTTTTCTGCAAAATCGTGGTCGATTTTATCAACGAAATCTGTTGTATATGTATCTCCGCAATCGCAAATATATGTTGAAAATCCCATTGCCGTACAAGTTGGCTCTGTGATTTCTACAGTATGATTATGTCCGAGAGGAAGAACTAAAACCGTTTCACAAACTGTACAAATTTGCGGCTCGGTGCAAGTTGCTTCAGCGCCCGGTGTGTGACCTGTAGCACTGTCGGAAATAATCATTTTTTCATCGCAGTTTTTACATAAATGTTCTATAACACCTTCAGATGTACAGGTAGAAGATGTAACGGAAGTTCCTTCATCCCAATCGTGACCTAATGGGTCTGTATGATTTGAAACATAACTGCTTCCGCACATTGTACAGGTGCTTGTGGTATAACCACCGTCAACACAAGTCGGCTCCTTCGTCACATGCTCGTAAGAGTGAGAGATTAAAGGAGTCATATCAGTGATGTAATTGTCACCGCAAACCGAACAGATATGTTCTGTAAATCCTACACTTCTGCAAGTAGCATTGTGTTTATGCGGTTCATATTTATGTTCACCTTTTGCTGTGGTTGTCTGATGGAAGTCACCACAGTTTTTACATAAGGTAAGTTTCAACCCGCCCTGTTTGCAAGTTGCTTCTCTAATAATAACATCTTCATAATCGTGACCTACTGCCGGAGTATAATTCATCTTATGAAGTTCTCCGCAACCATCACACTGCCATCTTTCATAACCAAGGTTCTCACAAGACGGAGCAACCGTTTCTAAGTATCTGTAGTCGTGCTCGTGTGAAGGCGGAACTACAATAATGGTGTCACCGCCATTATCTTCATTTTCTTCAAGAAGCCAAACATAGCTCACACCGTTTTCAGTCATTTCTTCTCCGGCATATGAATATGTAATTTTATAATAAATCGGATAGTAACCTGCTTCGGTGTAGTTGGGGGCGCTTGTTCTGTTACAGTTTTCAGCAGTAGTTCCGTAACGGATAGATGTTCTAACACCACTTTCCGAAAGGTCACTTACTGTAACTGTGTGTGCATCACCGTCTTCATTACCGTAATAGGATGAAATAACGGATTTTGCAGTCACATATTCACTTGACTCATAACCGCAATCAGAACATTTTTCTGTTGTATAAAAGCGGTTATTACTAAGCTGTGCATCAACACTTTCTGTAAAGTCGTGATATTCAAGGCCTGTTGTAGCTCGTGCCGTTGTACCTTTGCAGTACTGACAATACTTACCACGCTTCAAAGAAGTAATATGATAATCTTCATCGTATTGATTGTATGTTGTTGCATCAAAGTCGATAAAGAAGTTATAGTCACAGGCGTGAAGACTATATACATTATTATTAAAGTCATACGCACCATAACCGTTTACCGAGTTGATTGTTCCACAGAGCTGACAGACACTTTTGGTATAGTGATGTCCGGTATAGTAAGCATCAATTCCCGGAGAACCACTGTCGGTATTACCTGTACTTTCACCATCTATCTTCGTACCATCTGAATACTTCACATCACGGTTAAGTGCTGTTTCACCACTTCGGGTATATTCAGGTACACGGTAGGTTAAAACTGTCGTGTTTTTATCGCATACGCAACAATACTGAGTTTCGTATGTTGTGGTTGCATTTACATCAAGTTCGTTGGTTCTGCCGTTGGAGTTAAGCCAATTATCAGCAGGGTCAACGTATTCGTTGCTTTGTGCCGCAAATGTTGTCATCGGAACAACACTAATAAGCATCGCAACCGAAAGCAATAAAGAAATAACTGATTTTAAATTAGTTTTATGTTTCATTTAATATTTATCCTCCTTAAAAATTATTTGGTCTTTTGTTGATAGGAACGAGGTTCTTATCTTAGGGTGGTCGTAACTTTTTATAAATAGATTTTCTCAT
Organism: Clostridia bacterium; assembly: GCA_017626145.1. Classification (GTDB taxonomy): domain Bacteria; phylum Bacillota; class Clostridia; order RGIG6154; family RGIG6154; genus RGIG8497. The sequence goes on from JAGAJK010000074.1 coordinate 17,952, forward strand.
ATCAGCCACCATACATATCGTGATTTACCTGTGTGGTATAATAACTATCCATCGTGGACGGAGCATTAAATAATACCGCAAGTAAATACTTTTTGATATTCCTTACGTCAGTTGTATTTTTCTTCATACAGTCAATGACATATTCGATATGTCCTGCATCAAGTTTTAAGAACTTTGATTTAACCAATGCTGCCGGATATTCGTCACCTGCTATGGTTAAGTAATCTTTTGCTGTGCATACGGTTTCGGTAAGAAGGTCAACAATTTCATCGAGCATTGAAATGTCGTGTTTTAAGTTGATAGCCAAAATCTCATAGTCGATATTTTCTTTGATAATTTCTCTGTATGTTTCGACCTCATCTAATCCAATCTTTTCCTTATTATATTTAGGAATTGATTGGATAGGATTTGATGTATTTATAATTGATAAATTATTACTTGATTCTTTTTTATTTAAAGAATTAGTATTTAATTGTGTTGGATTATCCGATGCCGAATTTTCCGATGTCGGTTTTACCGTTATCGGATTTTCCAATATCGGTTTCTCCGTTGTTGGATTTTCCAATATCGGTGATGGAACTTCTTGGGGATATTCGTAAATAATGTACTCAGTTTTTGACATTCGACCATTAGAGTCACGAGTCTGTCTTCGAGTTATATATCCGAATTTTTCAAGCTCCCAAATTGCGGTTCGGATTGCATCAACTTTTTCACGATTTATCTTGGCAAGTCCCGCCAATGTATAATCCCAATTATCCGGTAGGGAAAGCATCTGAGAGAGAAGACCTTTCGACTTTAATGAAAGCTCACGATTTTTCAGATGGTGATTTGACATTACCGTATAATTTTGATTTTTCTCAACTCTGAATACGGCCATTGCATCAACTCCTTCCGTTTAAAAATTTATATAAAAAAAGACACTAACTTTTTTTGTCAGTGTCAGGTTGGGATTTATTTATTTTTTGATACATCTTGCAGCTCGTCCCATTATGGAAATGCAAGTAGGGACAGAAGGGGTTTCTTTCATCAAGAAGATAAGAGTCCTTTCCGGTCTTGCAAGTGGGACAGAGTTTTTCAGTTTCTACACTCATATATAAAATCACTCTCCTTGAAAATTTTACTATACGAAAATTTGTGTTTTTGAAAAAAATATAGTATAATAAAAGCCGGATTGAAAATGGCATAACGAAAAGAGTCGGTGCAACCCTCTTGTAAAGTTACTAAACTTTTATATAAAAAAAGAACATTCAGTTGTTTAACCAAATGTTCTTGAAATATATTAAATTGTTTTACCCATCAAGATACCCACCAAGATACCCACCAAGATATTTCGTGGATTTATTGGGTTTTTGCTATAGTCCTGCAACCATCGAAAGGGTAATATGTGTGCAGTGTCCGTATGCGTTTCGGTTAATTCTTTGGAACTTCCATTGTTGTTCTGGCATCATCAGATTAACCATCTGACCGCCTACTGAACCTGCCTGCTTTGAAGTAAGGTCACCGTTATAACCCTGCTTTAAGTTTACGCCTACTTCAGAAGCAGCTTCCATTTTGAATCTGTCAAGAGCTTCTCTTGCTTCAGGTACTACTACTTTACTTTTAGCCATTTTAAAAAACACTCCTTGTATATATTTAGTGACTAAGTACAAAAATATTTTAAGAAAAAATGTTTTTGCCCTGAATCACAATAATATTTTAAACATTCAAAAAGGTTATATACAGTTATGTTTTTCTTATTGCGACAAAATTTGTAAAAATTCAGACGGATTGCATTTCAGCTGTTTCCTTATGGACAATTTCCATTTTGGTAACCGAAACCTCGTAGGCTGTTTTTTCAATATACTCTTCTTCTGTAACTCTTTTTTTATAGTTACGGCTTTGGATTCTTCCCCAGATTTTCATATTGGTTCCTACCTCAAGACCGCCTGTAAACTTTGCATTTCTTCCCCACGTAATACAGGGAATATAATCGGATTTGCCGTACTGACGGTTAACAGCAATTAAAACATCACATATTTCTCTGCCAAATGGTGTTGTTCGGTATACAGGCTCCTTACAAATATATCCATTCAGGTATATAGAATTTGGTTCATCATTTATATCTTCGCATTGCTCAATGCTTTTTGCAAAAACAGTAAGTACAAGTTTATTTCCTGTATCGGTATAATTATTGTATGAACGGAACTGACCTTCAATTCTGATATTTTCTCCAACACCTATGTTTAAAGTATCTGTAAGTCTTTCTGAAGCAGTTATTATAACCTCATCATAATTTTCGCTGAGGCGAGGAACTCTCAGAACAAATTTATTAAAAGTTTCAGAATAAATTTCATGACTATATTCAATTTCGCTTACAACAGTTCCTTTCAGCATAACCTCATTATTAAGTAAAATTTCCATATTTATCCCCCTGAATTATTTTATATTAATATGTTTATGCAAAAAATATCCAAAATATACTAAAAAAGGCAAGGTAACTTTAAAATTACCTTGCTTTTTTTTAAAATGTAAAGAATTGAATCTGATCAGATTCCTCCATACCGTCAAGACAGCCTTCCTGACGAAGAACCTCGAGTGCGGTTTTATTAATACCGCTTCTAAGTCTTAAATCCTCGATAGAGAGAAACTCACCGTTCTTTCTTGCCTCGGCTATAGCGATAGCAGCATTTTCACCAAGTCCTGCCATTGCATTAAGAGGTGGAAGAATGGAACCGTCCTTTTCAAGAAATACCTTCGCATCTGATTCATATAAATCAACAGGAAGAAATTTATAACCACGTGTGTACATTTCATTAACAACCTCAAGAATAGTTAAAATACTCTGGTTAGTTGCTGAAAGCTTTTCATCACTGTTTCTGAGCTTTCTTATTTCATCACGGGTTCTTTCTATACCTTTAGTCATAATAGTTGAATCGAAAAGATCAGCACGCACTGTAAAATAGGTCTGATAAAAAGCTATCGGTTTATAGACTTTAAACCAGGCTATTCTGAATGCCATTGTAACGTAAGCAGCAGCATGAGCCTTAGGGAACATATAGCTGATTTTAAGACACGAATCAATGTACCATTGAGGAACATTTGATTCCTCCATTTTAGGTATTAAATCCTTGTGCTGTTTGAATTTACCTTTTCTGGTGAATTCCATAATATCAAAAGCATCCTTTGACTCCATACCCATATGCATTAAGTTAACCATAATATCGTCACGGGTACATATTACCTCTTTTAACGTTGCAGTTCCGGCTTTTACAAGCTCCTGAGCATTTCCGAGCCATACATTAGTTCCGTGAGAAAGACCTGAAATACGTATCAGTTCACTGAAAGTGGAGGGCTGTGTGTCTATCAGCATCTGACGCACGAATGTAGTACCAAATTCAGGAATTGCATAGGTTCCCACCACATCGATAAATGTCTCACCTTCCATATACTCCGGAAGATAATTCAGAGCTTCGTTTGAATGGAACAGACTCATAACCTTTTTATCATCAAGAGGGATTTTCTGAACATCAACACCAGTTATATCACCAAGCATTCTTAAGGATGTAGGATCATCGTGTCCAAGTTCGTCAAGCTTTAAAAGTGTACCTTTCATTTTGCTGTAATCGAAATGCGTTGTTATAAAGTCTGCATCATCTTTGTCAGCAGGTCTGTGAATAGGACAAAAGTCGTAAATATCCATATCAGACGGAACAACTACCATACCGCCCGGATGCTGTCCTGTAGTTTTTTTAACACCTGCACACCCAAGAGTTAATCTGTTTTTTTCTGCATTTGTTGCAACAATTTCTCTTTCCTGAAGATATTTTACTACATATCCATATGCTGTTTTATCAGCAAGTGTAGAAATTGTTCCGGCTTTAAATACAAAACCCTCACCAAAAAGCTCTTCTGTGTACTTATGAATTTTTGACTGATATTCACCTGAAAAATTAAGGTCGATATCAGGGTCCTTTTCACCATGGAAGCCGAGGAAGGTTTCAAACGGTATATCGTGACCGTCCTTATACAGAGGTGTTCCGCATTCGGGACATAATTTGTCCGGCAAGTCAATTCCGCAGGCAATTTCACCATTACGGAAAAATTCATTATACTTGCATTTTGGACAAACGTAGTGAGGACACAATGAATTAACCTCAGTAATTTTCATAAGAAATGCAACAAAGGATGAACCTACCGAGCCTCGTGAGCCTACAAGATAACCGTCTGCTACAGATTTCCAAACCAGCTTCTGAGCAATAACATACATAACAGAAAAACCGTTATTTATGATAGAATTCAATTCCTTTTCAATTCTGTCAATAACGAACTGAGGCATTCTGTCTCCGTAAATTTCGTGAGCCGTATTATATGTTATATTTCTTACATCATCTTCAGCTCCTTCAATACGTGGAGCATACTGCTTTTTAGGAATTGGTTGAAGATCAGCTTCAATCATATCGGCGATAAGATTTGTATTTGTTACAACTGCATTATATGCGGTTTCCTCATCTAAATAATCGAATTCCTTAAGCATTTGTGTTGTGCTTCTGAAATAAAGTGGTGCTTGTCTGTCGGCATCGTCATATCCTTGGCCTGCCTGAATTATCGCCCTGTAAATTTTATCTTCAGGGTCAAGAAAATGTGCATCACAGGTTGCAACATAAAGCTTGTCCTGTTCCTTTGCAAGATCTACAATCATCTTATTGAAGCCCTTGATTTCTTCCATAGAGCTTACAGTTCCGTTATCAATCATAAAACGGTTATTACCGAGGGGTTGAATTTCAAGATAGTCGTAGTATGATGCAATTTCCAAAAGCTTATCGTGACTTGCACCTGAAATAACAGCATTATAAAGCTCACCTGCTTCGCAGGCAGAGCCTACAATAAGTCCTTCACGATACATATCAAGAATTCTTTTCGGAACTCTTGGTCTTTTATAAAAATAATTAAGATGTGATTCGGAAATTATTTTATATAAATTCTTCATACCAGCCTGGTTTTTAACAAGAATTACTGCATGGTATGAATTAACTTTTTTGTAATCGTTCTTTGTATACTTTACATTAAAATCAGAAAGCTTTGTATAGCCCTCATTTTTCATTTCCTCTGCAACCTTTATGAAAATCATACCGCAGGTGTTTGCATCGTCAGTTGCTCTGTGATGGGATCCCATATTAATATTAAGGTGCTTTGCGATGGTATCAAGCTTAAATTTCTTCAGACCGTCAAAAGCAAGCTTTGAAAGCTCAAGGGTATCTACATACACATTATTAAGAGAATAACCAAGCTTTTCGCATTCATACTGAACAAAATTATAGTCAAAATTCGCATTATGGGCAATTAAAGGAGCATCCCCTATGAACTTAAGAAAATCAAGCATAACTTCAGCAATTTTACGTTTGCCCACCAACATATCGTTAGTAATACCCGTAAGATTTGTAGTTGTTTCTCCTATTGCTTTTCCCGGGTCAACAAGCTCACTAAAGCTTTCAATAATCTGCCCGTCTTTAATCTTTACTGCACCGAATTCAATTATCGTACCTGTAAGAGGGCTGAGACTTGTTGTTTCAATATCTATAGCTACCAAGGTATCACTGAAGCTTGCATCGGTATCCTTACTTAAAATTTTCACAGAGTCATCTATCAGATAGCATTCTACACCGTAAAGTATTTTTACGCCGTATTTCTTGCCGGCATCAAGTGCATCAGGGAAAGACTGAACTACACCGTGGTCTGTAATTGCTATCGCTTTTTGTCCCCACTGTGCAGCACGTTCAATTACCTTATCGGTTTCAATAACGCTGTCCATAGCACTCATTTTGGTATGTAGATGCAGCTCAACTCTGGCTTTTTCAACATCATCCTTATAAACGGGTGGATTTGCCTTCATAATAGCATCGGCAAAAATACCTACTTCGTTATCGTACCTGTCGTACCCGGCTTCACCCTGAAGAGTTATATATTTACCACTCTTAAGGTTAGGTAAAACTCTTTCTGCTTCTTCTTTTGTAAGAATAAGCTTACAGGTAATAGATGATGATTTGTCCGTTACGTCAAATTTAAAAAGAATCTTTCCTCTTTTTGTTTCTCTTTCATCTGTATTTATAATCTGACCTTCTATAGTTACCTTACCGTAATATTGATCTATATTACTGATTTTTTCTATAACCGGATCTTTAATAGCACGTCCGTAAATTACAGGACTTTCCTTTTTTTCAAGAGACTTTACCTTATATTCAACCTTTACGGTAACGCCTCCGTAAGCTTTTGAAATAGCATCAGCAACATCTGCCTTTTCTGAATCGGTAAATTCATAAGGCACTTCAAGCTGTACTATCATTGTATTTGTATTAGGTTTCAGACTAACGTGCAGCACTTCTGCCAAAAGCATAACAGGGGTTGCCTGCGCTTCTCTGAAAACTTCCAGAAATTTCATTGGTACCTCCATTTATATTTCGTGTCTGTACATTTAATTTTAACAGACAATATGTACTAAAAACCGTACATCTCTAATAATTTTCAATTTCCTTCATTATTTCTTCCACTACATTATCAAAAGGTATTTTTCTCTGCATAACACCTTTTTTAAAAAATACACATTCATTAAGACCGCCGGCAACGCCCATATCTGCGTCCTTAGCTTCACCCGGACCGTTAACAACACAGCCCATAACAGCGACCTTAACTTCTTTATTAATATTTCTTACTCTTTTTTCAAGTTCATTTACAATAGGTATTAAATTATAATTACAACGTCCGCAAGTAGGACATGAAACTATACTTACACCCTTCTTTACCAGTCCGCAGGATTTTAAAATTTCCTGTGCAGCATAAATTTCCTTCACGGGATCTGCTGTTAAAGAAACGCGAATTGTGTCTCCGATACCGTCAAGCAAAAGACTGCCTATTCCGACTGAAGATTTAACAAGACCTGAATATTCACTTCCCGCTTCAGTTACACCTACATGGAGAGGATAGTTGCATTTTCGAGAAATTAATCGGTAAGCTTCAACAGTTCTTTTAACATCCGATGCCTTTAAAGATAAAACAATATTATCAAAGTCATACTTTTCGAGACATGCAATTTCTTTTAAAGCACTTTCTACCATAGCTTCGGCACTTGCTTCACCGTATTTTGCCATAATATCCTTATCCAGCGAACCACCGTTAACCCCGATTCTGATTGGTATATTTTTCTGTTTTGCTGCCTGAGCTACAGCCTTAACCCTGCTTTCATCACCAATATTACCGGGATTTATTCTTACCTTATCAATTCCTCTGTCTATACATTCAAGTGCCGCCCTGTAATCAAAATGGATATCGGCAACCAGAGGAATTGAAATTCGCTCTTTTATTTTATCTATTACTTTAGCGGTTTCAATGTCAGGTACTGTTACTCTTATTATTTCACAGCCTGCAATTTCAAGCTCTTTAATCTGATTTACTGTTGCCTGTACGTCTCCTGTTTTTGTATTAGTCATTGACTGTACGGCAACCTTGTTTGTTCCGCCAATTTTTATATTTCCAATTTTAACTTCTTTTTTCATTTTCTTCACCGTCATTATAATAACCTTAAAACATCGTTATAGGTTACAAATACCATCAAAGCAAGAAGTGCTAACATACCAATTCCGTGAACATAGCCTTCAACTTTTCCGGATACTTTTTTTCCTGTTATTAATTCAATAAGTGCAAAAACAACTCTTCCACCGTCAAGTGCCGGTAACGGAATAAGATTAAACATTCCGAGATTAATAGTTATAAGTGCAGTTATATTCAGAATGTTAAGGAGCATATACATATCAACCGCACCCGTTGCAGCCTGACCGATTGCAGTTACGATTCCTACAGGTCCGGATGTTTCTTTAAAGGAAACTGCACCGGTTATAAGCATACCAAGTGTCATAAGCACGGTGCTGCATATAGAAATCATATATCTGAACGAAAAGCTTATCAGTCTGAAAAAATTGTTATCCTCCTGCAAAAGAGTGATACCTATCATTCGTGACTCATTATTTAAATATGGAGTTACAGTTATTTCCTGCCTTGTTCCATTTCTTTCTACAGTTAACGTTATATCATCGTTTTTGCTGAAGTAAAGCTGTGTGTCGATATCGGTTTTCACAAAAATTCTTTTTCCGTTTACCTTGAGAATTTTGTCTCCCGGTTTTAACCCCTGAGTATAGGCAGGAGCATCCTCAAGAACACTGTCAATTACAGTAGTCGGAAGTGTATCCAAAAAGGAAAACATTATACAAAGTGCGAGAAAACCAAGTAATATATTCATCAGTGCACCGGAAACAAGAATTATGATTTTCTTTAAAGGGTGCTTATTGCAAAAGGCTTTAGGAGATTCTGATTCTCCGTCCTCCCCTTCCATATTACAAAATCCTCCGATAGGAATAAGTCTTAAGGAATACAAGGTTTCTCCTTTTTTAAAGGAAAACAGCTTAGGCCCCATTCCTATAGAAAATTCATGAACAAGCACACCGCATTTTTTAGCCGAAATTAAGTGACCTGCTTCGTGGACACCGATAAGTAACCCGAATATTAATACCGAAAAAACAAGTGTTAGCATTATTTGCCTCCAATAAGAGAATTTACAGAATTTCTTGCAGTTATATCAGCATTTGTAATATCTTCAAGACAATAGTTATAAACAGGAGTATACCCATTCATTGCTTCTTCTATTAAATCTCCTATTTCATTAAATTTGATTTCACCGTTAAGGAATTTTTCGACTACAACCTCATTTGCACCGTTTAAAAATGCCGGCATTGTACCACCCGTTCTGATTGCTTCCTTTGCAAGATAAAGACATTTAAAGGTCTTTTCATCAGGATGCTCAAATGTAAGAGAAGGACAATCAAAAAAGTTAATTCCGTTTTCATCAACCTTTTCTCTTTCCGGATAATTAAGAGCATAGCTTATAGGAACTTTCATATCCGGAAGTCCAAGCTGTGCTATTACAGAATTATCGGAAAAATGAACCATGGAGTGAATAATACTCTGACGGTGAACAATAACCTCGATGTCTTCCACATCAACGTCAAACAGCCATTTAGCTTCTATAATTTCAAAACCCTTATTCATAAGAGTTGAACTGTCTATTGTTATTTTGCTTCCCATACTCCAGTTAGGGTGCTTCAACGCATCCTTTGCTGTCATATTTGTAAGCTCTTCTCTTTTTTTGCCGAAGAAAGGACCGCCTGAACACGTAAGCAAAATTTTCTTTATGAACTTTTCAGCACCCCGTGCATCAAGACATTGGAAAATAGCACTATGTTCGCTGTCAACGGGAAGAATTTTTACATTATATTCTTTTATTTTATTCATAAAAAATTCTCCGGCAGTAACAAGGGTTTCTTTATTTGCCAGAGCAATTTCTTTTCCGTTTTCAACTGCCGCCAATGTAGGTTTTAGCCCCGAAATTCCTACAAGAGCCGAAACCACCGTTTCGACGTCGTCCATTGACGCAATTTCCAGAAGTCCATCTTCACCGCAAAGTATTTTTGTTTCTGTATCAGAAACGTTATTTTTTAATTCATTATACAGTGATTTATCTGCTACAGCCGCTTTTTCAGGTCTGAACTGACGTATCTGTTGCTCTAAGAGCTTTATGTTTTTATTAGCTGTAATTCCGCAGACCTTCAAATTTTTACTTCTTCTTACTACATCAAGAGTCTGTGTTCCTATTGAGCCTGTTGAACCTAAAATACTTATGTTTTTCATAAATTCTCTCCTGAGTTAAAAAAATACGGGAAATTCGGTAATAAAATAAAATACCAAAGGTGCTACAACACTTATACTGTCTACTCTGTCCATAATCCCACCGTGACCCGGTAACAGATTACCGAAATCCTTTATGCCGAATTGTCTCTTTATAACCGAGGCAATCAAATCACCAATTTCTGAAACAAGGGCACATAAAAACGCCAGAACACATAAAAGAGCATAATTTACGTTAACACCTGCATAACGGTTTAAAATAATACCATAAATAACAAATACTGCTACTGCTCCGATAATGCCGCCTATTGCACCTTCAACAGTCTTCTTAGGGCTCATTACAGGGCAAAGCTTATGCTTACCTATGGTTACACCTGTAAAATATGCAAATGTATCTGTAGCGATGGCCCCAAAAAGAATCAATATTACATAAAAAATACCAAATCTCAGTTTAGATATAAGCGGAATATGAACAAGCATAAATAAAACATAAATCATAGAAACGCAAGCAAGCGCAACAAGACTGAATTTTATTCTTCCATTTGAAAAAACCATAGAAGAAAGAATGGTTATCGCATACAAATATAACATTAAGTAAGTATATTCCGGTTTGTAAAGCATAATACCATAAAAAAGCATCGCAAAAATAAGATTTATGATACATAATGCTTTTTCTTTTCTGACTTCTACAGAACTCATCAGTTCATACATTGCCATAAGAATAACTGCTAAAACTGCAATTGAAACAGCAACTTCACCTAACATAAGTATTGCAATTAAAGCAATTACGCCAAGTAACCCCGTTATAATTCTCTGCTTCATATTTTCCTCCATAGTATCTACGCCTTATCAAATGATAAGGCGCAGTAAATAATCTGTAATAATTATAATCCGCCAAAACGACGATGCTTTGACTGATAATATGCTACAGCCTCAAGTAAGTTTTCTTTTGTAAAATCGGGCCATAATGTATCTGTAAAATAAAATTCAGAATAGGCACTTTGCCACACAAGAAAATTACTTATTCTTACTTCCCCACCGGGACGTATAATCAAATCCGGATCGGGAATATCAGAAGTGTAAAGATATTTTGAAAATACATCTTCATTTACTTCATCAAGCTTAAGCTTATCGGATTTATAATCCTCCGCCATCTTTTTGGCGGCTGATATAATCTCATTTCTGCCACCGTAGCCAAGAGCTATATTAAGTGTAAGCTCTGTTTCTTTTTTGGTGCTGTTTTCAACAAATTCTATCATTTTTTTCAAGACAGGATCAAAATCCGATATATCTCCGATTACACGGATACGCACATGACGCCCACCGATATATTTGTCCCAGTCTTTAAGATATTTATATAACAGCTTCATTATTCCGGAAACCTCATCTTTAGGTCTTTTCCAGTTTTCAGTAGAAAAAGCATACACAGTAAGATATTTTATACCAATATCCGCCGCATCTATAGCTATACGTCTTAAGGTTTCAGCACCTGCTTTGTGACCTTCGGAACGGGCAAGACCTTTAGCTGTAGCAAATCTGCCGTTACCGTCCATTATTATGCCGACATGAACAGGTACGTTATCCAAATCAATATCAAACTTCAAGAATTTCAGCTTCCTTTTTCTTTATAATCTCATCGATATTCTTGATGCTTTTATCTGTTAAATCCTGAATATCCTTTTCAATATCCTTAAGATCATCCTCTGTAATTTCAGATGACTTCTGCTGCTTTTTATATCCTTCCAAAGCATCACGTCTTATTGAACGGATTGCAACCTTTGATTCTTCTCCTTCTTTGTGAACCTGCTTTACAATTTCTTTTCTTCTTTCTTCTGTAAGAGGCGGAAAGTTAAGTCTTATAACTTTACCGTCATTTGCCGGGTTAATTCCAAGGTCGGAAGCATTGATTGCTTTTTCGATATCACCGAGAATTGACGCATCCCATGGCTGAATTATAATTGTTCTTGCTTCAGGAACTGAGATGTTACCAACCTGCTGAATCGGTGTTGCTACACCGTAATAATCAACTGAAATTTTGTCAAGAACTGCAGGGTTTGCTCTTCCTGCTCTGATTGTTGCTAAATTTGATGTTAAAACACTTATTGTTTTATCCATTTTTGTTGTTACTGCACTATAATCTCTTTTCATAAATTTACCTCACTTTTTATTTATTTGAATCAACCATTGTACCGATTTTTTCACCCTTGATAGCTCTTATAACGTTCTGTGGGTCATTAATGCCAAACACCAAAATAGGAATATTGTTATCCATACAAAGTGATGTTGCTGTTGAATCCATAACACCAAGTCTGCTGTTTAAAATACTGATATAATCAAGTGTATCGTATTTTACTGCATTCGGATTGATATTCGGGTCACTATCGTAAACGGCATCAACATTTTTAGCTAAAAGAATAATATCTGCTCCGATTTCAGCAGCTCTTAATGCGGCTGCTGTATCTGTTGAGAAGAATGGATTACCTGAACCACAAGCAAATACAACAACTCTTCCCTTTTCAAGGTGACGTACTGCTTTGCCTCTTATGTAAGGTTCAGCAATCTGACGCATTTCAATACCTGTCTGAACTCTTGTAGGAACACCTTTTGCTTCAAGTGAATCAGCAATTGCAAGGGCGTTTATTGTTGTTGCAAGCATACCCATATGGTCGGCTCTTGTTCTGTCCATATCCTTGCCGCTTCGTCCACGCCAGAAATTACCGCCACCAACAACGATACCGATTTCGGCACCCATATCACGGCATTCCTTGATAATATCACATATACCGTCAATAATTGGTTGATTAAGACCGAATTTCTGCTCACCGGCAAGTGCTTCACCGCTGATTTTAAGTATTACTCTTTTGTACTTTGGTTTATCCATTGTAATAACACAGCCTTTCCGACCTCAGGGGTCTGTTAAATTTATATTCAATTCTCCTGTCTGAGTCTGTTTAAAATATCAATAATTTCATCGGCAGACTCACAGGTGTTGATTATGTCCTTTATTTTAGCCGCACCGTGCATACCTTTAACGTACCACGCAAGGTGCTTTCTTGCTTCTCTTATACCGACGTATTCGCCTTTGTAGTCAATTAATGCATTATAATGACGAATTGCCGTATCAATTAATTCTTCCCTTGACGGCTTTTTCCCCGAAAATACAAAAGGATTTCCCAAGGCTCCTCTTGAAATCATTACACCGTCACAGCCTGTATATGCCTTCATTCTGTCGGCATCTTCCAGACTTTTAACATCCCCGTTCCCTATAACGGGAATAGTTACACTTTCCTTTACTCTTTTTATAATATCCCAATCAGCCTCTCCGGAATAAAACTCACTTCTTGTTCTTCCGTGAACGGTGATTGCCTTCGCCCCTGCCTTTTCTGCCATAATTGCAAATTCAACGGCATTAACACTATCCTTATCCCAGCCCTTACGAAATTTAACAGTAACAGGAATTGGAACAGCGTTGACGGTCTCTTCTATAACCTGACGAGCAAGAGGAATGTTTTTCATCAAAGCACTACCGTCGCCGTTATTTACTATTTTTGGAGCAGGACACCCCATATTTATATCTATTATATCGGTTATATGCATATCGTAAATTTTCTTAGCGGCAAATGCCATTATTTCAGGTTCTGACCCGAAAATCTGAACCGCCATAGGCTCTTGGCCGTCTGTTTCAAGCAGTCGCTTTGTTTTTTTATCATCGTAATACAAAGCTTTTGCAGAAACCATTTCACAATATACCAAACCACACCCTTGCCTTACACATTCTTTACGGAAAGGCAAGTCGGTAACTCCTGCCATCGGTCCTAAAACTATGTCAGGAGTTACGATTTTTTCACCTATTTTAAGCATTATTTACCTTTTGACGCAAGGTATTCGTTAATCTGATTTACAAGTGTATCGCAGTCAACACCGTGAACCATACAAGCCTGTTCGATTGATTCACCACTTGCTGAAGGGCAACCGAGACAGTGCATACCAATGTTCAAGAAGAAAGGTGCAGTACCTTCATCAATCTTTAATACATCCATAATAATAGTATCTTTTGTTACAGCCATTTTTACATTCTCCTTTACTTAATTAATACTATAACAGGAAAGTTTTCCACATACAACTTTCTGAGAGCTTCAGCACCCAAATCCTCATACGCAATTATTTCCTGAGATTTTATGCATTTCGCAAGCAGTGCACCTGCACCGCCTGTCGCTCCGAAGTAAACAGCCTTATTCTTGCGGATAGATTCTGTTACTTCTTCGTTTCTTTCACCTTTACCTATCATTCCTTTAAGTCCACGGTCAAGCAAAAACGGAGAATAAGCATCCATACGATAGCTTGTAGTAGGACCGCAGGAACCGATAACGGCTCCGGGCTTTGCAGGACAAGGTCCTGCAAAGTAGATAATCTGATTTTCTATATCAAAAGGAAATTTCTCTCCCCTTCTGACAGCTTCAACCATTCTTTTGTGTGCTGCATCACGAGCCATATACACCGTTCCGGTGATGTAACACCTTTGTCCTTCTTGTAATGCTGACGTTACTTCCCCGGTGAGTGGTGTATTTATATACATTGGTTCCAGACTCAAAATATCACCTACAGTCTTTCTACAGAAAGTGTAATATTTTCTCCGTTTACGTTCCACTCTTTTGTATAGCCGCTTTCGCCGTTTTCAATAGCATCAGCGAGTGTCTCGCTCATAATGATTTCTTTGTTTGTTTCAATGATATCTGCAAGCTTATCATTACCCTTGTAGCTGATTTTTATGTGGTTCTGAACCTCAAAATCTGCTTCTTTTCTCATTGTCTGAACTTTACTGATAATTTCTCTTACAAAGCCTTCGTTAATAAGTTCATCGGTAAAATTTGTATCAAGAACAACGGTAACTGTTTTCTCAGTCTGTGAAACAAGTCCTTCCTTCTGAGTTGTTTCAATAAGAAGGTCATCTTTTGCAAGGCTTACCTTTTCTCCGTCGATTTCAAATTCGAAAACTCCTTTTGAATCAAGGTCTGCCATAGCTGCAGTTGTATCACAGGATGAAAGATATGCTCCGATTTTACCTAAAAGCTTACCGTATTTAGGACCGAGTGTTCTCAGTTGTGGTTTGAACTTATAACCAACAAAGCCCGATACATCATCTGTAAATTCAAGCTCCTTAACATTAAGCTCTTCAAGAACAATATCGTAGTACGCTTTATCTATTTCATGGTCAGCTTTTGCATAGATTTTGCAAAGTGGCTGTCTGTTCTTAACATTAGCTGTGTTTCTTGCAGCTCTGCCTGCTACAACGATATCAAGTATTACTTCCATATCTGAAACTAACTTTTCATCTTCCCATTCAGCTCTTGCAACAGGGTAGTCACAATAATGAATGCTTTCAGGAGCAGTCTTGTCGTTTGTACGTACAAGATTCTGATAAATTTCTTCTGTCATAAACGGAACGTATGGAGCACAGAGCTTTGAAAATTCGTAAAGAACTGTATAAAGTGTCATATACGCATTTACTTTATCCTGCGGCATATCCTTCTGCCAGAAACGTTCACGGCAACGGCGAACATACCAGTTTGAAAGTTCATCTGCAAAATCCTGAATACTTCTTGAGGATTCTGTGATTCTGTAGTTTTCAAGGTCCTCATCAACGCTCTTTATAAGCTTGTTAAGCTTAGCTAAAATCCATTTATCCATTACAGCAAGCTTGTCATATTCGAGCTTGTACTGTGTCGGGTCAAAGTTATCGATATCGGCATAAAGAATGTAAAATGCATAAGTATTCCAGAGTGTACCCATAAACTTACGCTGACATTCGTTTACTGCATCAGCATGGAATCTGTTAGGAATCCAAGGTGCACTTGTTGAGTAGAAATACCATCTTACAGCATCTGCACCCTGATTGTTAAGTACATCCCAAGGGTCAACAACGTTACCTTTGTGCTTACTCATCTTCTGACCGTCTTTATCCTGAACGTGACCTAATACGATAACATTCTTATAAGGAGATTTGCCGAAAATAAGTGTTGAAATTGCCATAAGAGTATAGAACCAACCTCTTGTCTGGTCAATTGCTTCACTGATAAAGTCAGCAGGGAAATTCTCATCAAAAATATCTTTATTTTCAAACGGATAGTGCCACTGTGCAAAAGGCATTGAACCTGAGTCAAACCAGCAGTCAATAACTTCAGGTACTCTTGTCATAGACTTACCGCACTTATCACACTTAATGTTAACTGCATCGATATATGGCTTGTGAAGCTCGATATTATCAGGGCAGTTATCACTCATTGATTTTAATTCTTCAATGCTTCCGATTGCGTGTCTGTGACCGCAGGAGCATTCCCAGATAGGAAGCGGTGTTCCCCAGTATCTTTCTCTTGAAAGACCCCAGTCAATAACGTTATCGAGGAAGTTACCGAATCTGCCGTCTTTAATATTATCAGGCATCCAGTTAACTGTTGCGTTATTCTTAAGTAATTCCTCACGTACCTTTGTCATACTGATAAACCAGGATTCACGTGCATAGTAAATAAGTGGTGTATCACAACGCCAGCAAAATGGATATGAGTGTGTAAACTTAAGAGGTCTGAATAAAAGTCCTCTCTGTTTTAAATCTTCTAAAACAACAGGGTCTGCGTCTTTAATGAATAAGCCTTCAAGCTCACCAGTTCCGGCAACAAACTTACCTTCTGTGTTAACCATCTGAACGAAAGGCAGATTATTATCACGACCTACTCTTGCGTCATCTTCACCGAATGCAGGTGCAATATGAACAACACCTGTACCGTCGGTTGTGGTTACATAACCGTCGGCAATAACAAACCAGCATTTTTTGTCAGGTTTTGCATAATCGAATAACGGTTCGTATTCGATACCAACCATATCTGTTCCCTTCATTGAATCAATAATCTCAGCAGATTCATCAAGAACAGATGAAATCAGATCCTCTGCCATTATATATGTTTTACCGTCAAACTTAACTCTTACATATGTTACATCAGGATTAACTGCCAGAGCAACGTTTGAAGGGAGAGTCCATGGTGTGGTTGTCCATGCTAAAATATATTCGTCCTTATCTTTAACCTTAAAGTTAACGATTGCAGATGTATCTTCTACATCCTTATAACCCTGTGCAACTTCGTGGCTGGAAAGTGCAGTTCCGCATCTTGGACAATAAGGAACAATTTTATAACCCTTATAAAGTAAATCCTTATCCCATATCTGCTTTAATGCCCACCATACTGACTCAATATAATCGTTATGGTATGTAACGTATGGATTTTCCATATCAGCCCAGAAACCAACTCTTTCGCTCATTTCCTTCCAGAGGCTTTCATATTTCCAAACGCTTTCCTTACATTTTTCTACAAAGGGTTCTACACCGTATTTTTCAATCTGAGGCTTACCGTCGATGCCTAAAAGCTTTTCAACTTCAAGCTCAACAGGAAGACCGTGTGTATCCCAACCGGCTTTTCTTAAAACCTTATAACCTTTCATTGTTTTATATCTCGGAATAATATCCTTCATAACTCTTGTAAGGATATGACCGATATGCGGCTTACCGTTTGCTGTAGGTGGGCCGTCAAAAAATGTAAAAACAGGACCTTCTTTTCTTGTACTGTTTTCAAAAACTTTATTTTGATTCCAAAAATCAATTACTTCAAGTTCTCTCTCCTTAAAATTGAGATCCGTAGGAACTTTTCTGTACATTTCATTTTCCTCCCGTATAAGTCTTTCATTATATTTTACAATAAATTTTGTTATTTGTAAAGGTTTAACTATCAATTTTTGTCATATTATCTTTAAAAAGTCCGAGTCTTGTTATTGTATATTCCTCCAAATCAAAATCAGGAACATATTTAACAAATGCGTCAAAGACAGAATTAACCTTAAGATTAAAGTTTCCGCCTACAGATAAAACCATATCAAATTCAAAATTATAGCCATCTGCATCAGTAAGGTCAAGCTTATATATCCACGGCTTGATATCAACATTCGAAATGGACCGTTTTGTTTTCTTTGCAACTACAATATCATCCTTAACCTTAAGAGCCTGAATGTATTCGCCTAAATTCGGCAGTTCTTTTTTAACCTTAATAGTTACTTTGTAATGTGCTTTATTAATTAAGTTCATTGATTCCACAGGTTCCCACACATTGAGAATTTTGAAATCAACAGGAAGCACTGCATTCAGTCTGTCTTTAATTTCGGTTACAGACATATTTTCGTCTTTCAGAGAAAAGTCCATATACTCTTCCATTCCGACTACACCTGTAGGAACAGGATTACCTATTGACATTATAGGATGTGGATTAAAGCCTTGTGAAAACGCCATTTCAATGCCTGCTATTCTGAAAACACGCTGAAACATTCTCATCAAATCAAGGTGAGAAACAAACTTCGCATAGCCTGTTTTAGAAAAGCTTAGTCTTAATTTATACACAGTCTCCACCTCCTAAAACAGTTGCTCCGCAGCCGGTACAGCCCTCACGGCAATCGCGGGTTGTTATCCCCTGCTCTGCCTTATTTCTCTCACTTATAAGATATTTTTCACTAATACCTACATCAATATGTGACCACGGAAGAACTTCTTCAAATTCTCTTTTTCTTGTTGCATAGAAGTGTGGGTCAATTCCACATTCATCAAACACCTGCATCCATACATCGTAATCGAAAAATTCATCCCAGCTGTCAAACCGGCATCCTTTTTCGTGAGCTTTTAAAAGTACGTTGCAAAGTCTTCTGTCGCCACGAGCAAAAACAGCTTCCAAAAAGCTAACCTTGCTTTCGTGCCAGTTATATGTGATTTGCTTACGTTTTATGGTTTGTTTTAATTCATTCTGCTTTTCTATAACAGTTTCTTCGAAATCCTGTGCATCCCACTGGAAAGGCGTAAACGGTTTGGGAACAAATGTCGAGGTGCTAACGGTAACCTTAAGACCTTTGTTTTTACCCTTATGTTCGCATTTATTATAAACATCAACAACCTTTGATGCCATATCTGCAATACCTCTTACGTCATCCATAGTTTCAAGGGGAAGACCTATCATATAGTAAAGCTTAATTGTGCTCCAGCCGTTAGAAAATGCAATATTTACAGTATTTAAAAGCTGTTCTTCTGTTACGTTTTTATTTATGATATCACGAAGTCTTTGCGTACCTGCTTCGGGAGCAAAGGTAAGACCGCTTTTACGAACCTTCTGAATTCTTTTCATAAGGTCAACAGAGAAATTGTCAACTCTGAGTGACGGTAATGCAAGGTTAACCATTTTAGGCTCAGTTATTTCAAGAAGCTCATCTGCAAGACGGTTAAACTCAGAATAATCGCTTGAGCTGAGAGAAGTCAATGAAATTTCTTCGTAACCTGTATTCTCAATGAGCTTTATAGCCTGTTCTTTTAATTTTTCGACACTTTTTTCTCTTACCGGTCTGTATATAAAACCTGCCTGGCAGAATCTACAGCCACGAGTGCAACCACGAAATATTTCCAAGGGAATACGGTCATGTACAATTTCGGAAAAAGGAATAACCAAACGATCGGGAAAATATACCGAATCCATATCCTTGATTATTCTTTTTCTTGGTTTTTCTGCAGCATTTTCGTTATTTCTTTTAATTTCTTTTACGGTGTTATCTTCGTTGTATATTACATCATAAAAAGAAGGTACGTATATTCCTTCAAGACGGGCAATTTCTTCTAAAAACTCAAGTCTGCTGCCGCCTCTTTTTTTCCACTCTATGTATTTATCCTTTACTTCAACAAATACTTCTTCGCCTGCACCAAGCATTACAAAGTCGGCAAAGTCAGCCAAAGGTTCACAATTGTATGAACAAGGTCCGCCGAAGCAAACAAATGTTGTATCAGTTCTGTCCTTTGCAAGAAGCGGTACACCTGCAAGCTCAAGCATATTTAAAATATTTGTATAAGACATTTCATACTGAAGTGTGAAGCCTATTAAATCAAATTCTTTAACAGGTGTTTTGGTTTCAAGAGAATACAACGGTATATCATATTCTCTCATCTTTTCTTCCATATCTGACCACGGTGCAAACACTCGTTCACATAAGCAGTCATTTTCGTTATTTAACATATGGTAAAGTATTTTCATTCCCAGATGTGACATACCGATATCGTACACATCGGGAAAACAGAATGCAACACGGCAAGGAGTTTTTGCAAAATCCTTTGCAATACTGT
The DNA here is from genome assembly GCA_017626145.1 of Clostridia bacterium. Taxonomy (GTDB): domain Bacteria; phylum Bacillota; class Clostridia; order RGIG6154; family RGIG6154; genus RGIG8497. The sequence goes on from JAGAJK010000074.1 coordinate 37,852, forward strand.
TTATTTCTCCACCTATATAACGGGCAGGCTTCTGAATTTCATTCAAAGCCTTATTAAGCATTTCAATTCCCATTTAAAATCCTCCGTCAGTATTTTCTTTCATAATTGACATAACGTCATCATCATATCTGTTTTCCATTGCAGCTTTTCTTAAATCATCTTCTGTAACACAGCCTAAAATTCTTCCACCATCTTTAACAAAAATCAATGTATTTCGACTAACTCCTGTTTTAAGTATAATTTCACTCACCCTGCTGTTTTGTAAGCAACTGAAAACCTTCAGCTTTTTAACAGAAGATACTGTCTCATTATTGCTGATTTCAGCATTTTTTAAAGAAATGTTTGATATCATATACAATGCGGCAATAAAAAGACTTATTCTCCCCTTAAAGCTGAAAATGCAAATAACTCCAAGTATTAAAATCGCAAATGTAACTACCAACGATATATAATGCATAATTTTATATGCACGTTTAATCTGCATTTCATTTTTTAAAAATGCATAAACCACTCTTCCTCCATCAAGAGGATAGACCGGCAATAAATTAATTACAAGCATATAAATATTAATTTTCGCAACAGTCACTACTGTATTAAAACCAAAAGGTAAAAAAGCAGCAACAAACGCAATCACCAAATTAACTGCCGGTCCTGACAAAGCCACAATTATTTCGTGCGAAAAAGGCGGTTTGTCAAAGCCTTTGAAGCTTGCGGAAAAACCACAGGGTAAAACAGATACTTTATTTAATGTGTATCTAAAAAGCTTCGCAGTGCATATATGAGAAAGCTCATGAATTAATGCAGATAAATAAGCAATCGCCGCCGCTTCAGAATTACCGGTAATACAGTAAATAAAAATAAGAATCACAAAACCGGGAGAGACATCAATCATCGCTGACACCTATGTTATTAATAACAGGTATTATTTCGTCATCTATAATATTATTTACTTTGTTATATACGCTTACAGCTGTTTTCTTTATATCAATGCTTTCGTTAAGCTGTTTTTTAACAAAAATATTAACCTTTGATTCTCTGCCACCTGCTTTTACTGCTATTACAACTACAATTCCAATTATCAGTGAAACCAATGACTGAACTAACGTTTTTCTGAAAAAGTCAGTCCCAACCTTCTGGTTTGTTTTTTTATTTTTCTGTTTTTTTATTCTCTCTGACATAACTTTTCCCTCCGCTTAATTATACGAAAGGAAAATATGTATTATTCTATTTGAAAAAACGTTTTTTTCGTATTTCCTTTATAGGAATATTACTTCCATCTATTCTCTGCGCAATTTCTGTAAATACTTTTTTCTGCTTATTTTTACTGTCCATTACCACAGGAATTCCCATTATTGAACACTCAACAAATTTTTCGTCCTCATAAACCACACCAAGCAATCTTACTGCAAGTGTTTCCATTATCGAACGTATATCCGGCATTACACCTTTAAAAATCATATTTTTACGCATACGGTTTATGATAAGACGTATATCAGTTACACCTGTTTCCTCCATAATATACGCAAGCTTGTCCGCATCTCGCAATGAATACGGGTCAGGATTTGCCACAATAATTGCCATATCGGATATTTTAATAATACCTTTAACCATATCCCCTATGCCTGCAGGACAATCTACTACTACATAATCGTATTTATCCTTAAGCTCAAAAAACAGCTTTTCATATTTAGAAAACTCAACAGATATATCATCCTTAAACTGAGAAGCGGGCATAAATGCGAGTTTTCCGTACTTTTCATCCTTTATAATTGCTTCACGCACACGGCAATTTTCCAAAGCGGCATCCACGATATCGTAAATAACCGAGTTTTCAAGACCAAGTGCAAGGTCAAGGTTTCTGAGACCAAGGTCTGTATCTACGGCTACAACACTATTTCCTTCCGCTGCGAGAGCTATGCTTATATTAGCAGTTACGGTTGTTTTTCCGACACCGCCCTTTCCTGAAGCTACAACTATTATCTTTCCCATAAAACACTCCTTAAAATGTTTATTTGTTCAACTGCTTCACGGTATAGTAATCATTTATACCTTCGCCGTCAAAATATTCCTCGAATACAGCCTTTGCAACAGGTGCAGCAAGATATCCGGCTGTACCGTGTTCTATAACAATTGCAATAGCTATCTGAGGATTATCGTACGGTGCAAATGCTACAAACACACCTGTGTTAGAACCCTTGTTTACTTCAGCTGTTCCGGTCTTACCTGCTATATCTATAAAGAAGTCCTTAAACACTCCGCTTGCCGTACCTTCCTGCGTTACCTTGTTCATACCTTTTTTAACAGCACTTAAGGTTCCTTCACTTATGTTAATCTGTTCCACAATTTCGCTCTTTTTATCGAGAATAATTTCTCCCGTGCTGTAATTTTTTACAGTTTTCACAAGATGCGGACGGTATCTTGTTCCGCCGTTGGCTATTGTTGCAACGTAATTTGCAAGCTGAAGCGGAGTAATTAAATTATCAGACTGACCGATAGACGCCTGAAGTGTATCACCGGGATTCCACACCATATCCCTTTTTTTACGGTTTTCAGGACTTGCTACAGTTCCTGCTACCTCTCCGCCTATTTCGATATCTGCTATCTGACCAAAGCCGAATTTATTTTCATATTCAACCAGTTTATCTATACCAAGTCGTCTTCCTACATCGAAGAAATAGTAATTACAAGACTCCTGCAATGCTTTCACAACATCCACATATCCGTGAGTCTTTCTATACTTCCATTCCATACACTGAGGCTGATAATCCTTGTAATATTTATATACACCCTGATCAAGAACTGTATCGTACGGACCTATCACACCTTCTTCTATTGCAGCAATTGCAGTCACCATTTTAAAGGTTGAACCCGGTTCATATGCACCGCCGATTGCTCTGTTCCACACAGGATTTCCCGGATCCTTTATAAGCTCATCATATTTTTTGTTATATTCAGAAGGATGGTATGTCGGATATGATGCCATCGCAAGAATTTCACCGTTATTTACATCAATACAAACAGCACTTCCTGCGTTACAGTCAGGTACGGATTTACTGAGGTTAGTTATCACATTTGCAAGCTCGTTCTCCATAACTCTCTGAAGATTTGCATCGATTGTTAAGAATACATTATCACCCTGAACCGGTGCCACAGTAGTTACTACATCACTAAGTCCGTCCAATGTCTGATTGAAGCCCTGTATTCCGTCTTCGCCCTTTAAGTAATCCTCCATCGCAAGCTCTATCCCCTGCTTACCGATGATTGCATCCATACTGTAATTTTTACCCTTTAATTTTTCATATTCATCCTGATATATTACACCTACATTACCTAAGAGATGTGCCGCCAAAGTTTCGTTAGGATACACACGAATAGGTGTTTCTGTTACTGTTACTCCTTCAAGAAGTGAACTGTTTTCTTTTACTATAGCAATAATTTCAGCGTCTATATCCTCGGCAAGAACATACGGATTGTAAATACTAAAGCCTCTTTGCTTCATATCGTACATTATGCCAACTACTTTTCGCTTCATATTGTAGTCGTACTTTGAATCTATATCATATTTATCACAAAAGGCATTAATTACTTCTTTTGGGTTATTGGTTTGTTCAATGCCGTATTCATCTTCCCACTCATAAAGCTTTACGGCTGCAGTCTGCTTCTTATCATCTGTAAAAGTAAATTCAAAAGGCTCTTCTTCACTTACAGGAAATTGGTCGTTTATTACTACATCCTTACCATTAAGAAGCTTCATAAGATTTTTAATTGTCACGGAAAGCTCCGCTTGGGACATATCTGTTTTCTGTATTCTTATACTGTAACCCTGCTTATTGGTTGCAAGTACATTTCCGTATCTGTCAAGAATATTACCTCGCGGTGCTTTTAATGACATAGACATATAAAGCTTATCTTCTGATACCTGCCTTAAGCTTTCGCCATTTACAATCTGAAGATTTATAAGTCTTATGAGACACAAAGAAAACATAACCGTTACGATTATGCACATGACAAATAATCTCATTGTCTTATTGTATCTCATAGCTACCTCCTGCGATTTTTAAGATCAAGCTTTTTTATCAGCCACAGATAAAACCAGAACAAAAACACTGCAGACGCTGTATTAATAAGTGCCTGCGGCATTATTATCTTGGTAAGTACAAACGAATTGTACTCTATTCCTTTAACGACAAAATGTGTCCAGTAAGTTATTATTTCAGTAAGAAATGTGGTAACGAAAACAATAACAAGACCTGTTATAAAACCGTATCTGTTAACCATTTTTGAAAACAGCTTTATAATAAGAGCAATTCCCATAAACAATAATGTGTAATATCCCATATATCTGTATGCAAGTATATCAAACCAGAAGCCGATTACAAAGCCGTTAACGATAAACAATGCGTCGTCTGTAAAAAGTGCTGTGAAAATTACACTTATTAAAGCTAAATTAATATTAATCCATCCAATTTTAAATCCGGGAAAAATAGTAACCTGAAGCAAAAGCAACAAAATATTTATTATAACGAAAATGACTTTTCTGAAATTTATATCCATTTTAAATCTCTGCCTTTCCTTTATCAAGCACCCGTATCAAGCAGAATAAGAACATCTCTTATATGAGCAAAATCAACACCCGGAGATATGATTGCATAATTACCGGTACCTTCTGTATTGTTTTTAAAGGACTGGACTTTACCTATATAAATTCCTTCCGGATAAATTCCACCTACGCCTGAGGTAACAACAGTATCTCCGATAAGAACATCTGCATTTTCGGTTATTACAGACATTTTGCAAAGTCCGCTTTTCATAAGCTGAAGATCTCCGTCAATCTGAACCAAATCGCCTGTACGTACTACAGTTCCGCTGACAGAATGATCCTCATCCACAAGAGAAATAACCTTACACCAGTTATTACCTACCTCGCACACTCTTCCTACAATTCCCTCAGGAATAATTACAACACAATTTTCCTTTACGCCGTCCTTCTCACCTTTGTTGAGGGTAAATACATTAAACCAGTTACCGGCATCCTTACCTATAACAGTTGCTCCTGTAGTTTTATATTGTGTGTAATCACCTTTTAATTCAAGAAGTCTGTTAAGCTCCTCAATTTCATCCTTATATCTTGAAAGGTTTCTGTTTTCCTCTTTGAGCTTTTGGTTTTCCTGCTTAAGTGAAGCGTTCTCTTTATCTACATTCTTAACCCTTCCCCAATAAGCGAAAGTACCTCCGAAAAAGTCGCCAACTTTGGTAAAGCCCGACTGAACAGGCGCGGTTATGCTTCCGAACACAGATGCAACACCCTTTAAAAATGGTGTAAATATACATATTACAGCAAAAATTGCCACTAAAGCAACCACTATAATATTTCTTTTAAAATTACCTCTTCTTCTCAATTTATTTTACAACACCTTTATTTATAATAATCTGGACTACCGCTCCCGTAACCGCACCGGTAAGTGCAGAAAGCAAGAGATAATAACTAAGATAATACAACGGAGCAATAGTTTTTAATATAAGTATCGCCGCAAGAAGCTGCCCGATATTAAACACGGCACTTCCCACAACACTTATTCCTATTGAAGTTATTTTTGAATTAATATATACTTTCTTCAACGCAGTCATAGCAAGCACAGAAAAAATTGTTCCTGTAACAGAATAAAAACACGAAGTTATTCCGGAAAAAAGAAGTCCGTTAACAACCGATTTTATTAAACCTACACAAAAAGCATCTCTTTTTCTTAAGGTAATTACAGAATAAAGAACTACTGCATTGGAAATTCCGAGCTTAATTCCCGGAAAAAGCAAGTCCGGAATCAGTAGTGTTTCAACATATCCTAAAAGTATTCCAAGGCAGGACAGTAATGCACAAATTATAACAGACCTGTCAGTACGAAAGTGCGTCAACAGACTCGCCTCCTTTTACAGTTACAATAAGTCTGTTTGGCAGACATATTATGCTTTGTCCCGGTCTGGATATTTTTCCCTGAGAAACATCAAGCTTGTCCTTGCAGGAAGCATCCGACACCCAGACTTCTCTGTTTGATATTTTTACAGTATTTTGTCCGTATTCGGACTCAATAACAATTGTCTTTTCTTCACTTAAAGAATATTCTCCGTAGAGCTTGCCGTTTGAGAAAATTTCAACATATGAACCACTTTGACCGTAGAAAAACATTCCGGACAAAATACCTGCCGCAATAACCACAATCAAAGCAATAACGTCCCCTGCTTTTAAAAGCTTCATACTCCTGTAGAACCGAATCCGCCTGCACCACGTTCGGTATCGTCAAGAGTTTCGCATTCTTCAATATCGGCAATTGCAACCGGAGCAATTACAAGCTGAGCTATACGGTCACCGTGATTTACTGTAAAATCCTCACTGCCGAGATTGATAAGACCGCATTTAATTTCTCCCCGGTAGTCGCTGTCAACCACACCAACAGAATTTGCAAGACATATACCCTTTTTACAAGCAAGTCCGCTTCTGGCGTAGATATATGCAACGTATTCATTTGACGGCAAGGAAATTGCAATACCCGTAGGAATCATTTTAATCTCGCCTTTTTTTATTACAACAGTCTCATCAAGGCAAGCGGACAAATCCATACCCGCACTTCCCGTTGTTGCATAAAACGGTTTATTTACAGTCTCGCCTTTAGAATTAGGTATGTACTTAATTTTCAGTTTCATTTTATATACCACCCTTTTTTAGCTTTTCGTTTTCTTTTGTTAATTTTTCTATAGTTTCATTTAATTTTTTTATTTCATCATTGGCTATTTTATTCTTTTTTGAAAGCTCAAGATTATCGTCACTGATTATAAGAAAATCTTCAGCTATATTTACAGCTGTCAGCACCGCTGTCATATTGGTATTTAAAAATCCGTTTCTGAGAGAAACCTCTTTGAATTTGCCGTCAACGTACAGACAGACTCTCTGCATATGCTCCTCACCGGCATCACTTACTATGTTATATTCCTGACCCATCAGACGGACAGTAGTTTTATTTTTCATTTGTTTTAATCCTTTCAAATGTACTTTTCGGCAATGAGAACCGCAATTATGGTTTTAGCATCCGTTATCTTGTTTTCGGCAACCATTTTCTTCAATTCTTCAATCGGAACAGCTACAGTTTCAATAAACTCATCCTCATCGGGATTCGGATTCCCTCTGTATAATTCCTTTGCCACGTACAGATATATTTTTTCTTCGGTATAGGCAGGTGAAAGAAATATTTCGTGTGCTTTTATAAATGTTTCGGCACAAAAGCCTGTTTCTTCTTCAAGCTCACGCCTTCCGCACAACTCAATATTTTCACCCTTTTCAAGCTTCCCTGCAGGAATTTCAAGCAAAACATCCTTAACCCCTGCCCTGTACTGCTTTACAAGGATTAACTCCTTATTTTCAGTAATTGCGGCAATACATACACCACCAGGGTGCTCAACAACTTCACGAAGAGCAGTATTGCCATCAGGCAAAGCCACCGTTTCCTTCTTTAAATTAATGACGGCTCCTTTGTAAATATATTCACCGGATATTACGGTTTCTTTAAGCTCCATTTTTTATCATTCTTTCCTTTTGTTTTAATACTAAACACAATAACACAACTTATATTATACAATACTTTTTTGTTTTTTACAAGCGAAAACCGTCATAAAATTTAAAGTTATATAAATTTCAGAATTTTATCACTTTTTATCTGCTTACAGACAAAATTTTTTCTCCTATTTCCTTGAATACAGGACAGGCTGATTCACTTCCGGATTTACCGTTTTCAACAAATATACAAAGTGCAAATTGGGGATTATCTATAGGAAAAAAACCGGTATACCATCCGTGCTGATATAATTCTCCGTCAACATTCCACCCCGTTTGTGCGCTCCCTGTTTTTCCACCGCTCCCGTAATAATCTATAAATCCTGTTGTACCGGTTCCTTTTGTATTTGTTTCCACCATCATATCAAAAACCTTTTTTGCTGTTTCCTTGGAAATAATTCTTTCCTTTCCGTCTACTCTTATCCTTTCAATCAATTCACCTTTTTCATTTATTATGCAATCTACTATATTGACATTTCTTTTAACGCCGCCGTTTGCTATAACCGCACTCAACACCGCCCCCTGAAGAACATTCCCGTTAAGAGTGCCCTGTCCTATTGAAAAATTTGCCTCATCTATTGAGTTATATTTTCTTTTATCAGGTAAAGTTCCTGTTGACTGTACAAATTCCTGAGGATACATTATCCTGCTGCCAAACCCGAACTTTTCTGCCATAGAAAGTATGTTAAGATATTCTGTTCTTTTTCCGATATCGATAAATGCCGGATTACAGGACTGCATAAAGGCATTTTTCATATCCACCCAACCATGACCTGACAGATTGTGGCACTTAATTTCCTTCCCCGATACTGTTTTTACTCCGTTACAATAGTAAATTTCACTTTCATCAACGCTGTTGGTTTCCAAAGCTGCACAAGCAACAACTATTTTAAAAATTGACCCTAAATCGTAGTTCATCAAACACCGGTTCGAAAGATTCCCATCACTGCTTGAAAGATAATCACCTATATTGTTCTGGTCAAAGCCGGGACTGCTTACCATTGCAAGTACATCAAAGGTTTCTACATCAAGCAGAACTGCACCACCTTTAACACCTGCTTTATTTAAAGCATCGTAGCATATACGTGAATATTCAAGGTCAAGAGTTGTCTTTACAAATTTACGTTGGGAAGAATTATACAGATTTATTTCTCCTCCGGGAATATGCGTCATTTTAGCATCAGCCATACCTCTTACCTTTAAATCGGTATCAGAAAGAACATCCTCGTACAGCTTTTCGAGTCCGCTTACGCCTTTTGAATCTGACAGGTACCCTACAACAGCACATAAAGGACTATTTGCACTGTAACGTGTATTAAGGCTTATAACTTTAACATTACTGTAGGTATTTGCTTTTTCAAGTGCCTCACTGTTACTTACAAGCACATAAACCTTTCCGAATTTTCTTAAATCATTATATAATGAATACTCATCAACCTTCGTAAATTCTGAGATAAACTTACAGCAATTAAAATCATTTTCATTATTTCCGCTTGAAAATATTACCGCATACTTTGACAGATTAACTCCTGTAAGCTTACGCATATGTCGGTCACAAATATCATTTCGGTCAGTAGTTACCGATAAAGAAATTGTATTGGTTTCCTCGGCAAGCCTTGATATTTCTTCGTGATTTAACACCATCAGGCTGTAAAGCTTAAGACACAGCATTAAAAGAAGTGAATAACACACAAGCTTAACCGAATAAAGCTTTTTTAAAAAAGTTCTGTTCATATAATCACCTTGATTATTTTGAACAGAACTTTAAATTTATATTATTAAATTCATAATCTTGCTTTTCTTAAAAAGCTATCCTTAGGAAACTCTGTTTCAGATGGAATGAAAATTTTCATAGTTGCGTGGGGACAATCGCTTATCTCCTCACCCTTTTCGTTATACATCTTTTCAACCTTCATTGTTTTAAAGGGGCCTTCAGGTGTCAAAACCTCAATTTCATCACCTGTGAAAAATTTGTTTCTCTGAGATACCTCCAGCATTTTCTTTTCCGGATCATATCCTGTAACAAGACCTACTAAATCGTAATTACGCACGTAAGAGCTTGATGTGTAAATCTGCTGACCTCCGTCCGGCTTTCCAAAGAAAAATCCGGTTGTATACTCTCTGTGGCTTACCTTGAAAATTTCATCCCATACGCTTGTATCAGGCTCTCTGTTTTCAAAATATGCATCAATGGCATCGCGGTAAGCTTTAGTTATAACCGAAACATAATATTCACTTTTAACTCTTCCTTCGATTTTAAAGCTTGATATACCTGCATCAATAAGCTCAGGCACATATTTAAGCATACACAAATCCTTGGAATTAAAAATAAACGTACCTCTTTCGTTTTCAATAACAGGCAGGTATTCACCCGGTCTTTGTTCCTCGACAAGATGATACTTCCAGCGACATGGATGAGAACAAGCTCCTAAATTACTGTCACGAGCTGTCATATAGTTTGAAAGCAAGCATCTTCCTGAATAGGATATACACATCGCTCCGTGAACAAAACACTCTGTTTCAAGTTCAGATGGAATGTTTTCTTTGATTTCTTTCATTTCTGAAAGTGAAAGCTCTCGGGCAAGGATTATTCTGCTTGCACCAATTTTATGCCACATATTTGCAGATGCGTAGTTTACATTGTTTGCCTGAGTGCTTATATGGACAGGTAAATCAGTTGCTACGGTCCTTGCTATATCAAAAAGACCAAGATCACTGATAATTATAGCATCAGCACCCATTTCGTAAACGTCCCTTACATATTGTTCAAAATCCTTTAAATCCTCGTTGTGCGGAAGAATATTTGCTGTTATATACACCTTTTTACCTAAGTTATGTGCGTATTTTATACCTTCTGCAATATCCTCCATAGAAAAATTTTCTGCCGCTTCACGAAGTGAAAAGGATTCTCCGCCTATATACACCGCATCCGCACCGTACTTAAAAGCAAATTTAAGCTTGTTAAGGCTTCCGGCAGGTGCAAGAAGTTCAGGTTTTTTCAAATTAATCAGCCTCCTTATAATATGATACAGATACACCGTCACCTATAGGTATAATTGAAGTTGAAAGCTTGGGGTGATTACATATCATTTCAAGAAATTCACGCATTCTTACAACTATTGTTTTCTGACGGTGTCTTGTAAGAAGCTCATCAGTTGCCGTCATTCCTTTATATAATACGTTATCGCATATTATAAGTCCGTTATCATTTATCAGATTTATACATCTGTCAAAAAATTCATTATAATATCCTTTTGCGGCATCAATAAAAATCATATCAAATTTTGAACTCAGCGAATCTAAAACAACAACTCCATCATCCTCGATAAGTCTTATATTGTCGGCTTTTGCTTTTCTGAAATTTTCAAGTGCTTTCGTACTCATAACAGGGTCTCTTTCTACTGTTGTGATACTTACATCACCATTAAGCGCATTATTCATAACAAGTGCTGAATATCCGATTGCAGTACCTATTTCAAGTATTCTTGCAGGTCTATGTATCTTACACAAGACATCAAGCATACTTCTGACTTCGGGATAAATTACAGGAACCTGATTTTCCTTTGCAAAAATTTCAAGCTCTTTAAGGATGCCTTTGCTTTCAGGAAGCACCTGAGAAAGATATTCAGTTATATAATCAAGATTAATTTTTTCACCACGCAAAATTACAGTCCTGCTTTCTTTGTGTTCTCAAGATGTGTCTGATAGTCTTTGGCAAAATAATGTCTTCCGTTACCGTCAGCTACAAAATACAAATAATCTGTATTTTCCGGATAGATTGCCGCTTTTATTGCTTTAAGTCCCGGTGAGGCAATCGGTCCTGCCGGCAAGCCGGGATATTTGTAGGTGTTGTAAGGTGAATCTATCTGCGTATCAGCAACTGAAAGAACATTTTTCCGTTCTTTTAGAATGTACTGAACTGTTGCACACGATTCAAGATACCCATTGGATTCTCCTACAAAATTCAGACGGTTATAAAAAACTCCCGCCACCTTTGGAAATTCGTTATGGTCTGCCGCTTCTCTTTCGATTATTGAAGCAAGAGTTATTATCTCATCAAACGACAATTCCGAGTTTTGAGCACTTTGCCTCATCTCCGGAGTTATACGTCTGTCAAAATTAGAAAGCATCATATCGATGATACGATGAGCACTTTCAATTCCTGAAATGGTGTAAGTATCAGGAAAAAGATATCCCTCCAACGCTTCTTCCCTTTCAGGAATACCTTCTAAAAACCAATAATCGTAATCCGATGGGTTGGCTGCTGCATAAAAGCTTTCGGTTGAAACAATACCTTCCTCTGCCAGCAAATTCGCAATTTCCTTCATTTCATAGCCTTCGGGGATTGTGATATTTACCGAAACAACATTGCCGTCATTACATAAAGCCTCGGTTATTCCCGTATAGCTTTTGGAATCAACCTTGTGCATTCCGTGTCTGAAGCCGGGTCTTGTAAGTCTCGCATATAAATAATACCCCTGTTTAGAGCCTATTAACCCTTTTTCCTCAAGAATTGCAGCAATATCGTAAGCTGTTGCACCTTCGGGAACAGCAATATTTACTTCTTTGCCGTCTCTTGTGAAGCCGTAAAATTCCGAACATACCAAAAATGCCGCAATCAGAACAACAATGGCAATTACGCAAAACATTGTTATTATTAAATTTTTAGTTTGTTTTTTTCTTTTCATCTGTTATCAATAATTCCCTTTTTAATTTCAGAAGCTGTCGCTTCATCTTTAAGTATCGAAATAATCTTATATGAAAACTCCAATGCAGTTCCTGCCCCTCTTGAGGTTATAACGTTACCATCTACGCAAACGTTATCGTAAAGAGGGGTTCCACCTTCAAAATATTCTTCAAATCCCGGATAACACACAGCTTTTCTGTCTTTTAGAATTCCAAGCTTACCAAGAATCATCGGAGCTGCACATATTGCAGCTACATACTTATTTTCACCGTTATGTGCGATAAGCTTTTCCCTGAGTGGTTCACAGGCATAAAGATTTGTTACTCCCGGCATTCCTCCCGGAAGAAATATCATTTCACACACAGGTTCATTACCTAATAATACATCTGCCTCAACTTTAATATTGTGAGCTCCTGTTACTGTTTTTTCTCCTATAGAAACTGTTGTAACCTCAATCTGTGCTCTTCTGAGCATATCAATTACTGTAATCGCTTCTACCTCTTCAAAGCCTTCTGCAAGGTATACATTTACCATATGTTCATCTCCTATTTCGTATGTACCTTCTTTTTAAATACGTCTCTTTTTATCATTGTCATTATCTCTTCATTTATGTCCTCTATTGTACGGACATTTCCTTCTTCAACACAAAATATATGACCCCATTCAAATCTTTTTGCAACGTAAAGAGCGTTTTCGTAGCTTTTATGAAGATGATTTTTGTCACGCTCGTGAATATCCTTAGCTTCCTGTCCGGTTATTTTATTCATCCTTTCCGCCATAAGCATTTGCGAATACTCAGGTGGCATATCAAGGAATATTACTTTGTTTGGTGCAGGCAATTTCATCAGCTTATATTCATAATCAAAAAGCCAGTCCAGATACAAATTTTTTGCTCTTACTCCCTCTATTTTGGATGCCTGATGAATCATATTTGATGTTGTATATCTGTCTGCTACAATTACTCCGCCTTCAAGATAAAACTTTTCCCAGTTTCTTTTAAAGGATGCATATCTGTCAACAGCATAAAAGCTTGATGCTGCATACGGATTAATTTCATCAGCATTGTCGGAAAGCTCTCCGTTTAAATACATTTTAACCAAAGCGGATGAATTACTTTCATAATCAGGAAAAGAAACCTGCATAACCTTGTAATTCATTTCCCTTAATTTTTCAACCACTAATTTAGTCTGAGTTGCTTTTCCGCTTGCGTCAAGCCCCTCTATAACTATAAGTTTACCTTTCAATATACTCAACTCCCAAGATATTCATTTCTTTTTTCTGACATTTTACCGCAACTCATTTTCCCTTCGGGACAAGTGCCCTTCAGACACGGAGGTCCGCTCTTTTTAAACAGCACAGGTGCAACCTCTTTGACAAGAGAAAGCATAATATTTGCCATTTCTCTTATTTCCCATTGAGCTCTCTCGCAACAACGGTGCTCAAAGAAGTTATAAAGGCTTCTTGTATTAAATGTCATCATCAAGGTTGTTGAACAGGAGTTAGGCAACACATAGCGTGCATCTTCGATAGCTTTTTTCTCAGCCATACTCTGAGCTTTTTTCTCATCCTTACCTTCGGCTATAAAGGTTTCATAGTGCTTCTTCTGAAGTATATCTGTAAGCTCATTATAAGCTTTCTGCTCCATCTCCATTGTTTTTATATATATTTCTTTTGCCTTTTCATCGTTTTCAATTTCAGGAGGTGTCACGTATTCAAACTGTCCTTCTTTTACATATCTTTGAGATTTAACTGTGTAGCTTGCTATTCTGTGTCTTGTAAGTTGAGCAAGTAAGCTTCTGCTTACACCCTCAACAGCAAATGTGAAGGTTGCATGCTCAACAGGGCTTTCGTGCCCCATAGACAGCAACATATTAAGAAATTTTTCAGTTCCTTCTCTGTCAAGATTCTCACTGATTGCATCTATCCCTGCACTGGAATAGCATAGTTTAGCACCCGAAGCTATTAATTTTTCACAGTCGGGTGTATATTGTACAAGTTTAACACGCATTATTTCTTTCTCCCTTCAGAATTACATCGATTAAAAATAACGGTAATTTTATCATTCTTTTTATTCGTGACGGCTGTTTTATAAGTCTGTATAACCACTCAAGTCCGTGTTTTGTGAAAAACTCAGGTGCTCGTTTTGCCTGCCCCGCAAGCACATCTATTGAACCGCCTGCACCTATAAGAATTCCTGCATTAAGCTTTCCTTTATTTTCATAGATCCATTTTTCCTGCTTTGGAGCACCAAGGCAAACCAATAATAAATCGGGTTCTGCCTGCGAAATTGAGGAAATTATTTCAGTATCATCTTTAAAATATCCGTCCTGTGTTCCACATATCACAAGATTTTTATATTCCTTTTTCAGGTTTTCTGCAGCCGCTTCGGCAACAGTTGGCTTACCTCCGAAAAGATACACCGAACCTGCTCTTTCATTAAGCTTTTCAATTATCCCCTTCGCTATATCAAAGCCCGGTGCACGATATTTAATATTACCCTTAAGAATTCTTGAAGCGTATACTATTCCAATACCGTCCGGAGTTACAATATCTGCTGAATTCAGTATACCTGCAAAGTCTTTATCCTTCTTGGTAACATTAACAATTTCAGGATTTGGAGTATAAATAACAAAGCCTTTTTTATTTTCGAGAGATTCTATACTCTTATTTATTGCTTCCTCTACAGTATAATTATCAAACTGTACTCCTAAAATATTTGTTTTCATCATTCAACTCCCATATTCTGACCTATGTTATAAATCAAATCCTCACCGCTCATTGTTCCGAAAGCTGTTATTCTTTTAAGCTCATACATATCCTCATCTTTACGGTTCACACCGGGTAAACCAAGCTTAATTTGCACACAAGCCTTGTAACCCGCTTCTTTTGCCGCTTCCTTTACTCTATCGTTAAAATTTCCGTAAGGATAAGCAAGTATGTCCGATTTCTTTCCAAGATATTTATAAATCATAAATCTTGATTTTCTCAATTCGAAAATTAAATCTTCATCTGAAATTGCACTTAAATCATTATGATAAACGGTATGGCTTTGTATATCAATAATACCTGAGCTTTCCATTTCCTTTGCCTGCTCCCAGGTAAAATGAGGATATGTTACACCGCCCTGCATACCCATTCTTCCTGTTACAACAAATATAGTAGCTTTCATATTCATTTCCTTTAGAAGAGGAAATGCATTGGTGTAATTATTCAAATATCCATCATCGAAAGTAAGCAAAATCGGCTTTTCCGGTAAAACGCCCTCTCCGTTACAATAATTTATATATTCGGTAAAGGTTATTGTTTTATATCCGGCGTCATTTATAGCCTGCATATGCTCTTTAAAAGCAGCATTAGAAATTTCAATATTGCTGTTTTCAACATTGTAATTATCATTAATATTATGATACATAAGAACCGGAACTGCTTTTTCTTCTGCAAATACACTTATACCGCAGGTAAGTATAACTATTAAGATTATAGATGATAATATTCTTTTCATTTATTCCTCCGTAAAACCTTATTGATACACTCATATTTGATTGCAAGGTTCTGTAAAGCTGAACTTGTTTTACTATGCATTCAGGCAATATTGCCGGCCTGATTAATTTTACAATCTATTAATAGTTGTAGGTTATTGTAACTGAATTTTCTTTTTCATTCCACTCAACGGTTGTATGGTCTAATGCTTCAGCCACAAATCTTACAGGAAGCATAGTTCTTGAATTAATCGTCTGTGGCGCAACATCTATTTTTTCCGGAATGTTGTTCCATGTCATATCTTTAGAACCGATCTGGAATCTGATATCCTTATTGAAAATTTTAATCTGAACTCTTTGTTCTTTTTCTTCCCAGAAAATTTTTCCGCCTAAAGCCTCTACAATTGCACGAATCGGAAGTAATGTTCTTCCTTCAACAATTAAAGGCTTTGTTCCTCTTCCCGGGTCAACCTCACATTTTTCACCGTTAACAGTCATATATTCGTTGCCAATTTCAAGCTTTATAATTTTCTGTCTGGGGTTAGTTTTAATTTCGAGCTCTTTTGTTATTCCAAGCTCATATTTCTTAATTTCTTCCTCAGTAAAAGGCTTTGTTTCTTCAACTTTATATTCTTCTGTAGGCTCATAGTTTTCATCAAATACAGTAACCTTAAGGTCCTCATTTTTATGTTCATCGCCAACCCATATATCCCACGTAACTTCTTTTCCGTCTTTACTTTTTTCACTTTTAGCAAGATTTTTTTCTTCCTGGTCAACTGCGTTGTATTTTTCACCGTCCGGAAATTCAATTACAATTGTTTTTACTGATACAGGAGCAGTTATGGTTAAAAAGTGTTCTTCTTTACAACAGCTGCCACCTGTCTCAGAGCCGTTTTTTTCATCTGAATCATTGGGATTTTCACCCTTTCCTTCAGCATTGTTATCTGTCTCAAGGTCAGAATTGCCGTTTCCTCCATTCTGAACTCCGTCCTCGTTTCCGGTTGCATTGAGGTCATCCCCTGATGAAAAACCTTCGCCAATTCCCGGCTGTGTGCCGGAACCTGCAGCTCCGCCTTGATGCTGATATTCGTCCCATTTTTCGTCTGCAATAACGGTGTAATTTACAGTTATCTTCTTACCTTCACGGTAACCGTAGTCATTTACCGCCTGGAAGGTAAAGCTTCTTTCACCGACTATCGGACTTATAAAATAAAACTTAAAGTATTTTATGCCATCTATAATATCACAGCTTCCACGACTATAGCAGAAATTAACTACATCTTCTATAACCTCGCCCAACTCGTTTACAGCTACAAAATTTCTTACGTTAAGATTAGTTGCAACTGTAAGCTCAAGCATTTCAACCGTGTCGTGCCCTGCTACAACCTCTTTAATAACAGTTCTTTCAGCATCAACGGAAAGAAGCGTAAGACCTTCGTTAGTCCTGTCATAACATTCAAGTATAATCTCTTTATCGTAAGGAGTTATGCTTCCGTCATAGCCTACTGCCTTAAATGTAAAAACTCTTGTACCGATAGTTCCGCTTACTATAGGGTTGGTGGTTTCTAAACCTACCGTGGTATCTTTACCAAGGTTTCCGTAAGGATTTGTAAGAAGAACCGAGTCACCGTTTCCGCCATTCAATAAAATCTCTTTAGTGTCGCCTGTTGCAGTAAATGTGAACTTAAAGGTTTCGTCAATCATATTATACCCCAGTGGATATAATACACCGTGTTTATTACATTCTGCAGTCAGTATTTCGGCACCAAGCACAGTACTGCACAAAAGCAATGTAACAGCTATAAACATAAGTGATGTAAAAAATATTTTTTTCATTTTAATCTCCATTCTGCCGCCAAGATGCTGCCACAAATCAAAGTAAATAAGTAAGCTTAGTCAGCAAATTAAACTCTATCTATTCTATTATAACATAAGGCTTGATATTTTACAAATATTTTTTATGATTTTGTCGAATAAAGTGAACGTAAAAAGAGCTGAAAAAAATCATAGATTTTTTCAGCCATTTTTATTTTATTTTTGATTTAATTTTTCAATACATTTTCTGCATACATATCTTCCTTCGTATTTAACAAGTTCTTTTTTATCTTCACAGAAAATGCAATACTCAACATCTTGTTTTCTGAGTATTATGTCGTCACCTTCAACCAAAATTTCAAAAGCCTTGAAGCCCATAGTTTTTCTTAATGTATTCGGTATCTGAAAGCGTCCAAGATTGTCAACCTCTTTAATTATCTTTGTACTTTGTTTCATACCAACCACCTCGATTGTATTTTAGCACCTTTGTAAAAAAATGTCAACAATTGTCATTCAAGCTCTCCGTTAAGAGACCATGTTCTTACTTCTGAAATCTTTATATTAATTATTTTGCCTATAAGTGAGCTGTCACCTTTAAAGTTAACAATTTTATTTTCAGGAGTTCTTCCCTGCAATGTTTCAGGGTCATTTTTAGAATATCCGTCAACAAATATCTCCACAGTTTTACCTGCATATGTTTCATTAATTTCCCTGGAAATTTTGTTCTGTACTTCAAGCAATTCATCAAAATTCTTCTGAATCTGTTCTTCTGAAAGAACAAAATCCATAGTCGCAGCTTTGGTGCCTCTTCTTCTTGAATAGATGAAGGTAAACATAGAGTCGTATCTTACCTCTTTAACAAGGGATACAGTTTCCTTAAAATCTTCAACTGTTTCTGTGGGAAAGCCTACAATTATATCAGTTGAAAGAGCAATATTGGGGATTTTTTCTCTGACCTTCTTTATTGTTTCAAGATACTTTTCACGGGTATATGAACGGTTCATATCCTTTAAAACCTTATTACTTCCTGCCTGAACAGGTAAATGCAACTGAGGACAAACCTTTTTGCATTCAGCCATAGCATCTATAAGTTCATCGGATATATCTTTAGGATGTGAAGTGGCAAAGCGGATTCGCTCTATGCCGTCTATTTCGTTAACTGCTCTTAAAAGCTGTGCAAACGTCTTTCCGTCTTCAAGGTCTTTTCCGTAAGAATTTACATTCTGACCGAGAAGAGTTACCTCTTTATAGCCATCTTCAGCAAGCCGAGTTATTTCAGCAATAACATTTTCAAAGGTTCTGCTTCGTTCTCTGCCACGCACATAAGGCACAACACAGTAAGTACAGAAATTATTACATCCGTACATAACACTTACCCACGCCTTATATTTATCATCGTGGCGAACGGGAATATCCTCAACAATATAGCCATCGCAATCTTCAACATCCATTACTGATGATTTTTTTGCCTCGAGAAGCAACTGAGGAAATTTATAAATTGCATGTGTTCCGAAAATAAGCTCAACATGACGAAATTTTGAATGGAGTATTTCGGCTACTTCTTTTTGTTGTACCATACATCCGCACACGCCTATTATAACATCTTTTCTTTTTGCTTTAAGATACTTAAGAGCACCTACATTTCCTTTCAGCTTCATTTCTGCATTTTCACGGACGGCACAGGTGTTGAATATAATTACATCACATTCTTCCCTTGTTTCAGAAAGCTCATAACCCATACTGCACAGCATACCTTTAATTCTTTCTGAATCGTTTTCGTTCTGCTGACAACCGTATGTTATAACACACGCTTTTGGCATTTGCTTCTTTGCAGAATTTAATTTTCTGATTTTTTCAATACATTCCTTCTGAAATGCAAGTTCTTTAGGATCAACTGCTGTATTTCTCATTAATCTGCTCCTTTAATTTTCTTCCAAAAGTTTGTTCTTGAGTTCCCACAAATCCTTAGAAAGATCAACATAATAAGTATGCGGGTTTTCAAAACGTTTAACCTCATCCCACAGAGTATCAAGCTGCTCCATACAATAATCACGTATTTGAGATAACGGAGGATTATTATACACACATACACCTTTATCAAAAATCTTAACAAGAAGTTTTTTTGCCGTGAAATCAGTTACTGTTTTCTTTTTCCATGTATTCTGCGGGTCAAAAATTACATATTCTTTTGAATCATCTATAGTTTCATCGTGAAGTGTTACTACGTCAGCAATGGCTTTTCCTGTATCGTTTGCAAAAAGTCTGTAAAGATTTTTAAATCCGGGAGTTGTGATTTTTGCAACATTTTCACTCTTCTTTATTTTAGATACAAGCTTGCCCGCCTTTTCAACAGCAACAAGCTTATAAACACCTCCGAAAACAGGTTCTGACTTAGAAGTTATAAGTCTTTCACCAACACCAAAGGTATCAATACACGCTCCCTGATTCAAGGTGCCGCGTATAATATATTCATCCAATGAATTAGATGCCATAATTGCACAATCACTATAACCTGCATCGTCCAGCATTTTTCTTACCTTCTTTGAAAGATACGTTATATCACCGCTGTCGATTCTTACTCCTGCAGGGCGGAATCCCTTGGGCTTTAAAACTTCATCAAATACTCTTATCGCATTAACTATACCTGACTTTAAAACATTGTAGGTATCTATGAGCAGAACACATTTCGACGGATATGTTTCTGCATAAGCACGAAAAGCTTCGTATTCACTGTCAAAGGATTGAATCCAGCTGTGAGCCATTGTTCCTACGGCAGGTATGCCGAACATTCGTTCTGCTATGGTGCAGGCTGTACCGTGACATCCGCCAATATATGCGGCACGTGCTCCCATAATTGCGCCTACAGCACCCTGAGCTCTTCTTGAACCAAACTCAAAAACCTTACGACCGTCGGCTGCCCTTACTATACGGCTTGCTTTTGTTGCTATAAGACTTTGATGATTAACGGTAAGAAGCACCATTGTTTCAATAAACTGTGCCTGAATAATGGGCCCTCTTACTGTAATAATCGGTTCATGAGGAAAAATCGGAGTGCCTTCGGGTATTGCCCATATATCACAGGTGAATTTAAAGTTTTTAAGATAATCAATAAAATCATCCGAAAACATATTCTTATTTTTCAGATACTCAACATCATCGTCGGTAAACCTTATGTTCTGAATATATTCACATAACTGCTGAATACCTGCCATTACTGCATAACCGCCGTCATCCGGCACTTTTCTGAAAAACATATCAAAGCAGGCAATTTCATCTGCCTTCCCTTTAAGAAAATAACCGTTAGACATTGTAAGCTCATAAAAATCTGCAAGCAATGTAAGGTTAAGCCCATTTGAAAGAGAATTCATTTTAAACCTCCGTTTATATCGAAAAAAGCGGCAATTGCCGCTTTTATTCATCTGTATTTATTTGCTTCTTACGTTAAGTGCATAATATACACATTCGTAAACATATAAAGCTGTAATAATTACCGCACTTCCTGCGTACGGTACATAAGACCTTGTTAAAATATTTGCAATCCTGCCATCCATTCTTGTGTAAACTTCAGTAATAACAGGCCAGTAAAAATGCAGTAAAGCCAGACAAATTGCCAATGCAACGGACATAACTGCATAATACACATTTTTTCTTACTACCGCTACAATTAATCCAATAACGCAAACTGCAATAAGCCACAGGAACATATTCCCTTCAAAAATAAGCTTCCAGCCTGTTAACGACTGCGAAAATTTGTAAATTCCGTAAATAGCAAACAAGCCTACTATATAATAAAGTGATGATAACAAAAATCTGTTAACAACTGCTTCGTTTTCTTTCTTATTCATTAGTCTAACACCTTTCTATATCAGTTACTCATTTCGTCAAGCTCATACATAACAATACTAAGCACAGAAATTGCTGCAGTTTCCATACGGAGTATACGCTTTCCTAACGTAACTGTCTTTACATTATTCTTTTTGAGCAGGGTTACTTCTTCATCAGAAAAACCGCCTTCAGGGCCTATGATGAAGCCTGCTTTCCCTTTCAGCAGTTCTTTATCTTCAAAGACTGACTTTACCGGCACTTGTGTCTCACCTTCGTAAGGAACAAACGCAAGGTCAAAAGTATTAAGCTGTTTTACTGCTTCCGAAAAATCGACCGGCTCAGACACAAACGGGACTTTGCTTCTTTTACACTGCTTTGTTGCTTCCATTGCAATGCGTCGGAATCGCTGGGTCTTTTTGTCATCATCCTTAATCTTTACAACAGAACGCTCCATTATAACAGGAATAATATTATTTACACCCAATTCAACCGCTTTTTGTATGACAAGCTCCAATTTTGCACTTTTGGTAAGTCCTATGAAAAGTGATACGTCAACATCCGGCTCTCCTGTACAAGCAAGCTCATCAGAAACAAGAACATCTATACTTTTCTTATCTACGCTTTTGATCTCAGCTTTAAAAACTCTGCCGTTACCTGATGTAATTTCTATAAAATCACCCTCACCAAGACGGAGCACTCTTGCAATATGAATTGCTTCATCACCTTCTACAGTAATGATACTGCCGTAGGAAATATCAGCTTCATAAAAACATCTGTGCATCAGTTCACCACCTTGATATGAGAAATAATCTCACTTTAATAATTTTACTATTTTAAAGAGTTTTTGTCAATAGTTTTTAAAAAATATGTAGTTAATTTTGTTTTGTTGTAAAATTAGTATATTTTTCTATTTATCCGTTAAAACTAACTGCGGTGATAAAATTGAAAAATAAAGCTATAGCTGTAATTAGTATTATTATGCTTAGTGTTGCAGTAATTTTTTTGTTCCCTTTCATCAGAAATGTAAAATCAAAAGACAATAAAATTGAAGCTATTCTTACCTTTGAACACACTTTTGAAAAATGCGGACACACAGAGACATATACTCCAGACAACACAGAAACGTTTGAAGACATCAGTGAAATAACTCTTCTTTATCCATCCTGGCAAATAAAAACTGCCGATGAAGGCAGAATTTATCTTATTAAAACCTCAGAGGGGTATTGCAAAAATCACTACAAAGCTCATCTTCGCGGTAACAAAATCACCGTAACACGACTTAACGATAATACTGTTTACAAGGAATTTTACATTTCTTTAAAATACCTGACCGAAGATGATATAAATGAACTAAAGAACGGCAAAGCAATCAATTCACGTCAGGAACTTACTGAGTTTACAGAAGATTTCACAAGCTGATTTTATTTTAATATTCTTCTTAGCGGTTTATAAATTAGTGCAGTTATAAGTGAAACTATAACGCATTTTAACGCATTAAAGGGTGCAACACACAAAAGAACAAGCTTCCACAGACTGTCTATCGAAGAGTGTATTGCACTACCCATACCCACAAAAGCTTCCATAGGTATGCCTAAAGCACTACCATAAGCAGGTATCAGTAAAAATGCATTAACAAAAACTCCTGCAATAACCATTATCACGGTTCCTGCAAGCATACCGATTACTGCCTGTATTTTTGTTTTCTTTTGCTTATATATAATACCTGCAGGTAAAACAAAACAAGCACCTACAAGAAAATTTGCAAATTCACCTACGCCACCTGTAATTGTCCCGTTTACCAACAAATTCAGTAACACTTTAATAAATTCGATAACCACACCTGCTAAAGGCCCGAGAGCAAATGTACCTATAAGCACCGGAACTTCGCTGAAATCAAGCTCATAAAAAGGCGGTGCAATAAAAGGCAGAGGAAATTCAAAAAGCATAAGAACCACCGAAACTGCCGAAAGCATTCCAACCTTAACCATCCATTTTGTGTTAATTTTTGTCATTTAAATCATATCCTTTCAAAATAAAACAGCCACGCCGTTCAGGGTGACTGTTTAATAGTTTCTTTCATCCGGACTTTAACCGTCGGCTTTGGAATTTCACCAAATCAACACATTTCTTGTGCTCGCGGGCTTTACCGCCGGTGGAGAATTTCACTCCGCCCTGAAAAATATTTAATTTTTAGGATTTTACTTCTTTATAATGTCCATTTTGGAAACTTTTCCCTGGAACGAAATGTTTCCTGCTTCAACAAAAATTCCTGAGCCTACACCATAGCTTTTTTTACCCTCAAAGAAGAAGCCTTCGGTTTTCTGCACACCGGAAACTGTGACCTTTACGGTTACATCGTATTTATTATCATTTTCAACAATATCGTAAGTACCGTCCTCTGTTTGCAGAAGAATTTCTGCATTTCTCATTTCTTTCCCCATAATAGTTCCAAGGTGTACTCCCGTATCATCGTAAATTTCACCGTTTTCAGGTATTGCTTCAGCTGTTACGGCTTTGATATCACGAACTAAAATTTCATATTCCGCTATATCACCCTCACCTGCTTTAAACTTATCGATTGATGTAAAACGCACAGCAAGAAACGATATAAGGCATACTACAAATAATATTATGAATACATCAAGAACATTGAACTTTCTTTTATTTTTCATATTATTTTCCGCCTCCTATTTCCCAGGCAATTGCTTCTGTAGCAAAATTTGAGCCCTTGATATACATTTTTTTACCTACCGTAAGTTCATAACCGTTAACAACAGTTCCGCTCTCGTCAGTTTTTCCGTTACCTTCAACGGTAATGAGAATATCTATTCTTTCAGGAACGGTAACAGTTTTAAATACATTGTTTACTTCATCATAAACACTTTCAGTTGCATCTGTTACAACTATTTCCTTTACCTCTCCGATTTCAAAATTTTTAACGGAATCAAATATTTTATCTCCGACCTGAATTTCATCAGCCACATTCTGCTCTGTTTTCAGAATATTAATCTTATAGGTGACTGTTCCTTCAGCAACTTTATTTCCTGCAGACAAATACTGCCATGCCACAAAAACAACACCGATAATTACAACTATTATCAGTAAGTCAATTAGATTAAAACGTTTTTTATTCTCAGACATTTTTTCTGCCTCCTATCGTTTGTAAATAAACATTTTCAATGTTCTCAGCATTTATACGTGCAGTATACTTTTCATTATATAGCTTTTCCGCACCTTTTGAAAGTGTATCGTAAAGCTCTTTGTTTTCTATTATCTCAAGCATTTTTTCTGCAAGCTCTGAAGAGTTTTTCGTTTCAAAGAGCATACCGTTTACACCGTCAATTACCAATTCAGGGTTACCACCGTAACATGATGCGATTATCGGCTTACCGAGGCTCATTCCCTCAAGAAGAGAAAGACTGGTAGCTTCTGTTCCGTATGAGGCGTTTACATTAACATCAATCACATTCATAACACTTGTTACGTCCTTGATATATCCTGTAAACAAAACCTTTTCATTTAATCCCAGCTCATCTGATTTCTTTTGAAGCTCTTCCAAATATGCGCCCGTTCCGCAAATCATAAACTTAACATTTTCGTGCTTTTTCAAAACAATTTTAGCCGCTTCAAGAAAATACATATGACCTTTTATTGCTTCGACACGGGCAATCATAGCAAAAACAAATTCATCTTTAAGTCCGTAAAAATTCTTAGCCTGTACAAGTTCCCCGGTACTATATTTTTCTACTTGTTTTACACCGTTTTTTATAACGATGATTTTCTTATCCTTAACCCCTATTTCGGTTAAATTGTCCTTTGCAGCCTGCGCAACTGCTATAATTCTGTCTGAAGTTAAATTATTAACTGTTCCTGCTATAAGTTTTCCGAGGCCTTTAGTGTGTGAAGGTTTATTTGGGAAAACGCTATGTCTTGTGCTTACCACCGGAATTTTACACATTTTTGCCGCAATTCTTGCTGAAAGACAGGCATGGGCATGAATTAAATCAGGTTTCTCTTCTTTAAAGATTCTTTTCAGATTTTTAACAGCCTCCTTTGAGTAAGACTGATCTGTCATTCCACCGGTTTCAATACACTTGGTATCTGTTGCATTTATATACGGTATAAGTGCACTTCCTTCGGGAAGAACAACTTTAATGTCGAACTTTTCTCTGTCGTAATGTTCAAGAAAGGTCAGTATACATCTGCCTGCACCACCTATATTATGGTCGCTGGTAATATTTAAAACTTTAATCAATTGGATTTCTCCTTTCTGTACACATTATAAACAGATGCTCCTACAGCAACAAAAATCCAGAAAAGCAGAAACACTCTGTAATTATACCACACATTGTCAAACATTCCCTGCACAAGAAAACCGGTAATTGCACTTCCTACTGCTGCCGCAATTATTTTAAGTTTTTTGTTTTCGGTATGCTTTATTACATGTAAAAGCTTGTTAAACAGAACAAGTATTACAGCTATAAGAACCAAAATTCCTATAATACCTGTTTCAGACAATACCAACAAATATAAATTATGAGGATGGGGTGCTGTTATTGCAGAATATGCGTATCTTGGGTATATTGCATTGAATGCATCTGAACCAACCCCGATTCCGGTCATCCAGAAATCTTTAAGCATTTCAACAGTTCCGTTCCATATAAATACACGATACGAGGTGGAACTGTCGGACAGATTTCCGACACTTGCTATTCTTGTTATAATAGATTCAGGCAGGAAGAATAAAGAAATAAGTCCTGCTACAACCGCAACGCCAAGAAGCTTTTTATTTACAAAGAAAAGATAAACACAAACTGCTATAACCAATCCAATCCAGCAACCTCTTGAATAGGTAAATATCATAGATGCACCAAGCACAGCCAATGCCGCTGTATACACAAGCTTAAGTGAATATCTTTCGGATATGAATACAAGTGCAAGGCATAGCATAAACAAAAGAATAATATATTCACCAAACACATTCGGATTGTCGAAAAACGAAACTACTCTACCCTGAATTTCCTCAAACATTTCGCTGTCAAGCCACGTATTTTCATTATCAAAGCCTGTAAGCTTCTGATATATACCATATAGCCCTACAGGAATCGACGCAAGAGACATGGCAGAAATAAAATATATAATCTTTTTTGAACTGTCAATTACTTTACTTATTACAAAAAATGAAATAATAAACGCAATATATACAAGAGAAATCTTAAAGCTTGATGCTTTGTTTACTGAAGCTATTGTTCCCAATATATAAACAAAACACATAAACAATACATACAGGTTTAATACCGAGCCTTTTATTTCACACTTATGCTGATCTGTTACTTTTTTTACAACAAGGCACAATGCAATTGCCAGCGAACCTGCTACCATAACCATAGTAGGCATAAATGGCAGAACTGCTGCAAACATAAGCGTTACAAAATAAGGAGAGTAAAATGCCAACATTGCCGCAACAAATAAAATTATTGCTGCCATAACCGGTATTATACCAAAAAACACAGATAAAACACCGGCAAGTAATCCTGTAAAAACAAATAATATTGCACTGTATTTATATTCTTTCACGTAAGATAACTCTATGCCGAATAATCCGCACAAGCCTGAGCCGTTTACAAGAACAGATATGCTTCTGTTACATAAAATACAAAATGCACCAAGTATACATAAAAGCATATAAATACCGCAAACAACCGCTCCGGGATAATCTATAACCGATGACGTAAGCCCGATTACACCCCAGGGCAAAGCAAACAACCCGAAGGCACGAACAGATATATTAAAAATATTACTGCATAAGGATTTAAGTGCGCAAACTGTTTTTGAATTTTTAGTCATAGCTGCGATAAATCTGAAAGGCTTTAATAAAATATCGAATAATCCAAAAGCCTTGTCTGAAATTTTTTCATAAGCATTGTCTGATTTATCGTAAGCAGTAAAGAAATTGGTAATAATTCCGCTTTCAACATTTTTTACATAGAAATTTGAAATTTTTTCGCAAATTATGCTGAAAAAACTATTTTCAAAAAGACTAATCACTCCGTTTTTGATTTTCTTTGCAAATGATGTAAAAAATCCGTTCAATTATTTCCCCTCCTTAAATGCATTAATTCCTCGGTTTTCAGAAGCACAAGAACAGCTACGTACACAACTACACATACTATACCGCAAATCCCCAGAACTCCTAATTTCCACAGTATTCCTTTCAGAGAAAGAAATGCAATCAGATTGTAAACAAAAACTGTTGCTATCGCAGAAGCGATAACTGCAATAAAACCTTTTACAAAACAAATTATAATATTTTTAAAACTGAATAAGCAGTTTTCTTTTTTCATAAATATCATCAGAACAATTCCGCCCGCAGTTGCTGCAACAGAAGCGGCAAGTGCAAGACCGCCTATTCCCATAAACTTACTTAAAACAAAGCTGAGAACCACATTTACTGCAATGGTTAAAAATGCTGTACGCATTGGAATTTTTGACTTTTGCATTGAATAAAAGCTTTTATTCATTACCTCCTGTATTCCATAACCGAGCATTCCAAAGCTATAATATAACAATGCTGTAGAGGTAAGATAAGTAGAATTACTGTCAAAAGCACCTCTTTGATATATTATTTCTATTATAGGAACACGAAATACCACAAACAACATTGTAACGGGCAGTAAAAACAAAATTGCTGCTTTTACGGAATTTTGTGTAATAAATGCACATTCCTTCTTTTCGCCCTGAACAAAAAGTCTTGAAAGCTCAGGCAAAATCACGTTAGTTACGGATGTTGTGAAAACGCTTGCTATTATAAGATAAAGTCTGTTTGCATAGCTGAGAGCCGAAACAGCCTGTCCGTCGTTCAAAAAAGATGCAAGATGAAGATTGAACATAACGTTAAAGGGCTGAACCCATGAGCTCAGAAAAATCGGCAGTGCAAGCTTGTACACCTTTTTCATTCCCTCGTCACGAAAATCCAGACTTATGTTGAATTTATAGTGACGTTTTGCAAGAGGTATAACCAGGATTGCAAGCTGAAGTATCCAGCCTGCAAGCATTGAAACCGCAACACCGATTATGCCGAATCTGCTATTAAGGAAAAACATATAGATAATAGCCACGGCATTTGAAACAATACTCATTGCCGCAGGAATTTTAAATTCGCCGTAAGACTGCAGGATACCTGCATAGCAATATGCTATTGCAGTAAACATCATTGACGGAAATAAAATTTTAAGAAGTGTTGATGCAAGCTTCGCTGTATCAATATCATCAGCAAAACCTCCCACTATAATATGTATAAGGGTTGAAGAAAAAACTACTCCCAATACCGAAACAATAAAAGAAATCAAAAAGACAGCACCTATAAATTTACCCGCAAAGGTATTTGCCTCCCCTTCTCCCTTAAGCTCACGATATTCGTTGAAAACAGGAACAAAGGCTGACACAATTGCCATCCCTAAAATTATATCAAAAAAATTCAGAGGTATCTGTGATGCCGCCATATAAGCAGCGGATTCAGAGCCTGTTCCGTAAAGTGATGCAAAAACACTTTCACGGTACTGTCCGAGTAATTTTGATATCATTATTATTATAAATATACTTCCTACTGTTTTTATCGGTTTTTTCATAGATAGTAAAACAAGTCAAACAGACGCATCTATGCGTCTGTTTTATTCTCCAACGTAGTATTTGATTATTTCTTCCAGCAATTCATCTCTTTCAAGCCGTCTTACAGCACTTCTGGCATTCATATGGCTTGTTATATAGGTAGGATCTCCCGAAAGAAAATATCCTACTATCTGATTTACCGGATTGTACCCTTTTACTTTAAGAGCATTGTACACAAGATTCATTATTTCTCTTGCTTCTTCTTTCTGGTCTTTAGGCAACTGAAATTTTGTTGTCTGATTTTCCATATAAATCACTCCCGTGTGCTTAATATCTTTTATCTTTTACAGTATATCATATTTTTACCAATGTTTCAAGCAAAGAAACATTATTTTCACAAATTTATTATTTCTTACGCTTTTTTCGTTTATTAACTCCTGCTATACCACCAACAACGCCGAACACGATGGTAAGAAACAGTCTTGCAAAAAAAGATAAGCCAAGATGTGCCTGTGAAACAGCAATAACTGACAAAACTACAACAGCAAAGTATGCTGAAGATGCAATAAGACCATTCAGCCAGCCTCTTTTTCGTTGATTCACAGAAGACAAAAAGCCACATATTATACAGGTGGTATAATAAATCACATTAATAAATTTATCAGCAGCTTCGGTTTTTAAAGGTCCGTAGACTATTCCTACCGATAATGCAAGCATTGCCACAATAAGAATAAAATATGCCGTAACAACAGAAAAAATAACATTTCTAAGCGAAATGTTATTTTTATCATTAGTATCGTTTGTCTGAAAATATTTTACTGTTGCCATAACTTCACCTCTTTAAGTTTATTAAAGAGTATGCAAGCTTAGTAAATATTATTCCTCACCTTTTGCAGATTCTTCTGTTTCTTCTGTTTCCGTTTCTTCTGCAGAAGCTGCATTTTCATCAGTTTTTTCAACAGATCTTACTGCCCAGTCTTCAATTTTCACTTTGTTTTCACCAAGCATAGCTGTTATAACACCGTTTTTACTTGACACAACCTTTGCATGAAAACCACCGATTGTAACAATCTTGTCGCCCTTTTTAAGAGCAGAAACCATATCCTTTTGTTCCTTATCCTTTTTCTTCTGAGGTCTTATAAGAACAAAATAAAATACAGCTATGATTACTACAACATATAAAATCATACCCATTGAATCGTTCATAATGCATTCTCCTTTTACGTTAATATTCCCATTTTTGTAAGGATGTATATGATTATACATTAATTTCCTTGGGATTGCAAGTATATTTTATAAATTTTCTGACTGTTTTATTCGTCTTATATCATTTCCATAGAATTCTATAGGCATATAGTCACCAAACAATCTTGAAGTAATTCTTGCAGAATAAATTTTTTCAAGCTCTTCAGGTCCGAGGTTTGTATTTATAATTGTTTTTTTACCTGAGTTAAATCTTGTATTAATTAAATCGAACAAAACCTCTGCTGTGTATGATGTAATAAATTCCGTACCGAGGTCATCTATAACAAGCAAATCGACGTCGTATGCATTGTCGGTGTGGAATTTTACAAGCTCGTCCTTTTCGTCATCAAATTTGATTTTATCAAACATAGAAAAAATCTTATATGCTGACTGATAGAACACACTTGCCCCTTTATCCATAACCTTTTTTGCAATACAGCTGGAAAGAAAGGTTTTTCCGAGCCCTGTACCACCGTAAAACAACAAATTTGGACTTTCATCTGAAAAATTCTGTGCATAATCCTCACACATACTTTTTACGGCACCCATAATAAGTCTTGGCGAAGGATTACCTTCATCGCTGTAATAATTCAGATTAAAAGTGTCAAAGGACTGTTTATCCATAACAAGCGGAAGGTTTGAATTTTTACGTATTTCTTCTATTATACGATTTTCAAAGCATTGGCACATTTTGCCGTCATAAAAGCCCGCATCGTTACAAAGAGTACAGCTTATTTCTTCATCAAGATAATCCTCGCTATATCCGTTTTTTAAAAGTAATTCCTTTTTAAATGCATTGATTCTGTCACATTCTTCACGGAATATTTTAACATTTTCCACCGCATCGCTTCCTGCGGCAAGTGAACGGGTAAACTTAACAGCAAGCATTGAAATCTCACGGTCTGCTTCCGCTATCTGAGGAATTTTCTCGTGCACCTCCGAAATCCTGTTGCTTTGCTTAAGCTTTCTTACATTTGCCATATTCTCGTAATATTCTTTTACTGTTTTATAGATTTTTTCCGGATATTTCATTATTTTTCACTCTTTCCGTAATTTTTACCTAAAAGCTGTTTCAGCGATTTTTCTCGTATATCATCAAAATCCGACTTGTCTTGCTGGAAATTAACAAACTTTGTTTTCTTAACCTTTGTTTTAATCTCATTTACCTCTCCGTCATCATTTAAAATTCTGTCTGTATAAGAAAACGAAATTTTACCGGTTTTTTCAACAGCGGTTTCATAAGCTGCAAGAATTTCTTCATCTGTAAACTTTTCAATCCACTTCAAAATAAATTCGCGCTCTTTTTTTACAAGATTCCTGCCGTAAATACCAAGAAGGATTTTTATATGCTCACATTTTTCGTCTCTTAACTCACTGGTACGAATATATTCGTTAGCTTTTTCAACCGTGTCAATTTCCCTTTCCTTCCAGTCAACAGCTGTCTTCTCAAGATAATTCATAGATTTTTTACCTTTTTGAGCAAGATAGAACATAAGAAGATTTATAACCTCTGCTGGAAGACCTGTCCAGTTATATATACTAAGCAATGAATTTACCATTCCTTCATTAAGAGCTTTTCCGTATGCCTGTTCTGCTGATGCACATATGCTTTTAAAGGCTTCGTCGTCAACTGTATTCAAGTCGTCAACAGAAAAGCCCACGGCACACAGATTACCGCAATCGGGACCTGCGGCAGGCAACAATGTTATTTTATTTTTCGATACCTTTATAATGCCTATCTCTTCAAGTTTGTTGACTGCATCGAAAACTCCTGCTGTATCAACCGCTGTTTTTGATGCAATAACATCCATATCCGTCTCAGTCTTATTCTGACAAAGCATAAATATGTAAAGACATACACGTATTTCTTCTCCATTCAAAAGACGCATATCATTTCTTATGAAGCTTTCGGGTATTATTATATTTCCGCTGAAGCCTTCTTTAACTGTAAAAATCACTATTATGCCCCCTTTTGATAAAATTATAACACAAATATTCAAAAAAATACACCCTTTTTCTTGACATTTGTTAAAAAAAAAGTTAAAATAGTATATGTATTTGTGTACTGAGTTCTTTTATGTGTATATAATTAATGTTTAATAATCATTAAGGAGGTGTTATTTATTCAAATATTAATTACAGCAATAGTTGCCGTTGTCGTTGCCGTTGTTGCATTTTTTGCAGGTAGTTTCTACAGAAAGAAATTTGCAGAAGCTAAAGTCGGCGGTGCTGAACAGCAGGCAAAAAACATAGTAAACGATGCAGTCAAATCTGCTGAGAACAAGAAAAGAGAAATCTTGCTTGAAGCAAAAGAAGAAACACATAATTTAAAATCTGAATTAGACAAAGAAATTAAAGAACGACGCAATGAAATACAGCGTCAGGAGCGCAGAAATCAGCAAAAAGAAGAAGCTTTGGACAAAAAGTCCGAAAGTCTTGACAAAAAAGACGAGTTACTTAACAAAAAAATTAAAGAAGCTGATGAACTTAAAGAACAAGTAAACAAGACACTGGCAGAAGAAATCGAAAAGCTTGAAAAAATTTCAGGACTTTCCTCATCAGAAGCTAAGGAGTATCTCCTTAAAAATATGGAAAGCGAAATCAAGCATGAAGCAGCTATTATGATTAAGGACATTGAAGCCAATGTTAAAGAAGAATCAGAAAAGCGCGCAAGAAACATTCTAAGTGCCGCTATTCAAAGATGTGCTGCTGACCATGTTGCCGAATCAACCATTTCTGTTGTTGCTCTCCCAAGCGACGATATGAAGGGCAGAATTATCGGCCGTGAAGGCAGAAATATCAGAACACTTGAAACAATGACCGGTATTGATCTTATTATTGATGATACCCCAGAAGCTGTTGTTATTTCAGGCTTCGACCCTATCAGAAGAGAAATAGCAAGAGTTGCTCTTGAAAAGCTTATTTCGGACGGCAGAATTCATCCTGCACGTATCGAAGAAACTGTTGAAAGAGCAAAAAGAGATGTTGATAATACAATCAAAGAAGAAGGCGAAAAAGCTACATTTGATACAGGTGTACACGGTCTTCATCCCGATATTGTCAAGCTTCTCGGTAAGTTAAAATTCAGAACAAGCTACGGTCAGAATGTTTTAAAGCATTCTATCGAAGTATCACAGATTTCAGGTCTTCTTGCATCTGAATTAGGTACTGATCCTACCATCGCTAAAAGAGCAGGTCTTTTACACGATATCGGTAAGGCCGTAGACCACGAAATTGAAGGTTCACATATTGACATCGGTGTTGATATCTTAAGAAAGTACAAAGAAAATGCACAGATTATTCACGCAGTTCATGCTCACCACGGTGATATTGAAGCAACTTCAGATCTTGCGTTCATTGTACAGGCTGCAGACTCAATTTCTGCAGCAAGACCCGGTGCAAGACGTGAAAACATCGAAACTTATATTAAGCGTCTTGAAAAGCTTGAAGAAATTGCAAATGATTTTGACGGTGTTGAAAATTCATTTGCCATTCAGGCAGGTCGTGAAATCAGAATTATGGTTAAACCTGAAAAAGTCGGAGATGATGATGTTATCCTGCTTGCAAGAAATATCGTAAAGAGAATTGAAAGCGAGCTTGAATATCCCGGTCAGATCAAGGTTAACGTAATAAGAGAAACACGTGCTATCGATTACGCAAAATAATTAAAATAAGGATAGAACCTTCAAGGTTCTATCCTTTCTTTTATATCTTCCCTATCGATTTTTCCGTTAATTTCAGTTACTATGTCAACAACCTTTGACAATACATTTTCAACGCCTGAAAGACGGTTTGCAATCTGAATTAAAATCTGTGCAGAACCGTCTTTTTCTACTGCTCGTCTTATGCTTCTTATTTCTTCGGAAATATTTTTATTCTCGTTTTTGCTTACTTTGGCGAATTCTTCAACATTTCCCGTGCATAACGGATTTTTCAGTTTTTCCCTGTATTGGGTAAGGCTTGAACTGTTACTGCATACGAGGTTGTATGAATCCGCATTCTTGCAACCGTAGCTTACTATGAAATTTGATGAATTCTCATCAAAATCCTTAGCACCTGAAATTTTTATTCTATCCTGTTTTGTAAAATTGTCACAATGCAAATATTTAATTTTCTTCCAGATACCGTTTTCAAGATAGCTTACAAGCATTTTTCCGTAATACTCAAATATACACGAAAACTCAGATTTATTTTGTACAATGCAAGGAAAAACCTCTTTCTGTAATCCCGATGTAAGAGTTTCGCCGTTGACATATACCTTATAACTTTTATCTTCATTACAACAATAAGTGTAAAGTAAAGAATATTCCTCCGTTACACCTATGCTTATATTCAAAATTTCCGACGTAGCATTATTAAGATACTCCTCCTTTGTCCATAATTTATTTTTCCATACAAACTTTCTCATAGAAATGCTTTTCTCTTTTGAATAAGCTATGTAAATATTTCTTTTTTCATCCTTGGTTACAGAATAAACTATATCATCGACACTTTCGGCTATTACTTCACAGGAAAGCTTACTGCCAGGAATCTGGTGTACAAGAAGTTTTTTATTGTCGTGCTTTAAAATATAAAAAGCATTAAGCCAGTTATTATTACATATAAGCGTTATATTTTTGTAATATGACTTATCGCTTACAGATTCAAGTATACATTCTGTTTCCCATTCACCGGTATAACGTGATACATAAAAATTATTACTATATTGCAGCATCGCATATATAATACCGCGTTCGTCTATGGTAGTATCAAAATCATTTTCATCACATTCATATATTTTTTCAAATACTTCTTTCTGTGGATTATAACACATCAGAAACCCGTCACGTACAAAAAAATCCCAAATCCCTTCTGTTGTACAAATTAACTTTTTCATATTCAACCTCCTCATTAACAATATGAAGGCTGTTTAATTTTTATACATTGTAACATTTAATAAAAATGAACATAGAATGTAGTGGGTGAAGTTAAGCATAAAATTCAAGGAGGTTCCAATATGAACAGAGAGGTTACTCCAGGTCCTATAACCAACGGAGGAAACTGCATTAAAGAGGCAGTTTGTATACACACAGACAAGGTTTATGATTCCTGCAGAGATAAAGAATGTCTTCAGGATTTAAGAGTGTATTTTACAGTTCCCGATCAGGCTATTATTGACAGTGCTACAAGCGTTAAAATTACAAATGCAGAGGTTTTATGGGTGTACACGGATGTGTACCTTTTTAATTCTGTTTCCATTGACAAACAAAGCTAAAAGTGCTATAATTAATAGGAATATATAAAGATATGCGATTAGAGGTTTTATTATGAAGAACTTAAAGTTCAATAAGTATACGTTATTGTTTTCGCTTACGGATATTTTATCAATTTTCGTTGCTTTCTTAGCAGCCTTCCTGTTACTTAATCCTTTAGATGCACTGAATGAATCAGAGCTGTACAAGCTTTATCAATATTCATTGATTACTTCCCTGGTTAATATTCTTTCTCTTATTTTTTCAGGTGCTTACAACAAGGTGTGGGCAAAAGCCACCATTGTAGATTATTTTCACACAGTATTTATGCTGTTCATAAACTTTATTCTCGCGTTGGTAATTGCTTTTGTTGCAAATACACATCATGTATCCATAAAGCTTTTTATTGTCGCAGGCTTCTTTTCGTTAGTGTTCATTTTTTGCGCACGTGCTTCAGTACGTTTTATAAAATACTATTACAATTACATAACACTTAAGTCAAAGCAGAATAAACAAAAAAGAATTCTTATAGTTGGTGCAGGTTCAGCAGCGAAGATGTTGCTTGAAGATATTATGGCAAGAAATGCACTCAATTACTGTATCGTAGGCTTTATTGACGATAATGTTTCTAAAACCGACAGCTCACTTATGGGGTACAGAGTCCTCGGCACAAGAGAGGATATTCCTCAAATATGCCAAAAATACAGTGTAGATACCATTATCATCGCAGTTCCTTCAGCATCGAAAAAAAATATTTCTCAGATTCTTGAATACTGTTCAAAAACCGGATGCAATGTTAAGATGGTTCCGAATCTCGGTGAGCTTCTTAACGTTAATGCTACAGGAATTTTCAGTCAGACAAGAAACATTGAATTTGATGACCTTCTTTCAAGAGATCCGATTTCACTTAATAACGAAGAAATTTCAAATGTCATAAAAAACAATGTAATTATGGTAACCGGCGGCGGTGGTTCAATAGGAAGTGAGCTTTGCAGACAAATTGCAAGATACTCCCCTTCAAAGCTGATTATAGTTGACGTTTATGAAAACACAACTTACGATACTCAGCTTGAATTAAAACGCAGTTTTCCTGAGCTTGATCTTGAAGTTATTATTGCTTCTATTAAAGATGAAGACAGAATGGATAATCTTTTTGACAAATACAGACCTTCTGTCGTTTATCACGCTGCAGCTCATAAGCACGTTCCTTTAATGGAGGATAGCCCCGGAGAGGCTATTGAAAACAATATTTTCGGTACATACATCATTGCTAAGTGCGCTGACAAATACAATGTAGAAAGATTTGTTATGGTTTCTACCGATAAAGCTGTTAACCCCACAAACGTTATGGGTGCTACGAAGCGTTTCTGTGAAATGATTGTTCAGTCGATGAACGAAAACAGCAAAACAAATTATGCTTGCGTCAGATTTGGCAACGTATTGGGTAGTCACGGTTCTGTTATACCTCTGTTCAAGAAACAGATTGAACACGGAGGGCCGGTAACTGTTACGCATAAAGATATCACAAGATTCTTTATGACTATTCCGGAAGCATCCCAGCTTATTCTACAAGCCTCATCATATGCAAAAAACGGTGAAATCTTTGTTCTCGATATGGGCGAACCGGTAAAAATTTATGACCTTGCTGTAAAATACATAAAGCTTTCCGGCTACAGACCTGATATTGATATTGAAATTAAAATTGTTGGTCTCAGACCGGGTGAAAAACTTTACGAAGAGCTTCTTATGGACGAAGAAGGTTTGACCAACACATCAAATGAGAGTATTTTCATAGGCAGGTCTGTGTCTATTGGATTAGAAGAAGTTGAAGAACATCTCAAAAAGCTTGCTTCTGTTGTTAACTCAAAGAATAACGACGAAATCGTAGCTGCTTTACACGAAGCTGTTCCTACCTTCGTTTCTGCAGATGATTACAACAAAACTACAGTTTTGTGCAAATAGTTTTTATATTTTGAAAGGATGATATCAATGAAATTATTCGACAAATTTAAAAATAAAAAACAAACAAAAACTACGTCAGTGCCGTTGGATTACAACATAATAACCGACCACTCACCTTTCTACATAAAAGAGGCATATAAATCACTCAGAACAAACATTATGTTTACACTTGAAAACGAAACATCAAAAGCAATAATTATTACAAGCTCTCTTTCAAGTGAAGGTAAATCTACAGTTTCTATCAATACTGCTATTACCTTTGCCCAGACAGGAAGTAAGGTTATTCTTATCGACTGCGACTTACGTAAACCCAAAACTCATACTTATATGAATTTACCGAATAAAAGCGGTCTTTCAAATATACTTGGTGGCTTTGCAAAGCTTGATGATGTAGTTACTCCTACAAGCTACGGCTTTGACTGCATTACATCAGGTCATATTCCGCCCAATCCTTCAGAATTACTCTCATCAAACAAAATGGTGGATTTAATTGCACAGCTTCGTCAAAGATATGATTATATCTTCCTGGATACGCCTCCCGTTAACGTAGTAACGGATACATGTACAATTGGAAAATTAGTTGACGGTGCAATTTTCGTAGTTAAGTTTAACGTTACTACAAACGCAGACGTTGATACAGCAATATCTGCTCTTAATTTCTCTGAAACTAAAATACTCGGCTTCGTATTTAATTCTGCCCCTATCGCCAATGCTTTCGGTTATCAGAAACGTATCGGCTATAAAAAATATTATTCCTACAGAAAATATGGATACAGAAAAGGTAAATACGGTTACGGTAAAGGCTACGGTGGTTATGGTGGTTATGGTAGCTATGGTGGTTACGGTAATTATGGCGGTTACGGTAATTATGGCGGTTACGGCAATTACGGTTATGGCTACGGATATGGAAATACATCCACCTCGAACACTAAAAAGATTGAGGAACGCGAAATTCCCAAGAACATTGAAAAACAGTAGTTTTTTTACTTTGCATTATCTTATAACGGAGTTTAATCAATCAGGAGAACTATGATATGAATAACGTATGTACATGTGATTTTCACACACATATACTCCCGTCTATCGATGACGGTGCAAAAAGTACCGATATGTCAATATCTCTTATTAAGCTTGAGATAGAACAAGGAGTAAAGCAGCTTTGCTTTACTCCTCATTTTTCATCAGAAGATTCAACAGAAGAATTTATAAACAAAAGAAACACCGCTTTAGAGCTTCTTAACAGCGAGATTGAACGACTTAATCTTAAATCTGTACCAAAGTTCTATACAGGTGCTGAAATTGCTCTTGACTACAAAACACCTGAAATTAATGGACTTGAAAAGCTTTGCATCGGTGAAACTGATTTATTGCTTTTAGAACCTCCATATTCATATTGGGGGGAATGGATTCCGGATGTTATTTACAGGATTTCCGCTAAGCTTTCCCTCACACCGGTAATAGCTCATGCAGACAGATATATAGATAACAAGCAATCCCTGAAGATTTTAAATAATCTTGCTGATATGGATGTTTTAATGCAATTCAATTCATACAACCTCACAAACTCAAAAACCCGCTCTCTTATAAAAAAAATACTTAGCAGAGGTAAGGTTCCTTTTATAGGCAGCGATGCTCACAATCCTAAATTTCGTTCTGTAACAATGAATCACACACAATCTTTAAAATGCAGACTATTTCTTCCCGATGACCTGATAGAAAAAGTTAATTTGCAATCTGAAGATTTACTAAAAAAATGACGGTGTAAAATAAATTTTACACCGTCTTTTATTTAATTTTTCTGTGATGCTTGCTCGATATCAAACATAGGCAATTCTGCAAGAACCGGATAATTGAATTTTTCTCTTAATGTAACAGATTCTTTTACTCTGTCATCAAGAAGTTCAATTATTATAACAAGTGCGGCACCAAGAATAAACCCAAGTAAAGAAAATATAGTTACATTTCGTCTTGTATTGGGTGCTGATGTAGCCGTAGGTATCTCAGGATGGTCTATAATTTTAACACTACCGCCGGATACCACTCTTGCAACCTCAGCCTGAGCATTATTTAAAACAGTTTCAACAATTATAGCTGCGTGTTCAGGGTTAGGGTGTGTGCACTTTACTACAAGAACCTCAGTTTCATTTAATGATGATACACTCACCATTGAAGCAATTTCTTTAAATGTGTAATCAAGACCGGATTCTGCACTAACACTTTTAAAAAATGTATTACTCGTAAGAATCTCAACGTAATTTTTTACAAGTTCCTGTGCATAAAGCATATCATTATAATCAGTTCTCAAAGCCAGTCCGCTATCGTAAGCAGAAATGTATAAAGAACCTTTTGCTGTATAAACAGGTGTTATCATGGTTTTGGTGTACACAAATGAACCTACAAAAAATACAATTGTAAACAATGCTACAACCCACCAACGATGCAATACAGAAAAGACTAAATCAAAAACACTAACTTCTTCTTTGTTCAAAACACTCACCTCTGATTTTCGATTGTATTACTTTGTGTATAAAACACTAAAACTCAAATATTTATTAAATAATCTATAACCCCAACAGTTTCTTCACTTCATAAACCGTATCTTGTGTCAGGTTGCATTTCATGAGGTACACATCAGTTTTCTCAATTAACTTATTGACATCACCAAGTAAAACTTCCAGCATATTTTCAAGCACAGGCTTATTTGTTTCATTATATACTCTGAAAAACGCATCAAGACCACTAAGCTTTTTAATTTCAATTTTGCTGTATTGTTCAAGACATATTATTGCAGAAACTTTTGCTGATATATTGTTGTTTATAGAATTTTTCCCTGCCCACGGTGTACCATAAACATAAACAACATCATCCTCAATTTTCAACACAGGATTGTCGTCATTTATAAATTTTACATCATCCGGAAACAATTGCTCCCACATATGAGACTGAGTGGATTTTCCTGTTTCAGAGGGTGCTGAAAATAAAATTCCATTCTTCTTGTAAGAAATCGCTGATGCGTGGAACACCATCGAGTGATGCATCATCAACATATAATAAAAGGCTTGACCAATCAAGCCGAATAATTTCACATCGATAGATGGACCACCCAACGGGCAGCTATCTATAGCATAGATATCCGCCCGATTAAATTCTCCATTCCATCTTATCACTGCGAGATATAAATTATAAGTTTTTGAAAAAGTGTAGGCATAAACCGATGAATCAGATTCATCAGCTTGCCAAGAAAATTTACCTGCTCCTGCAACAGCATTACTACCACTATTGAACTTAATCTTATCTTCCACAGAATATGTAATAACTAAATCTGCATCAGAAAAATCACTCTCGTAACCGTGCATCATTTTCGCTATGTAGTCGCTGTTTTCCCCTCGCAATTCGAGCTTATATCCGGCAATTGAATACTTCACTGTTCTCTCCAAGAGTTTTATGCAGTCTGGTTACTTGTTCCGTATTCTTCAAGTTCAGCAACTTCACTGT
This sequence comes from Clostridia bacterium, assembly GCA_017626145.1. Classification (GTDB taxonomy): domain Bacteria; phylum Bacillota; class Clostridia; order RGIG6154; family RGIG6154; genus RGIG8497. The sequence goes on from JAGAJK010000074.1 coordinate 78,799, forward strand.
TTGTAACCGTATCACGATCAAAGGTTGATGACGTTCCTGATCTTTTTTTGTAAATTGTCTTGGGTACCAATGCTGCGATATGCTCATCTATCTGCAGTTCAACTACATTTAGCATAGGTCTTTCATAATTATTCATTAATCTTACCCTCCAAAAATTCAGATATACATTTACCACTATATTATATATCAATATTTAAAAAAAGTCAAGCATTAAAAACAAAAAATAACATTATTCAAGTAAGTTACGGCCATTTAATTGTAATATAAAATCAGCTATATCATTTTTTGCATCAGAAAGTGTAATATTATACTTTTCAGCAAAATTTTCAGTAAGAGTATCTGTTTCGATTCCCTGCTCCATTTGTTCCCACAGCCATGCACCTGTTTCGTTAAGTGTAAGCATAATTTTAAAATCGACTATATTTTTACCGCTGGGAACTACTATATAATCTCCCGCAATATTTTTTAATATAAATCCACTTTTAATTTTTAGTTGCTTTGACATAATATCACTTCCTAACATCTATATTCTAACACATTTTTTAAAAATAATCAATATTTCTCCACATAATTAACGTACTATTCTGACTTATTACAATTTTCTCAATTAACGTCTGGGCAGCACATTGAAAAATTTCATCCGTATTTTTGATACCAAGCTTTTTTTTAATACCTGAAGATATTTCATTTAAATTCACTTTTGTTTTACACATCGGACAAATCGCCTTTGAATTTTTTATCACACACTTTTTCCCACACACGCATTCAAATAATCCGCTAAACGGCATTACTGTTCCATCTTTCCTACATCGGTTCTTTCTTCTGAGCTTATCCTGAACTATATTAAATATTCTTTTGTCAATTATAGCTTTATGTGTATTATACACTCGTATCCACTCATTCTCCGGAAGAGAAATTCTTTTTTTACTTTTATAACTAAGCTTATTTTTTCTGTTCTGTACTAAGTCTCCTGTATATACCGGATTGGTCAGTATATCCTTTACCGTCCCACCTGTCCACTCACTTAACTCTATTCCTTTTCTGTAGTTAAGAGGTGAAGAAATATTGTTGTTATTCAATATTCCCGAAATCTGCTTTATACCCCTTCCAAAGCAATAAAACCAATATATCAATTCTACCGTTTCCCTGGTATTTTCATCTGTAACAAGATGATTTTTATTTTCCGGGTCCTTTTTATATCCGTATGGAGGAAATGCAAATAAACACTCTCCTTTTTTCATTTTATCCTTAAAAACTGCTCTTATATTTTCAGACAAATCCTCAAGATACCATTCATTTATAAGTGAGTTTATCTGCCTCGTTTTCTTATTGCTTTTATCGTACGAATCGGTATTATCCACAAGAGAAATAAATCTTATACCAAGCTCCGGAAATTTATTATTTACATATTTTTCAATTATAGTCATATCTCTTGAAAAACGTGACATTGTTTTACATAAAACAATGTCAAAAAATTTATTTTCTGCATCTTCAAGCATTTCATTAAACATCGGTCTGTCGTTTCTTATTCCTGAATAATCTTCGTCAATATATACCTTATAGATACTGTATCCCTTTTCGCAACAGTAGTTTTCAAGCATACTCCTTTGATTTAAGATGCTTTCACTTTCATCACCCGTTTCATCTTCCTTTGATATTCTGCAATACAGTGCCGCTTTTATGTTTATTCGCTCCTTCCTCATAATACTTGCGGATAAATTTTAAAAATTCTTTAGCTTTAAATTCATTAAAATTTTTATGTATAATCTTCACATTATCACCAATTAAATTATATTAATGTAAAATCAAAAAAGAACAACCACGGCACACAGATGTGGAACCCGTTCAATTCAATCAGGGATACTACACAATTGACATCAGATTCTATTTCAGAATAACACTTGATGTATATACAGAGCTCAGCCGTCCAAGAAGAGTTGAAGGCGTTGCTGTTTATGACAAAAAGATTGCGCTTTTCGGCTCTGAAGGCAAGTCAAAAATATTCCAGTCTTCATTTAACTTAGATGCACCCGACAAGCAGATAAAAGAAAAAACAAATCTCCCCAAGGCTGTTGTTGAAGTTGTTGATCCGATTGCTCTCAGTGCACGAATTACAGAAAAGTGCTCAGATAATTTAAGCTGCAACAGCTGTGAAGTTTCTTCTATTCCCGAATGTATCTGTAACTGTTTCGAAGGCGTTCTGTGTCAGGCAGATACAGAAAAGAGAGTTTATGTTACTTTAGGTTTGTTTACAATTACAAAGCTCGAAAGAAATGTACAGCTTCTTATTCCTGTATATGATTTCTGTATCCCTACAGACGAATGTGTTTCATCATCTCCTGCAAATCCGTGTGATTTATTCGACCAGATTCAGTTCCCGGTTGATGAATTCTTCCCTCCTCAGAAACATGATTTTTTCTGTAACAATAGCTGTGATTAATAAAATGAATCCACCGGCAAACCGGTGGATTCATTTTATTATTGAGTTATTTCAGGATTTTCTTCCATCATTCTTATTTTTAAAGTAACCTCTTTACCGTTACGCCATACAACAACTTCCATCATATCTCCTACTTTATGTGTATCTCTTATCGCATTTATATCATCAACTGTTTCGACTTTTTTACCGTCGCATTTAATGATAACATCCCCTGACTGAACACCTGCAAGATATGCACCGTAACCTTCATATACCTCATTAACGTAGAAGCCTACCGGTAAATCGTAATATTGTGAAAGCTTCTCGGTGATATTGGTTCCCGAAACACCAATCATAAGTCTGCCTGTTACATAGCCATTCTTAATCAGATCATCCACAACGGTTTTAACTTCATTCGAAGGTATTGCAAAGCCGATACCCTCAACACCCATAGCAGACATTTTTACTGAATTTATACCTATAACTTCACCATACGCATTTACCAAAGGTCCACCTGAATTACCGGAGTTTATAGCCGCATCAGTCTGAAGAAGAGTGAGAGTTTTATCATCCACGGTAACAGTACGGTTTACTGCACTGATTATTCCCTGTGTAACCGTTCCCATAAGTTCTGTTCCAAGAGGATTGCCTATTGCAATTACTCTGCCTCCTACATTCACATACGATGAATCACCAAAGCTTGCGTAAGTAAGTCCGCCTTCTTCAATTTTTAAAACCGCCAGATCGCTTCTGGAATCATAACCAATAACTGAAGCCTCACATTCCTTACCTGTGTTAAGAATAACCTTTAATTCTCTTGCGTTTTCTATAACATGGAAATTGGTTACGATATATCCGTCTTCGTTAATTATGACACCTGAGCCGCTGGATTCAGACGGTTGATTGAAAAAATTAATTGAATTTGTTTTATTAATAACACCTACTACAGCAGGGCCTACCTTTGCTGCAACTTCTTCAGTCGTAAGCTCTTCCCCGTCCGGAACAAACTGTTCACCCGATGTGACTGAATCCTTCTGTGCAGCACTACTGTGATGGAAATAGGTATCTCTTTGATTTTTTTTACCCGATAAAGTAAAACCAATGAGAGTTCCTGCCGCAAGACACATAACAAGGGCACCGCACACACCCGCTATTGCTAATTTTTTAATACGTTTCTCTTTCTTTTCAGCTTTTTCCTGCTCTTCAAAGTCATAGTAATCTTTTTCATCCGTGCAGTAAGAATATGTGTACTTTTCATCTGAAGATGAATCCTCACCTTCAAACTCATCATCCTCAATTTCTATTTCAAAATCATATTCATCTTTTTTCTCAGTATCAGATAATCCATTTTCACCGGAAAACGAAAATTCGAAATTTTCCTGTGTATGCGCTGTATTATTTACGCCTTGTTGCGACATATCGGTTTCAGTTTTTTTCTCCGGTTGGTCTTTATTTATAATATTATCATTTTCATCGTTAAACATAAGCAAAAGCCTCCTTACGTCACTTAATATATACTATAGTTTTGTAATTTATGTGAAAATAATGTTAACTCATTACGAAACATTGAATTTATATCCTACGCCCCATACCGTTTCAATTTTCCAGGCTTGTGTTTTACTCTCGAAACGTTTTCTCAGTTTCTTTACATGAACATCCACGGTACGGCTGTCGCCGAAATAATCGTACCCCCAGACTCTGTCAAGAAGCTGTTCTCTTGTAAAGACTCTGCCCGGATTACTTGCCAGGAAATACAGCAATTCAGTTTCTTTTGGAGGGATTCTGTATTTTTCACCGGCTACGATAATTTCATATGAAGAAATATTTATATAAATGTCATTATGCAAAACTTCATCTACAGCACTGTTTTTAACTTTAGCGGTACGTTTTAAAACAGCATTTATTCTTGCAGCAGCCTCCCGAAAATCCCATTTCTTATTGATGAATTCGTCAATTCCCACACTATAGTACAACAGCTTATATTCAATATTATCACTTTCTGACACCACAACAACAGGAATATCTGTAGTTTTTCTAAGTTCAATTAAAAATTCATTATTAAGCTCGTCCTTAAATTTATCATCGGTAACTATCAGAAATGGTGTGTTTTTTTTGAGCATATCAAATGCTGTATCGGGCTGTGAGCAAACAATGATTTCATAGCTGTATTTACGCAGGCTGTTAACTATTTCATTAACATATACGTTATCTCTGCTGAAAATCAGTATTTTTATACTAAGTGCCATATTCTCGCCTCCCGACTATTTATATACTATTTTACCACATAATTCATACTTACACAATAGATATTTTTGAAGTATAATATTAAAAAGTGACAGTTCAAATTGAACTGTCACTTTTTCTGCTTTTTACTTTAGTGACTTTTGTCTTTAAAATCAGCAATCCACATACGAGTATAATCGGAAAAACTGTTGCTGCGAGCAGCCCCGTTTTCAGGTTGCCTTCTGCTATTTCAGATATACTTCCAACCATAGCAGGACTTACAGCAGCTCCAAGATCGCCGGCAAGTGCCAGAAATGCAAACATTGCTGTTCCACCTCCGGGACAATGGTGGGAAGATATGCTTATAGTTCCCGGCCACATAATACCTACAGCCAAACCGCAAAGTGTACAACCGGCTAAACCCAAAATCGGCAAAGTTGACAAAGAAGCCAGCAAATAGCAGCCTGTACATACTACTGCACAAATAAGCATTGTTTTGGTTAGATTAAGTTTTTCACTGAACTTTCCGTACAGCATACGGGATATACCCATAAACATCGCAAATAAGCACGGACCTAATAAATCACCAATATTTTTTGATATTCCGATAGCAGATTCAGTAAACGCTGATGTCCATTGAGTCATAGTGGCTTCTGATGCACCTGCACAAATCATAAGTACTATTATCAGTAAAAAAACAGGTGTTTTCAAAAGATTTTTAATTCCCATACTTTCGCCCTCTTCGTTTAGCCGTTCAATAGGACAATTTATAAAATTAAAAGTATTATACAACGGCACAAGTGCCCATATTAAAGTAAGTATTTTCCAGTTTTCCAATCCTAATACAGCAAAAAAGACAGTAGAGCCTAAAATAACCCCCATTGCACCCCAACAGTAAAATGAATGCAGAAGACTCATCATTCCATCCTTGTTTTCAAAAGGACAGGCTTCAACAATAGGACTCAGCAAAACCTCAACAAGACCGCTTCCTATTGCATAAAGCACTACAGAAATCAAAATACCAACAAAAGGTACAGGTAACACTTCCGGCAAAATTGCCATCAAAACAAGACCTACAGCCGATATAAGCTGAGAAGTAACCACACATATGCGATATCCGATTTTATCAGCAAATTTAGTAGCTGCAAGATCAACCAATAATTGCGTTAAATAAAACACCAACGGTATAAGTGCAATTTTTTCAAGTGTAATGCCATATGTACTTTTGAATGTTAAAAATAAAAGTGGTGAAAAATTGGCAGTTATAGCTTGCGTAATGAATCCTATATAGCAAGCAATCAATGTTTTTTTATAATTCTTTTGTTTAGTCATAGCAATCCCTTTCAATTCAAACATTTACACAAATTATATCACCAATCTTTGTTATAAAAAAGCCACAAAATTGCCAAAAATAAGCACTATTTACCCAAAATGTTATTTCGTCCCGGAGAGCACCCATATCTTTTTTTAAACTGACGTGAAAAATAATTTACTGAATTGAAACCGCAGGTATAACTGATTTGCTGAAGTGTTTGTGTTCTTTCACTTAATAACTGACGTGCCACTTGAAGTCTGTATTGAATCAACGCCTCAACAGGAGAGCAGCCCATATATGTCCGAAAGCATCTCCCTGCCTCGCTTCGGCTTATATCAGCAGATTTAGCAATATCATCCAGAGTTACACCTCCGGCATAGTTTTCATAAATATACGACAGCATTTTTTGAAGACGAATCTGATTAATTGTCTGTATGCGTGTCGCATCATATTTGGGAAGCTCATTAAAATTACAAGATATATATTCAAATATACGGTTGATATTACGCTGAACAGCTAATTCATAGCACTCATTCTTTTCATCCATTTTTCTGTAAATATCTTTTATCAGACTATTTATTTCGCTGTGAGAACAATCGTTGTGTCTGAATACAACCAAAGGCAGAGAATCACATTGAATAACAGGTAACACGTACTTTTGATAAATATCACTTATTTCGTGGGCTACCAATGTCCCTGAAAACACAATATTAGGCATAGAATCAGGAATGTTGCCTGATATTTGTTTTATTCCGTGTAACATATTACCGTTAACGAATATGCTGTCACCTGCCTCAAGCAAGATGTGTCGGTCGCCAACCTGATAATCTAAAACTCCATTTTCCGCCGTTGCTATCTCAAAATCAGGATGCCAATGCAAAGGCCCTTCCCATCCGGGCAAAGTAGTAAGCTCATCGTGGAAATAAGTAATCGGAAATTCTGCAGCATTATGCGGTATATATTCTCTTAATTGATTGTCAAGTATTATAGCCATATTTTCCCTCTCTTAAAACCGACTCTGTTTTAATCTTTTAGTTGATTGTCACGCTTTAAAGAAACTTCACATTATTTAATGTGAAAAATTCACTTAGGCAATAAGCCTTTGAATATATCAAGTAAACATTATAAATAATAATTTGTCAATTGTAAACTGAAATACAATACTTGTTCATATTATGTGTAATCAAAAGTGTGTAAACTACAATTTCATATGTAGATACATTTTGTTTTGTAAAAAAAAGATAACCAATGAACTCCGAAGACTGTGATACTTATAGACTAATTATTTATTCAACCAGTGCAATTATTTGCGTAATAAATCTATTTTTGTCTTTGTGCTGCGGAGGACCTTCAAGGTAAAGGTTGCGGAATGTACCCGAAAGCTTTAAATTATTATTTTGAGCATAAGAAATCAGTTTTTTTCGAGCTTCGGGAATCTCTTCATAAGCTCCATGATGGAAGAATGAAATTGCTTTAAGTTTGGAAATTTGTTTTACATATTCTCCCTTGCTTTCAGGTGGCACAGCAACGCAATATTTAATTTTCCCGGAAGCATTAGCAGAATACTCGGTAAAATACATACGCCTTGTTGTGTCAGTTCCGTGAATTCTCATAGCTTCAAGTGCCGTATCTCTTAATAGATTTGTTTTATCCTCAATCGACGTGGCGTTATATACACGGCAATAAACGGTCTGTGGTTCAATTGTTATTTCTTTGACAGCATCACCGTGAACTGATGTTCTTTCCTTCAGCTTTTCAAGTGTAAGACTTAGTTCATCTCTCAGTTTTTCCAATCGTTCTATCATTGGTTGTAAGTCAGCTGAGTCATTAAAGTATTCACGAATCTCATCAAGAGTAAGCCCTAAGTTCTGAAAAACCCGAATTGTACGAATCTGAGTAAACGTATCAATAGTGTAATACCTGTTGCCGGTCTTTCCGTCTTTTTCATCAGGTATTATAAGACCTTTAGCCTCATAACCAAGTATCGCTTTTCTTGTAATTCCAGCGGCTTTTGCAATCTCTCCTATGGAAAATAAGTTTTTGTCATTCATATAAAAGTCCTCACTCATAATTTTTCAAAAATAGTTTTTGAGAAAATTCTCAAAAGTCATTGCATCGCACCTTAAGGGACGGTGTATAATCAGTATAGCACATTATAATTAAATTTTCAAGATATGGAGGAATCATGAAATGAAAAAAAGAGTTTTCAGTATGCTTTTATGTATATGCATGCTAATAGGTATAACGTGTGTACCTGTTTTTGCTGCAGATGCAGTTAAAGCAGGAGAAAAGGCAACTGTCATTTCAGACTGGCAGGTGTTTGAAAAGCCGGACTCAAGCAGCAAGGTTACCGGATATCTCAGTACAGGTAACGAGGTTGATGTGCTTGAAGCATACATCAGCGGAAACGGCGGCATTGACGGAAGATGGCATAAGATAAGCTATACAAATAAGATGCTCAATCTTTCCGGCACCGGATATGTTAAGGCAATGCTTACATCAACTAAGGAAGCCTTCAAGACGGAATATACTGTTGAATTGGAAGAGGTATCTGCATCTGTTTTCGTTGATACTCCCGTTGCAGGTGTGAAGCCTTATGAAGACATCGAGCTTATCGATACAACAAATATGGTGATTGACAACTACAAATGGTCAGGAGCTCTTGATGATAACGGTTGCTTCAAGGAGGGTGTTCAATATACCTTTACCGTAACTGTCAGCTTAAAAGCGAAGGCGACTGATATGATATTCAGTTCAAGATCTGCCGACCATATGGTAAACAGATTTCCGCCGACAATAAAGCTTTCAAACGGCAACCGTACAGTTGAATTGACTTATAAATTTACCGAGGCAAAAGCACCGAAGGAATCTACTGCGCCCAAAAAAGAAAATTCTGCCGGTACAACATCTGTAAAAGTTGACAAGCTTGAGCCGGGCGACTATGGAACAATGAAGCTTGTAAGCGGAGGATATTCCATATATCACGAGCCTGACTCAAGAACTATGTATGGCGGCAGCCAGAACACTGAAGATACCATAACTGTTATGGAGGCTGGTGTTGACGGTGTTGACACAGACGCAGTTTACTACGCCATCTGGAATGAGCATCATCAGGAAGTAAATTATGTAAATATGAACGATGCAAGGGCCACATTCGGAAACTTTGTAAAGGAAGGAAATGACGCAAAAAGACCTTACAACGAAGAGTTTGCAGCAAAGAGAGCGCAGGACAGAGGCAAATTCAATGCAATAACCGAGGTTGATGTTGATTTTCTCTATGCAACTGCGACTCAAAAGCCCTTTATGTGCGATTATGTCACAGAGGAAGCAATCACCGTATTTGATTATGACGATGATTCCTACAGATGTCTTGGCGATGTAGTTTACAGTACAACAGATATCCCTGAGCCTTACTCAATGGTAACTGCTACTATAACCTACGTTGCAAATGAGCCTTATCATTTTTCAAAGGATGTAAAGCCTGAAAGAGAAAAAACGACCAAGGTTCTTTCTATCGATAATAAAACCACACGGATAATCAATACATACAGTATTAATTATATAGACGAAAAAACTATAAAGCTTGTTTACCACGAATACATCGATCCAACACCCTTTAACACCACTCCCACGCAAGCTATGAAAGACTATAATGAAAGGCATAAGTATGACAGGGGCGTTTCAGAGCCGGTTGTAGGAACAGCGAAGCTTAATAATCACGTAGTAGCATCCGGTGCATATTTCTGGAATTATCCTACGGAACATACATACGCATTTGAAATACAACCCAATCAGATAATTGAAGTAGTTGATTTTGAACTTGCTGATGAAATTCCCGATCTTGTCGGTGACTGGTGCAAAGTTATAATCGCCAACAAGATTGGATTTGTACCCAAGTCATACCTTACAGATGTTGTAATGAAAGATTTCTGGCAGGGTGCTCCGGCAACAAATCACGACAGTCCCTATGTATTCGCCGGTGGAAGCGGAACGAAGGAAGATCCTTATTTAATCGAAACTCCCGAGCAGCTCGATGCAATACGCAAAGACAGCGCCAAATACTTTAAACTGATAAAGGACATCGATCTTTCAAATTGGGGCAACTGGATTCCTATCGGCGGTACACCTGCCTACGGCGGTAACGGCGACAATGCTTATAATAAAGCACAATTTGGTGCAAACTCTTTCAGAGGTCAGCTTGACGGAAACGGTCACGTTATTTCGGGTATGACCATAAAAATAAACGAAGAAAAGCCATTTATGCAGGAAAAAAGCAACGACCGTTACTTCGGTCTTATGGGATATATGTCAAATGGTCTTGGAAACAATGATGCAGGCATACGTAACCTTGGACTTATAAACTTCAACATTGATGTAACATATTCTGCATACTCCGAAAGTTTATTCATCTGGGCAGGAGCATTTGCTACACATGCACTGGATGCCACCATTACCAACTGCTATACGGCAAACGGAAAAATCAATTTTAATATCACTAAAGCACCCGAAATAGATATGAGTAATTTAAATACGCAGTTTGTGTTCGGCGGCTTAGCAGCGGAAATTGCCGGAAGCACCGTAACAGAATGCTTCAGTGATACTGACATTACGGTAAAGTCAAATGATGACGATGTTTTTTACCTGATAGCCGGCGGTTTTGCTTCTTCTATCCAAAAGTCGAATATAAGCCGCTGCTACAATTCGGGAGATATTACTCTGGACTATATGGACTGGGTTAACGGTAATAATTCGGTTGCCTGCGGTATGTTTGTATATGCAGAAAAATATGGCGATTTAAAAGCAGTAGAACATTCAACCGTTACCGATTGCTACAACTCGGGTAACCTTACCGCCAATGCCGTTGCAGGACTTGCCTACTACGGCAGAACAGGTTGTAATTGTACATTTACAAATTGTTATAATGTGGGTAAACTCAACATTGATGAAGGAATAACCGTTACGGGCTTGCCCGGAAAAACCGATTTTGTATATCTCACCGATGCAACGTTTACCACAAACAATTGCTATGCAAACGGAACGGGAGTTTCAGGAAGTGCATGGAAACACTCCGACAAGCTCGGCAGAAAAGTGCTTGCATCCATTCCCGAGGATAGCTTTACAATTCCAAAGGTAGATGCAATAGCATCAACTCCGAAACCAGAAGTTGTAGGCAACTTCATTGATGTTCCCGTAAGTGCATGGTATGCAGAATCTGTTAAATGGGCGGTAGACAAGAAAGTTACGGCAGGTACTTCTCCTACTACGTTTTCTCCGGATACAACCTGCACAAAGGCGCAGATTATCACCTTTATCTGGAGAGCAATGGGAGAACCGAAGTACACAATTTATAACAACCCGTTTACCGATGTAAACTATAAGGACTACTACTTCGAAGCCTCCTGGTGGGCGAATGAAAAGGGTATGGTTGAAAAAGGCAGCTTTGAAGCCGATAAATTCGTTACTCGTGCAGACACCGTTGTTTATCTCTGGAAAATGTCAGGCTCGCCTGATGTTGGTACTGTTGACACATTTACAGATGTTCCTGCCGATGCAGAATACGCAAAAGCAGTTAGTTGGGCAGTACAAAACGGTATTACATCAGGCACTTCTGCAACTACCTTCTCTCCCAACGACACCTGCACAAGGGGGCACATTGTTACATTCTTAATGAGAACATTAAAATAACAAAGATTATAACAAGATAGAAAGGCACTCCAATCGGAGTGCCTTTTTAGCTTGTCGATAGGTTTATCGACAAGCTGAAAAACTTTAAAAAAGAATAAATATTAAATGTCAATAAATTTCGAAAATATCTTATAATTTTTGTATACATATTTCCCGGAAAGACAACAAAAAAACAATTGACTATTATATGGTATTATGATATAATAATTTGGAATGTAAGCATAAGAATTAAATGGTGTCTAACTGGTGTCATCCCAATAACGGAAAACACCAAAAAGCCTTGATATATAAGGATTTTTTAAAGGAGATTTGAAATAAATGAAACTTGGTATAGTAGGGTTGCCTAATGTAGGCAAAAGTACGTTGTTTAATGCGATAACAAAGGCAGGAGCGCAGTCAGCAAATTATCCGTTCTGTACTATTGAACCGAACGTTGGTATCGTAAGTGTTCCTGATGAAAGACTTGATGTTCTTGGAAAAATGTACAATTCTGCAAAGGTTACACCTGCAACAATTGAATTTGTTGATATTGCGGGTCTTGTTAAAGGTGCAAGCAAGGGCGAAGGTCTTGGCAACAAGTTCTTGTCACATATTCGTGAAGTTGATGCAATTATTCACGTTGTACGTTGTTTTGAAGATTCAAACATTATTCACGTTGAAGGAAATGTTGATGCTATCCGTGACGTTGAAACAATTAACCTTGAATTGATTTTTGCTGATTTAGAGCTTATTGAAAAGAGAATTGACAAAGCAAGAAAGATGTCAAAATCAGGTGATAAGAAGTTTTTAGCAGAAATTGAAGTTCTTGAAAAAATTAAAGAAACTTTAGAAAGCGGAAAAAGTGCAAGAACAATTGAGTTTTCCGATGAAGAAAAAGAACTTATCCGTGACGTTGATATGCTTACAATCAAGCCGGTTATTTATGCGGCTAATGTTTCGGAAGATGATTTTGTAAACGGAATTGATAATAATGTTATGGTTGCTGAATTACAGAAGGTTGCTAATAACGAAGGTGCAGAGCTTCTCCCCATTTCAGCCAAAATTGAAGAAGATATTTCAACACTTGATGCAGAAGAAAAAGAGCTGTTCTTAAGTGAATTAAATCTTACACAATCCGGTCTTGACAGACTTATTACAAAAAGCTATTCACTTTTGGGCTTAATTAGTTACCTTACTTCAGGTGAGGACGAAACAAGAGCATGGACTATAAAGAACGGAACCAAAGCTCCTCAGGCAGCAGGTAAAATCCATACAGACTTTGAAAGAGGTTTTATCAGAGCTGAAGTAATTCACTATGACGACCTTATGGCTTGTGGCAATATGGTTGCTGCTAAAGAAAAAGGGTTGGTTCGCTCCGAAGGTAAGGAATACATTGTTAAAGACGGCGATATTATTCTCTTTAGATTTAATGTATAACTCTACATTAAAATATCTGTCCCTGAAGCTTTTTAGCTTCAGGGTTATATTTTTTATGCATAAAAAAATTGACTATGCAAAGCATAGCCAATTTTTTATTGTTAAGATTATTCGTTAATCTTTGTAACAACACCTGAACCTACTGTTCTACCACCTTCACGGATAGCAAATCTAAGACCTTCTTCGATAGCGATAGGTGTGATAAGTTCAACGTCCATAACAACGTTATCACCAGGCATACACATTTCTGTGCCTTCTGGGAGGCTGATAACACCTGTAACGTCAGTTGTTCTGAAATAGAACTGTGGTCTGTAGTTATTGAAGAATGGAGTATGACGTCCACCTTCTTCTTTGGTTAATACGTAAACCTGACCTGTAAATTTCTTGTGTGGGTTGATTGAACCTGGTTTTGCGAGAACCTGTCCTCTTTCGATTTCGTTTCTCTGAACACCTCTTAAGAGTACACCAACGTTGTCGCCAGCTTCAGCATAGTCAAGAAGCTTTCTGAACATTTCAAGACCTGTAACAACAACTTTTCTTGATTCTTCAGCGATACCAACGATTTCAACTTCTTCGTTAACTGAGATCTGACCTCTTTCAACTCTACCTGTAGCAACTGTACCACGACCTGTGATTGAGAATACATCTTCTACAGGCATAAGGAATGGTAAGTCAGACTTTCTTTCAGGTGTTGGGATGTAAGAGTCAACAGCTGCCATAAGTTCAAGGATAGGTGCATATTCAGGAGCGTTCTGATCGTCTGATGTGCATTCGAGAACCTGGAGACCTGAACCTTTAACAATCGGAATATCATCACCAGGGAATTCATATTCTGATAAGAGTTCTCTGATTTCCATTTCAACGAGTTCGAGTAATTCAGGATCGTCAACCTGGTCAACTTTGTTCATGAATACTACGATGTAAGGAACACCTACCTGACGAGCAAGAAGAATGTGTTCTCTTGTCTGAGGCATAGGACCATCAGCTGATGATACTACGAGGATAGCACCGTCCATCTGAGCAGCACCTGTGATCATGTTTTTAACATAGTCAGCGTGGCCTGGGCAGTCTACGTGTGCGTAGTGTCTGTTTTCTGTTTCGTATTCAACGTGAGCTGTAGAGATAGTGATACCTCTTTCTCTTTCTTCCGGAGCCTTATCGATCATATCGTAAGCTTCGTACTGAGCCTTTCCTTCTAAAGCTAATACTTTTGTAATAGCTGCAGTTAATGTTGTTTTACCATGGTCAACGTGGCCGATTGTACCAATGTTAACATGTGGTTTACTTCTTTCGAATTTTTCCTTAGCCATTGTAAATTTCCTCCTTATTTTTTACTGTTTAGTTACTCTAACAGTATAAACTATTTTTATAAAAATTGCAAGTCTTTTTTATGCATTCTTTGATCTTTCAGAAACAATCTTTTCTAAGATGCTCTTTGGAACCGGATCAAAGTGGCTTGGCTGCATTGTGTACTGACCTCTACCCTGTGTTTTAGAACGAAGGTCTGTAGCATAGCCGAACATTTCTGAAAGCGGAACCTTTGCACTGATTGCCTGTGCACCATTTCTTGCTTCCATACCTGAAATCTGTCCTCTTCTTGAGTTAATGTCACCCATAACATCGCCCATATATTCTTCAGGAACAATGATATCAACCTGCATAATAGGTTCAAGAAGAACAGGATTTGCTTTTCTCATACCATCTTTAAACGCCATTGAAGCGGCAATCTTAAATGCCATTTCAGATGAGTCAACTTCATGGTATGAACCATCAATAAGTCTGCAACGAACGTCTACTACGTTGTAACCTGCGATTGTACCGGTCTGCATTGCACCCTGGATACCCGCATCAACAGCAGGAATGTATTCCTTAGGAATAGCACCGCCGACAACTTCGTTAACAAATTCGTAGCCTGCACCTGCTTCCAATGGTTCCATAATCATCTTAACGTGACCGTACTGACCCTTACCACCTGACTGACGAGCATACTTATGTTCGATTTCAACAGTCTGTGTAATAGATTCTTTATATGAAACCTGAGGAGCACCAACATTTGCTTCAACTTTATATTCACGGAAGAGTCTGTCAACGATAATTTCAAGGTGAAGTTCACCCATACCTGAAATAATTGTCTGACCTGTTTCTTCGTTTGTATATGTCTTGAATGTCGGATCTTCTTCAGCAAGCTTTGAAAGTGCAATACCCATCTTTTCCTGACCCGCTTTAGTCTTAGGTTCAATAGCAACGCTGATAACCGGTTCAGGGAATTCCATTGATTCAAGAATGATAGGATGCTTTTCATCACAAAGTGTATCACCTGTTGTTGTATTCTTTAATCCTACAACAGCTGCGATATCACCTGAATATACCTGTTCGATATCTTCTCTGTGATTTGAGTGCATCTGTAAAAGTCTGCCAAGTCTTTCCTTGTTACCCTTACATGAGTTTAATACATATGAACCTGCAGTTGCAATACCTGAGTAAACTCTGAAGAAGCAAATCTTACCTACGAATGGGTCAGTTGCAATCTTAAATGCAAGTGCAGCGAAAGGTGCATCGTCTGATGAAGGTCTTTCATCAGGTTCTTCTGTTTCAGGAATTACACCCTTGATGTTATCAATGTCTGTTGGAGCAGGCATATAATCGATAACAGCATCGAGAAGTAACTGAACACCCTTATTTCTGTATGAAGTACCGCAAAGCATAGGAACGATTTCATTAGCAATTGTAGCTTTTCTTAAAGCAACCTTGAGTTCTTCAACAGAGATTTCTTCACCTTCAAGATATTTCATCATAAGGTCTTCATCTGTTTCAGCAATTGCTTCAACCATTTTTGCTCTGTATTCTTCAGCTTTGTCGCGCATATCAGCAGGAATTTCTTCCTCGCCGTACTTCATACCCATTTCATCATAATAAATTTCAGCTTTCATTGTCATAAGGTCAATGATACCTGTAAAGCTGTCTTCAGCACCGATAGGAAGCTGAATGGGTACACCATTAGCTTTTAATCTGTCGTGAACCATATTTTCTACGTTGTAGAAATCGGCACCCATGATATCCATCTTATTAACGTAAATCATTCTTGGTACCTTATAGTCGTCAGCCTGTCTCCAAACTGTTTCTGACTGTGGTTCTACACCGCCCTTAGCACACATAACTGTAACAGAACCGTCGAGAACTCTTAATGAACGCTGTACTTCAACTGTAAAGTCAACGTGACCGGGAGTATCGATAATGTTGATTCTTGTCTTTGGGTACTTGTTTGGTGTTGAGCCGCTCCAGAAGCATGTTGTAGCAGCAGATGTGATGGTGATACCACGTTCCTGTTCCTGAACCATCCAGTCCATTGTAGCAGTACCGTCATGTGTTTCACCAAGCTTATGGTTAATACCTGTATAGTACAAAATTCTTTCTGTAGTAGTTGTTTTACCGGCATCGATATGAGCCATGATACCGATATTTCTTGTATTCTGTAATGAATACTCTCTACCCATAATATTTCCTCCTTTCAAAGATAATATATATTGTAGTTTAACAAAATTGCATTAATTTAATACTACCAACGATAGTGAGCAAATGCCTTATTTGCTTCAGCCATCTTATGAGTATCTTCTTTCTTCTTAACGGCACTACCTGCATTGTTAAGAGCGTCGAGTAATTCGTTTGCGAGTCTTTCACGCATTGTCTTCTCGTTTCTTGCTCTTGAATATGTTGTGAGCCATCTTAAACCGAGAGTCTGTCTTCTTTCAGGTCTAACTTCCATAGGTACCTGATAAGTAGCACCACCAACTCTACGAGCTTTAACTTCGAGTACAGGCATAATATTGTTCATAGCTTCTTCAAATACTTCCAAAGCATCTCTGCCTGTCTTTTTCTTAATGATGTCAAATGCATCATAAACAATTTTCTGAGCTACGCCCTTCTTACCGTCAAGCATAATGTTGTTGATAAGTCTTGTAACAACAACTGAATTATACATTGGATCAGGCATAACCTCTCTTTTTGCAACAAAGCCTCTTCTTGGCACTTTTCTTCCCTCCTTTATAGTGATAAAAAAATCACAGGTACTCGGTTGTATTTCAAACCGTCGTGCTAATCGGCATTGTTACAATTTATATAAAAATGCCAAACACGCACTAACCTTTCAATTTTTGATGCGCCTAAAAGTTAATTATTTCTTTTTAGGTCTCTTTGCACCGTACTTAGATCTTGACTGGTTTCTGTTAGCAACACCTGAAGTATCAAGTGTACCTCTGATAATGTGGTAACGTACACCAGGAAGGTCTTTTACTCTTCCGCCTCTGATTAATACTACAGAGTGCTCCTGTAAGTTATGTCCGATACCCGGAATGTATGATGTTACTTCAACTCCGTTGGACAGTCTTACTCTGGCAATCTTTCTTAAAGCAGAGTTAGGCTTTTTAGGTGTCATTGTCTTAACGTTTGTACAAACACCTCTCTTCTGTGGAGAATTCTGATTTACAACTTCCTTCTTAATTGAGTTAAAACCTCTAAGAAGAGCAGGAGCTGTTGATTTCTTTACAGAAGTTTCACGACCTTTTCTTACTAACTGGTTAAATGTTGGCATTTTTTCACCTCCGAAAATTTAGTTGCAATACTGTAAAAAGAGCATAGTTGTCCCTTAAAACATTATCACACAAAGTAAATTATAACAAATGTATTAAGCTTTGTCAAGCCTTAATTTAAATTTTTTATCAGAAAAAGAGTATCGGAAAAATCCGATACTCTTTCGTTGTTTTTAATTTGTTCCGGAAATTAAAGGCATATAGTGCTGAGCCAGATATTCAATATCTTCCCATGTAAGTAAGCCTTTACCGATTGCAACCTTGAGGTAGTTACCGTTAAATGCTTCATAAGCAACTTCGGAAACCACGCCTTCGAAATCTGCATAGGTAAATAATCCATATGTTTCAATATCTGCTGCTTTCTGTTCAGCATCGTACGCCATAATTTCAGTATCAACTTCAAAAATGTTGAATAAGCCGTTTATACCACCCGGCATTGAAAGTACGCCGTCTGTGTAATAACAAAGATGCTTGAACGTAACAGGAGAATAAGCTCTTGTTACTCTGTTTTCAATTACTACATCTTCAAGTGTTACAATGTTCCATGTGTTATTTTCAATGTCTGCCTGTGTAACAAAGCTGTGACCGATATAATCTTTAGCATTTTCTGCTGTTATATACACATATTCTGCAAGGTCTACATCGAAGAAACCATGTTCGTAAATAACACCAACCTTTGAACCGTCCGAGAAGTAAAGGTCAATTACTTCATATGTTGCTTCTTCGTCTGAATCAACAAATACTATAGGAGCTGTATCGTATGAACCTGTTTCAAGATTCCATACAAGAAGCTCATCTTCGCCTGTTAAGTGCTGAACCTGAACTCTGCTTCCGTCAGCAAGTGTTATAAGTGTTTCGGGAGTTATACATCCATCTCCACTGCTATCTTCTGTCCACTGAGCATAAAGAGTTATGTCTGCTTCAGGGGTATAAGTTGCGCCTGCAGCTCCTATAAGTGTTCCGCCCGATGCCGCTGTATACCAGCCGTTGAATGTATAACCGTCTCGTGTAGGAGTAGGAAGTGTTAACGCTGTTCCTGCATAGGTTACTGAAGACGGGGTAACTGTACCGCCGTTTGCATTATAAGTAACTTTATAACCTGTCCACTGAGCATACAAGGTAACATCTGCTGCAGGTGCATAGGTTGCGCCTGCTGTGCCTATAAGTGTTCCACCCGATGCCGCTGTATACCAGCCGCTGAACTTATAACCTGTTCTGCTGTCCGGTGTTGGCAATGTAACATTATTTCCTGCTACTACTGTTGCATCTTTAGTTGAACAGCTTCCGCCGTTTGTTGTTGCATCATAGGTAACAGTAACTTCTCTTGTTGCATCTGTCCACTGAGCATAAAGGGTAATTTCTGTGCTCGGCTTGTATGAGTCACCTGCATCACCGACTTTACTTCCGCCTTCAGCTGCTGTGTACCAGCCTGATAAAATATAACCGTCACGGGTTGCTGTCGGAAGTGTAAGAGCTGTTCCTGAGTATTTTTCTGAAGCAGTATCACATGTACCGCCGTTTGCATCGTAAGTTACGGTGCAAGGCTTACTCCACTGTGCATAAAGTGTTATGTTTGCTGAAGGTGTATAGCTTTCTCCGGCTGCGCCAATATATGTTCCGCCTGATGCCGCTGTATACCAGCCCGAGAAGAGGTATCCGCTACGAGTAGCTGTAGGAAGTGTTACCGCTGCACTTGCAGAGGTTGCATAACCAACAGTCTGACCGCAGTTACCTTCGTTTGCTTCATAGCTTACAGTGTACTTAATTGATGTGCTGAAGCTTCCTGAAGGTGTGGATGAGCTTGTGCCTGAAGAGTTAAATGTCTGCTTTGCCGCCTCGACAGGTGTACCGTTATTACCTGTAATCTTGTAATATCTTACATACCAGTAAGCTGCAGTAGTTGTTGAACCTGTATCAGATTCGCTTGTTGTACCGTTATTTACAAAATAAATGGTATTTCCGTTTGTTTTAATTGAACCCTCATAGGTAGAGCCGCCGCCGCTGTCTGCTCTTGCAAGAAGCTGCAGTTCGATTACTCCGCCATCGGTTAACGTTACTTTAACAAGAGCGATATTTCCGCTGTATTTATTTGTAACTTCAATCTTTGCCACCTTGTTGAAATCGTTATCGCCGTCAAAGCGCAAATACTCTTCCTGACCGTTATAGTCGTAAATTTTCAGACCTGCAAGGAACGGAATATACTGGTACACGGAGGTAGAGAAGATACTGCTCTTCACATAATAACCCATTTTCTGTTTGCTCGTATCAAAAGCAAAGTATGCATTTGGAACTGCTGTATCTTTAAGCGAAACAGAGATGTCTACATCCCAGGAATATCCTTTTGTATCTGTAACAGAATTACCATCTTTGTCAAAGAATACTGAGTCTGTAACTGTGTATGTAACAGTGTATATACCCGCAGAGGTGAGAGACACCTTTCCGTCTGTCACAGGAACGTTATCACCGGCTTCGTTTTTGCAGGTAATCTGAAGATTAAGATCCTGTCCTGTGTATTTACTGATATTTACAAATTTTGAAAGGTCGTACTCTTTTGTATCTCCCGATGGGAACATAGCATAAATTGTGTCACCTTCACGGTAACAGAATTCGTCACCATCATCAGTTTTTGCAATAAGCTGTCCGCCGAGGTCTGCGCTGTACTTAAACTGAGGCTTATAGTAGCTGTTTACTGTGGATTTATCAGCATTTTCATAATCTGAATAAATCTGTTCTTCAGTTGCATTCTGTAACGAGTACACTTTACCGTTTACTGAATTACCTGCCACTGTCAATGTAACAGTTCCCTCTTTATAAGGTAATCCTGTATTATTTTGTACAGACACAGGTAATTGATTAATATAAATAATACCGAGGTTTGAAGCTGTTTTTCCATTTACAGTATGGTTATATTCTTTTGCGTTAAGAGCGCCGTCAATAATTGCTTTTGTTATCTTAGTGTCCGATACTGCATTAGCATCATCAGAAGTTACCCAGTTATACTGTTTAAAGTCACCATTTAAAACGATAGTTGGATTTTCAGTGGTTTCAGGACCTACAAGGATACCAGCACCTAACATAGTTTTAGCTAAATCTTCCTCTGATGTACCTTCTCCTCCGATTGTAGGATTAACCTGATACTGAATTGTGGTAACATCTTCAAATGTAACTGTATGACTGCTGCTACTCTGAATCTGAACATTTGCTACTGTACCGCATTCGAGAACTGAATCCTTAACCGTTACATCACCTGTGTTAATAAATATATTATTTCTTGCACCGTAAATATAACAGTTTGAAATAGTAGCATTACCTGAAGCAGCTACCGCTGAAAGCTGATAATGATATCTTGTTTTACTGCCTTCAACAGAAGAAGGTCCACCCTGAACATAATCTCCCAGTAAAGTACTTCCGTAGTACATATATGATTTAGGATAAATAGTTGCATTAATGCGGAGATTATCAAGTGTACCATTTTCGGATACAGTGATTATACCCTGCTTAAGACCGTTATTTAAATACTGTCCGTTTCCTGTATAGTTAAGTGTAAAGCCATTACCGTAAAATGTATATCTTCCTGATACAGTAAATCCGCTTCCGATATTATTTAACAATACAACATTGTTTGCAGTTGCCGACATCGCACCGGTTGAATTCTTAGCATCAACAACTTCAAGAATTAATTCAGTTGGAATACAGAAATTGTTATCGGTTATAGTTACTTTTACAATACCTGTATTTTCAAAATTAACTGAAGTTTTAGTCCAGTCAGAAGTATTTACTGAATAAGTTGTTCCTGAAGCTTGTGAATCAGCAACAGGTTCAACAGTTACAGTAACTTTTGAACTGTCAATTGTTGATACCCCACTATCCTTGAATAGCGAACCAAGTGTTACGTCATATTCAGTTGTCGTATCTAAGCCGATGTTACCAATTCTGTACATAAAGGTTTTGTTATCAAACTTTTTCGAGAATTTTTCAACCGACTCAGGCTCTGTTATTGTAACAGTTGCTGATGCGGTATTACATCCGTTTCCATCGGTAATAGTTAAGTTTACCTCACCTTTTCCTTTGAATGACAAGGTTGACTTTGTCCAGTCTGTTTCGTTCTTAACATATGTACAGATATCGTTACCAACGGTTACTTCTACTGTTGCACTGTCGATCTCAACGTCATCTATCGCTGTAAATATATCTCCTAAGGTTTTCTCAATTGTACCGCCTTCAACAGTATGTATAAAAGAAAGATTTTCGTTTGCAACAAATTTATCAACCTGCTTAACAGCAATAGTTACTTCAATTGTTGTAGGTGTACAGAAGTAATAGTCGGTAATTGTAATTGTTGCATTACCTTCACCTGTGAATTTAACCGTTCCCTTTGTCCAGTCTGTAGTATCTGCTGTGTAGATACCTTCTACTGTGCTTGTTTCGTCAACAGGAGTTACGAATACCTGAACATTATCTGTATCAATTTCAACATCTAAACCATCAGCTAATTCAAAGAGTTCGCCAACTGTATAGGTTGTATCTGCAGCATACTTATCGCCTGCGATTGAAGTAAACTTTGTTACAGAATCAGCAACCTCTCTGTCGAGAATTGTGATGCCGTCGAAAGCATAATCTTCACCGTTATAAACAGGAATATG
>JAGAJK010000075.1 GCA_017626145.1 Clostridia bacterium
CAAATGTTCTTTTGCAATGTTTCTGAACTCCATCAGATGTTTATTCCCAGGAATAACCTTTACAATATAGCCGCTATCCGTCAGAACTCTATTGAACTCCAAATAATTAGCTGGTGTAAATATGTCCAGTATACAGTCTACGATACATTCTCTTTATGTCATCCTTAAACTGTTTTTCAAGAACTTTGTTAGAAAAGTTAAGCTCAGTGATTCTGCAGATAAATGTGCGTATCCACGGAATCATTTCGCTTGTGTCGTAAACATCAGCGACAAATCGATATGTATTATCATCTATTTTCTCAACGTGTCCGCAACGTTTTTCACGTAGCAATCGTCTATAGATATGCCCTTCCTCATTGGTTGCTTTCACCGTGAAATCAACATGTTCAAGATTTTCTTCACTGTATCGATTACGTTTTGCAGTAACACCCCACATCTTTGATTGCATTTCATCAAGTTCGGCTCGAAGTTCGTCAAATCCCGGAGCAGGCTCTTCGATTTTTACATCAGACAAATAATCGACTCTGAATGATTTAATTGTATTAAAATCAGGTTGATAGGCAAGCAGATGTTGTCTGCCATTCTGAACACTGATAAAAACTTTCAGAGGTATAATCTTGTTTTCTCTTGGTTCGCTTGACCGTCTGCTCAGGTTCTTTACTGTAACATAACTTTTTTCACGCATAGCTTTAAATAGCATAGAAAGCACATCGCTATCCATAGCAGAAGTAATATAGTGGTGCTTGAAGTTAAAGCTATCTCGTTTGGAGTCTTGCTTATCAAGTAAAAATGAACCTATAACACCACACGGTACAACTTCAGAGTAGAAATTAAGCACATCTGTAATATCAGGAAGAGTTATGTCATCAGCTCTACGATACATCATTTTTCTGCCATCTTTTTCAGAAATTATAATTCCTTGCTCTGTGTACTCCTTCAGTTTTTTTCTAATGGTAGATTCATCAAATACCATCGGATTTTCAAATTCAGACAAATACTCATCCATTTCATCAATTATCTCTGGAAGAGAAAGAACAACCTCCGGTGAGTGAAGAATATCAAATAAAATAAAGTGAAGAGTTATATCGCCATCGGTAAAGCTTTTCGCTTTAAGTGCTTTATAAAAAGGATTGTGCTGTGACACACGACTGTCAATAGAGAAAAACACATTCTTACCTTCAGGAGTACGGACAAAACTCATATAGTCCCCCAACCAGCTTTCCATTCTGCGGCGTTCATTATCGTAGGAACGGGCACTTTTCTTATCATACTCTTCACGACTTTTAAAACCATAAACATAGAACTCACGCATAATCTGGCGTACTCTTTCAAAGTTCTTTATAAGTTCGCTATATGATGACATAAATCTCACCTCCAAAAATATTAATTAATGCCTTATTTTTTATCTTCACCTAAAAGCTTTTCTATCAAACTTCCGTATTTTTCGCCAAGTTCTAAATTCATATCTACTTTAAGGTCTCTTCTTATGGCTTTTTCTTCAATATTCTTAATCGGGTTGTATCCTGCTTTTTCAATTTCGCCCCAATATATGCCTACACCTCTTTTTTGCCACAAGGGTAATTTATCAAAATTAATACCTCTTGAGAAAAGCAATTCGTTTTTATAAGATACCGACTTGCCTTCCAAAAGCGATGTGGCTTCTTCTATACTTTTACCTTCTTTCCTAAGCATCCAATAGCAGTGTGCATTAAGTGCATTTCTATGTGCATCCTCTTGTCTCCATAAGAAATAATCTTTTACCAATTCAATGTTAGGCAGTGGAGCAATTCTGCAATCAAAGGAAACCGGTTGTCCTAATTCCAAAGAAAAAGTCGCACTTGCCATTCCTGCAAGAATAGAATTATATTTGCGTACCTTTCTGCCAAAGGTGTTTTCATCCTTGTGAAAAAGAAGCGAAATCTCATCACTTTCAGTATAACCATATATAACTCTGAAGCCACAGTTCATTAGCTGTTTAACCGTATTAATCATCATATCTCTGAACTTTTCATCAAATGGTGCTTCAAATTCACAAATCTCCTTTGTAAGTCTGGAAAAGTTACGACCATCGAGTCTTGCAACAATATAAAGATCTGGCAAAACTGTTTGGTCAATAGACTGTTCATATACTCTCATTTTTTTATCTAAATCATCAAATTTCATTTTTATCTCCAATCTTCGATAACCATATCCGATCCTTTATTTTTTACAAAGTAAAGTTTATCAAAGCCTTCATCATAGCTTGGTAGCTGAAGTTTGTTTGAAGTTGCTGCTATCGCTTTTACCGGAATGCAGGCTTTTCCAACTCTTTGATTATTTCTTTCTATGCAGTCTTTGATTTTAGATTCTAAAAAATATCCGATAATTTTATATCCTTCATTTTTCGCCTGAAGAATATATTTTTTTCGTTCTTCTACTGTTGGGTTTGTATTATCTATAACAATGTTTTTTCCGCATTTAAAACATTCATCAATTGCTAATTGTTCCTGATGTCTTGTTTTCAAAGTATCAAGATTAATTCTACAAAATGACGACAAATGTTCTTGGCAGAAAGTGCTTTTGCCACTTCCTTGTATTCCAATCATTATTGCCATTGCTTTTTCACACATGTGTCATTCACCTCGACTTGACAGAAACCTTAACATTTTTCATAAATTTCAGTTATATCTCTTGCGAGCTGATACATTTCCTCAACTACATAATCATGAGATATAATCTTTGCCTGTTTGCCAAAGCTCATAATCCAGGATAAGAAGTGTGGGCTGACTGCAACTTTAACATGGCAGATGAAATGTTTTTCATCTTTTTTGACGATTGGAATATCTGTACCAAATCTGTCAAAGACTACGCCAACGAGTTCATTATCAAATTCAATAGAAACATCGGTTTCTTCGCCGCTGAACATCTGGAACATTGTCTTTGAGTAACTCGACAAATCAAAAGGTTTGTCCGATAAAACTCTGTCATTTTCTGTAAGCTCAATCATTTCCATTTTATCAACGCGATAATGGATGTAGCTGTCATACTTTTCTTTGTATGTAATGAGATAATAGTTTTCATCGTCCCAAGTGAGTGCGACAGGAGATTCAGTGTATAGTCCACCATCTTTACGATATACTTTTTTCTTATTCACATTAAGATTGAAATATTTAAAAGTAATCTGCTTATTAGCCGCGATAGCCTCGTGGATTTTGTCAACATTGTAGTAAATTTGCTCGTTGACTGTTTTTACGCGATTGGTGATAAAGACCTGTCTCTGGAGCTTTTTCGCGTTCTCGTGACTGGTGAGTTTTTCGATTTTAGAAATAAGCTCCATACTCTTTTTTCGTGTAATGAATTTTGACGTCTGAACACTGTCAACCAAGAGTTTCAGTTCAGGTAATTCAAAATCACGACTTGCTATGTAATAGTTCGTTGTACGTGTCTTATTTGAGCAAATATCAAGGCCGAACAACTGCAGATATTCAAGGTCATCATAAATACTTTTCCGCTCGGCAGAAATGCCAAGCTTTGAAAGCTCGGCAATCATTTCCGGCACGGTAATAGTATGCTCTTCGTCAGTTTTTTCCATCAGTATCTTTGCCAGATACATCATTTTAAGTTTTTGATGTGATAGTTTCATTTTCACTCATTCCTTATTGTTTTTATCTATTAATTGTTCAAGTATTGCTATAGTTTCTTCATCCTCTGTAAGACCACAATATATTTCAAGGAAATATGCCGCTATATCATTTTCACCATCTTCAAGCGCCTTTTTGCTATATGCCCCTGAAAGACCCACCACGGTTTCGCAAGCTCTAACCGGATAACCATATTGCTCACTATATTTGTCCAATAATTCAGGAGTGGGTTTGTCATAATTAGGTGCTTTCTCTTGGATATAGTACAATTCAGACTGTGCCATTTTGTTATCCGCTTCATATAAAAGGCTTGACAATAAGCAACCAGCTGCAACAGAGTATTCTTCTTTTTCTACAAAATAAAACCCTAAATTCCGATAGCATCTTGCAACATCTTCTCGTCTGTAAGCATACTTGAACTGTTCTTTTGTTAATTCAAAAAACTCATCATAGTCTTTGCTCGCCTTGAATGTTTCAATGTATTCAAATGCAATTTTACAGCTTGCAGGATTCCATCTTAATGCCTTTTTGAGATATTCTCTCGCTTCGGGAAGTCTCTTTAATTCAAATAACAAGTTTCCGTGAATGTAGAATATTTCAGCATAAGGAATCGTGGCTGCACGGATATCTCTTTTCGGTTTGTTATAGTAAACATACAGTATTTCTTGAAACAGCTCGTTGAAAGAATAGTATTCTGATGCTGTGTCGTTTTCAAACATCGGCGCTTTTTCTATTTTGCTTACGAGAGCCTCACTGAGTTTGAATGCCTTTTCAATATTACCCTCAAAAACATTAAAGCGAATTTCTTTTATTGTTGCTTCTGTTCCTTTTGCGTCATTTTCGATAAGGTTCTCTAACTCTTTTTTCTTATTATCGGGGATAAGATCGTACATAAGCCTACCGCACGCTCTTAAGATTTCTTGACTTAACTCATGATCTTTATACTTTCCCATTTGGCTTTTTAAATATGCAAGGTCATCCTTTGAATTACCTGTAAGACCTGCGGTTATTTCTTTTAATATAGTATCTAAAGTCATATTAATACCCCTTTCAAATCCCCAGACTGATTTTGCCTGATACTTTTCTGTTCATAACCGTATTCATAAACACGCCCTTGCTGATGATTGCAAAGTAGCCATTGTATTCGTCTTCATAGTTTTCGTTTATGAGTTCAAGTGATTCCTTAAGTTGGAGCATTGCGGCAAATTCGTGTTTGCACGCACCGCTGCAGAAACAAGAACATTTGAGGTTTGAGATTTCACCATCTATGTAGTCAAATTCGATTTCGTAGTTTTCGCTACCTTCTACAATAGCATGACCACGAGTACCGTCTATCTCAACAAAGCCAACTCTGTTTTCAATATAATAATCATGCCCACGATCCGCAGCATCGTGTGAAATCTTCATCTTTGACAAATCATCCAGCGGAAATCTGTTTGTATCATCATTGCCGCTTACATATTCTTCATCGTTTTGAGGTGCTTTGAACCAGGTAAGTACCTTTGAAAAAGGAATTGCATTTCTATCAAAGCTGACAACGTGTGAACCCGCAAGGTAAAAGTCGCCTTTAACATTTGTGTCAATTACAGCAATAACCTTTTTGTAATCAGAAAGTTTAATCTTGAAGGAATAATTAACTTCTGTAACCTGTCCGCGATAGCCTTCAAGCTTACCTTCCACATAAACAAAGTCGCCGACCTTCAAGTCAAAGCTGTCATTGTAATATGCCCAGCCCATACCTCTGTGAGGAAAGTATACCTGAACCACAGACTTTTTAGGCTCTATAACACCCTTGCAAACTTCCATTGGTGTATTGTTTTCAGGCTCTTTGCTTGTTCTTATGTTAAAGCCGATAGGATATTTTTTCATAATGTTTTAACCTCCCAAAAAGATTTATTCTTTTCTTTATACTCATTTTAACAAATTGAGTGGGTGTTAAAACGGACAGTATTTAATCAAAGTATAACATATTTATGAAACATAATCAATAGATTTGAAAAAATCAACCAAGCAATCAGCGCTTGGTGATTGCTTGGTTAAGTATCGGTTTCAACTTACTATCGTTGGGGTAGTTATATATAAAATCATCTGTAAGCATAAATTCGAGGAGCCATTGTTTTGGCACGATACTTACATTGCTGTTGAGTTTCACCACTTTAAGTTTTCCTGATGATGTCCATTTGCAAACACAACCTCTTGCACGGCCTGTTATCTTTGCTATATCATCATAGGTATTACAGGAAAAATATAAAACATCTTAGATAACTCTGGATGAGTTTAAAAGTATATTGGAGTAGATATAAAGTACGACAGCCGATGCAATTTTTGGCATCGGCTGATGTTGTATTGTTTAATTTTTCTTTATCTGATATTCAAATAAACCATGTTTGCTGCAATAAAAATAAATTTTACCGCCGTACATTTTTGGAAAACGCACAGCCGAGTTCTGTTCGGGATATAGTTTTATCGTAAGCACTCTGTCAATCCTTACATATGACACAAAGCTTATATAATGCGCCTTTGTCATTTGATGATTAAATTCAATATAACAATCATCCTCAATTTCAGAAATATTGATTGAGTGTTCGTCATCTGCTGAAACTACTTTTAAAGCTTCAAGCTGTTTTCCGCAACATATAACACGGCTGTTTCCTGTTCCTTGCATAAAGCTTCCACAGCATGGACAGACATAAAATTTTGTTCTTTTCATATTATTAGCACTCTCAAGATTCTGCTCCAGGTCGCCTGACAGAATGGTTTTCTCACTCACGCCAAGAATATCAGCCAACGCTGATACCGTTGACACATCAGGAAATCCGTGTCCCGTCTCCCATTTTGAAACTGTTTTGGGCACAATGCCCAACTTGTCGGCAACCTGTTTTTGGGTCATTCCTTTGGCTTTTCTTAAATCGCAAAGGAGTTTTCCGTTTTTACTTAAATCCATTTTTCTTAACCTCCGCAATTTAATAATAAAGCAATAATATGAAATAGACAATCCACTATCCGTACATATTATATTAACTTTTAGAAACACTCTTTCAGCACACTCAGAATATCATCATGTGTCATATACTTATATCCGCCACCCTCATAGGTCGTTTCAGCAATTTTGGGTATCATATCTTCGGTTGCTCCAAGTTCACGAAGAGTCATTGGAATACCGAGTTCTTTTGCAAAGTTCTCTAAACAAGCGATACCCTCAAGTGCAATTTTGTCTTTGGTTTTGCCATCTGTTTTAACATTCCACACATTTTCTGCAAAGCGGACAAATTTATCAATTCCGTCTTTATAGATGTATCTGTAATACGGCATTGAAATCACCGCAAGTCCAAGACCGTGCGGACAGTCGGTGTATGCACCAAGCTGATGCTCAATATTATGAACTTCCCAGTCCTGAGTTTTTGAAAGTCCTGTTACCGTGTTAAGTCCAAGGGTTGCACACCACATAATATTACTGCGTGCCTCGTAATCTTCGGGGTTCTTAACAGCCTTTCTGCTACTATTGATAATTGATTTCATAACCGCCTCAATCACATAGTCGGTCGTGTTATCATCATCGCCTGAAAAATACTGTTCCATAAGATGGCTCATTACATCAAACACACCGCTTACCATTTGTTTCTGTGGTACAGAATAAGTAAATTCAGGATTTAAAATTGAGAATTTAGGATACGCCTCAGGACCATACACTCTGCCTGTTTTTATAGTTACTTCTTCGTTGGTGATAACCGAGCCGCCATTCATTTCGGATGCTGTGCCCGTCATTGTGAGAATTGTGCCGACAGGAACAATTTCGTTGTCAACTTCTTCAAAATCAATCCAGTATCTTTGCCAAGGGTCGCCTTTTGCATAAGCGGAAACAGAGATTGCTTTTGCACAGTCGATAACCGAGCCTCCACCAACTGCTAAAATTAAATCAATCTTATTTTCACGAACAAGTCTTGCACCCTCGAGCACCTGACTATATGCAGGGTTAGGCTTGATTCCCGAAAGCTCTGTTATGTTTTTTCCGCAAGCCTGTAATATCTTAACAACCTCGTCATAAAGGCCGATTTTCTTGATTGAGTTTTTGCCGTATAAAAGCAGAATGTTCTTGCCGTAATTTGAAAGCTCTGCAGAGAGATTCTGCATTGCATCCTTGCCAAAATAAATTTTTGTGGGGTTATAATAGGTAAAATCGTGTAACATTTTTATTCCTCCATCTTTACACTAATCTATATGACGCAATATACTCAGCATCTGATTCTATCTTTAGATCATTTTGTTCAAAGGCAATAACCTCCTATAATTCCTGCTCATTTATAACTTCTATGTAAAAGCTGACCGGCCTGAATCCGTCATTGCAGGAAATCATAGCCGATTTTTTGTTTTTCATCCAGCCATCATAGAAATTTCCGCCACCATTTGAAAGCTCTTTTACAAAGTATTCCATACTTTCCCAAGCAGAATCACACATATTTTCAGGCTTTTCTCCGCCAACGGAAATAAACTCCTGACCGAGCCTCATATCGCAGGTGTGCTCAATTGGGTTTTCATATTTTTCTATCAAATCATCATACTGTGCCATTTTCATAACGGTAATTCTACAATTTTGCATTATCCTTACTACCTCCGCAATTCCAATATTTTCTCTTTTATCTTATTCGCTGTTTTGATAAATTCTTCATCGCTTTTGCCTGTGGGATCGTCAAGACCCCAATCCGAGCGTTTTTTGCATGGTATATTGGGACAATGAACATTGCATCCCATTGTGATAACAATATCAGGTTCGGGAATATCAGAAATCAGCTTTGAATACTGACTCTTCATATCAATACCGAAATGCTCTTTCATAATCCGCACGGCATCTTTATTTATCTCGGGCTTTGTTTCTGTTCCTGCAGAATAGCAATCGTATTTGTCTGAAAGATACACTTTTCCAAAGGCTTCTGCCATTTGACTTCGACAGGAATTATGTACGCAAATAAATGCTATTTTAGTTTTTGACATGGAAAGGACACCTTTCTTCAATACATTGATTATTTAGCTTTGAGCGTGAACATTTGATTTTATCAAGTTCCATATGTATGCCAAGGTTTTCTGCAGTAAACTTGACCGCCTCACGAATTGCAAGATACGAATCTCTTTTACAGCAACGAGGTCCGCCATTTTTACCGATTGCAGATAGAGAAAGTCCTGTCATCTGATTAGAAAGACCCCAAGCTTTGCTTGCAAGAGGTGTTGACTTAGTTACAATCGACATATACATTCCTGTGCTGATACCTGCACCGCATGCACCCCAAAATCCGCATGCTCCGCCGGGAACTTGCTTTCCCCTTGCATACATTTCGGATAGCACAGTCGGCAAGTCAATATATCCGCCTGCGTTTTTATACGCAGTAAGAAGTGATGCTCCTACCATAACATGATGCTCGGGGCCGTGCATATGGCAAAAGTCCATTGACATCATCTTTTCTAAAATCTCAATTGGATTTTTGGACTTTTCATTTAAAGCTAACGCTATAATTTCGTCCATTCCGTTTGTGTGGCACTCACTGCAGACATAGTGCCCGTTTACGCATCTTGTTTTACTGTTCTCTTTCTTGTGGCAAATCACACATTCCATCATTGTATCCGTTTCCAGATACTCAAGCGGTGCTTTGCAAATTAAACATTCTTCACTCATTTTTCTACCTCAATTTCTGTAACACATTCTATTGAGTCTTCCGACCAAAAATTCACATAACCATCAGATGAGGCAGGTTCAGGAGAAACAACAAATCTTTTTCCGTTATTCATAATAAATATGATTTGATCAAAAGTTTCATTATCAGGTTCAACGAAGTCAATGTCACCATTTATCCATTTTTCGTACGGATTTGTAACAGATTGAAGTTCAATCTGTTCGATATACCCATATTCAAGAACACATACTTCTTTCCTTACAGGTCTTCCGGCATAATAATCATGAATAATGTCCGTTGTGTTAAAGTAGTCCTTCATACTATCTTTGCCATGTATGTTTTTTTCTTTGCTCGTCAATTCTCTGAACTCAAATCCAAAGAAATCCACGAACATATAATCAATTACAAGACACTTATCATTCTCAAATAAAATATATAGTTCAGTGTCTTGCATATACATTCTTCTTTTATTTCTGTCAAACCAACAGGGTGAACCCAGTGTGAAGATTTCTCTGATTTTTATATTTCTTTGTTGTTCTACAATCTCATTCAGATGATTTAAAGCATTTGTTTTTTCTTTAATATATTCCATAAATTCACCCTCAGTTTATAAATTATTCTTCTACCTCATATGGCCAATCAATAATTCCGCCAAATTCTTTTACATTGGTGTAACCAAGTTTTGCAAGACTTTCGGCTGCGATTTTACTTCGTCTGCCACTGCGGCAATATACAAGAATTAACTTGTCCTTATCGGGTATAATTTCTTCTGCTTTATTTTCAATTTCGGTATATGGAATTAAGATTGCTCCTGGGATGTGTCCACTATCGAATTCATCCTGTTCTCTTGTGTCTAAAATGATATGTTCTTCGCCTGAGTCCATTATTTTTTTGGCATTCTCTGCCGTAATTTGTTCGTACATTGCTTTTTCTCCTTTTTCTGCGACTATTATGGATGTCGGTCCGTCTGCACCGCCGATGATTCCAATACTGCTATCATTTCCGCAAGCGGTAAGCAGTATACAAAGTGAGATTGATATAGTAAACAATAAATTTCTCATAACTGATACCATTAATTATGTCCATGACAGTTTCCGCCGCAACCGTGTTCGCCGCAAGTGTGACTATCAGTGTGTTCGTGGTCGTGGTGGTCGCATTTAGCTTCAGGATCATATTCGAGTGCATTTTCTAAAAATGCCTCAACCGCTTTGTCTGCATTGCCCTGAACACCGCCGAACAACTTAATTCCCGCGTTGCTAAGTGCCATCTGTGCACCTCCGCCGATACCACCGCAGATAAGCACATCAATATTGAGTGCAGAGAGCATACCGGCAAGTGCTCCGTGTCCGCTACCGTTTGTATCTACTACTTTTGATGAAAGTATTTTTCCGTTTTCAGTTTCATATACCTTAAACTGTTTTGTGTGTCCAAAATGTCCAAAGATTTCTCCGTTTTCATAAGTTACTGCAATTTTCATAGTGTTTTTTCTCCTTTAATAATTTATTTTTTTGGCTGATAAAGCCCTACTGTTTCTTTATTTCTATATTCGTGCCTTTCGTAATAGCCGATGAGTGTTCCGTCATCATCACGAAGAGCGACCATATACACATCCTTGTTTTCCTCGTCATTGCGATAGGTATATATGATGTTATTATCCTTGCTTTCGCGAAACCACGCAACCACCTTGTCTATCATTTCATTAGCTTTTGGCGGATGGCAGTCTTTAATACTTCTGCCTGTCAAGTCTTTGTGATAACGCTTTATGGCACACGGATTCATATATACAATAATATCATCTATATCGCAAACAACCACAGGGGCTGTGTCCTGGTCTAATACGCTTTTTAATAATTTATTTAACATTCTATTTCTCCATTCCGCAGTCATATGCATTTTTTGATACAGCCTCATCATAGTACATCGTGCCATAAAGTCTGTATCCGCCTGCAAAATTGTAGGCATCGAATCCGTTTTGCATAAGTATTCTTGTCGCAAGATAGCTCCTTAAACCGCTCTGGCACATCACATATACAGGTTTTGATTTATCGAGTTCTGTAAGTCTTTCACGCAGTTCATCAACGGGGATATTGATAAAGCCCTCTGCATGACCGCGCATATATTCGTAGACGGTTCTTGTATCTAAAAGCGTGATATCATCTCTTTTTTGAAGAAGAGGAATATCCTCATAATAGAACTGCCCTACAATACCGTTTTTTATATTTTCAATGATAAAGCCTGCCATATTCACAGGGTCTTTTGCCGAAGAATATGGCGGTGCATAGGAAAGCTCAAGGTCTTTTAGCTTGTCCGCTGTAAGTCCTGCAAAAATTGCAGTGGCAATTACATCAATTCTTTTTTCAACACCCTCATAACCTACCGCTTGTGCGCCGAGGATTTTATATGTTTCCTTTTCAAATATAACCTTTAAGGTCATAACGGCAGCACCAGGATAGTATCCTGCGTGAGAAAGGGGCGAAAGAATGACTTTTTCGTAAGCGATATTGCTTAATTTAAGCTGAGTTTCAGTCATTCCTGTTGATGCTACTGTCATATCAAATAGTTTAATAACCGATGCGCCTTGCGTGCCTTTATAAGTGCTGTTAATCCCGCAAATATTGTCTGCCGCAATTCGCCCCTGCTTATTGGCAGGGCCTGCTAATGTTATAACTGCCTTATCCTTTGAAATAATGTTTTCCACCTCGACCGCATCACCGACTGCATAAATGTCATCGTCCGAGGTTTGCATATTGTCAGAAACTGCAATTGCCCCCTTTACGCCCAATGCGAGTCCCGCATCCTTTGCAAGCGTGTTTTCAGGCAAAACGCCGACAGATACAATGACCATATCAGCAGGTATCTCCTTACAATCGGTAATGACAATGTTCTTCTCAATACTTTTTACATTGGCATTTAAAAGAATATTGATGCCCTTTGACCTTAAATTTGTGTGAACAAATGATGCAATGTCACTATCTACTGTGTTTAAAAGGTGGTCGCCTTTTTGGATGACAGTAACATCTATTCCTCGATTTTTAAGATTTTCCGCCATCTCAAGCCCTATAAAACCACCGCCGATGATAACTGCCGTCTTAATCGAATTGTTGTCTGTAAACTCACGGATTTTAAGCGTATCTTCTACTGTGCGCAGTGTGAAAATGTTACTGCAATCACCAATGCAAAAATCAGGCATAACAGGCTTTGCACCGGGAGATAAAATGAGTTTGTCATAGCTTTCTTCAAACACTTTTCCGCTTATTTTATCCAAAACCGTAACAGTTTTTCTTTCACGATTTATTTTAGTTACCTCGTGGAGAGTTCTTACATCAATTTTGAATCTCGACCAAAATCCTTCGGGAGTCTGTAAAAACAAATCTTCTTTGTCAGAGATTTCTCCTCCGATATAGTAAGGGAGTCCGCAATTTGCATAGGAAACATATCCGCTTCGCTCAAAAATGATTATCTCCGAATTTTCATCAAGTCTTCTGATTCTTGCTGCAGCCGTAGCACCGCCTGCAACTCCTCCAACAATAACTATCTTCATTTTTACACCTCCGTTATTTCTTTTAATGCCTTCTTAAACTGGAATGTAAACAGCATTGCCGTAAATGTAACCGCAATAATGTCTGCAACAGGTTCTGCCATATATACCGCCTGTGTCTTGTCTGCCAAAATGCTTGGCATAATATAAATCAGCGGAAGTAGCAATACGAATTTACGCACAACTGCAACCACAATGGAATTTGCCGCTTTGCCAAGTGATGTAAAAGTCATCTGGCAGGCGATCTGTATGCCAAAGAGTCCAAGTCCGCCAAGATAAATTCTAAGCATTGGTGCTGCAAACTGTGCAAGGGTGCTATCTGATGTAAATATCTTAACAAACATCTGTGGTGCTATCATAACAGCTGTCCAGAGGGTGATGGAATATGTCAAACAAGTGATTAAAAGCAGACGGAAGGTTTTCTTAACTCTGCCCGCATTTTTAGCACCAAAATTGTAGCTTGTAATAGGCTGAGCTCCTTGTGCAATTCCCTGCAAAGGTAACATTGCAAACTGCATTACACTTGTCATAATGGTCATAGCACCGACTGCAATATCTCCACCATATTTAAGGAGTGAAGAATTAAAGCAAACGGAAATCACGCTTTCGCTTGACTGCATAACAAATGCCGCTGTCCCGAGTGCGATGCAAGGCAGAATGATGTCTGCTCTGAGTTTCAGATTTTCTTTTTTTATTTTAAGCTGTGTCTTTTTGCCGCAAAGGAAAGAGATAATCCATACGCAGGAAAGCATCTGCGAAATGATAGTCGCAAGTGCCGCACCCTTTACACCCATACCGAATCCAAAAATAAATATTGGATCAAGCACAATATTACACACCGCGCCGATAATCACCGAAACCATAGATATAGTGGTAAAGCCCTGTGCAGTTATGAATGTATTCATACCCAAGGTCATTTGCACAAACAGAGTGCCGATGGCATATATGCTCATATAATCGGTGGCATAACCGATTGTGTTTTCGCTCGCGCCAAAGGCAAGGAGCAAATCCTTGTTCCATATAAACAAAACTGCAGTCAGGATAACCGACACAACAATCTGCAAACTAAAACAGTTGCCAAGTGCCTTTTCGGCAGATTCATTCTCCTTTTCGCCCATAAAGATGGAGGCTCTCGGTGCACCGCCTGAACTTACCAATGCCGCAAACGCTGAAACAAGCATAATTATCGGCATACAAACGCCAACACCCGTAAGTGCCATACTTCCGTCGCCGGGCATATGACCTATGTATATGCGGTCAACTATATTGTAAAGCATATTGATAAGCTGTGCCACAACTGTCGGAATCGACAGTCTGAACAAAAGCTTACCAATAGGCTCTGTTGCTAAAAATTCTTTTTTGTCATTCATTTAATAAACCACCTTATAAAGACTGTATAACCTATATACCAATACTTTTTTGTTATTGCGACACATAAGGTTTAGATGCAAACCTTTTGGTGTGATGTTCATGTTAAGTTAGAAGTAAAAAATCTATTAAAAGTTAATATAATAATTTACAAGTCTAATCCAAAAACTGTTTAAATTAGAAATCAATATATATCCGATAATTCCAATAACAAAAATTGTAATTGGGATAAGTTGTTTAATATCTTTATTTGCAATGCTTTTAATAACCGAAAATAATATCAAACCCAAAGACAAAAGAATGAAAAACCCAAATAAAAGAGGTGTTACCATCCCTAAAACCATCTCTGCACCAAGATTGTATGTATCTGCCCATCCTCCCAAATAATTTAGCAATGGGTCAAAAAGAATAAAAGTAATAACAACAATTATATTTGTTAAGATTAGTTTTTTCATTTCTGCACTTCCTTTCGACAACATTCGACATCTCCATATTGCGACACATAAGGTTTAGACACAAATTTTTCATAGCTATGTAGCTACATTTAAAAAGTATGATAAAACACAGTCCAGTACAGGCTACTGCCCTAAATAGCTAAACTATCAGCGTCTGATTTAAGTTCTTTTTATCCTTTTGTAAGCAACAATAGCAGCTACAACATCAACACAGAATACAAACTGACAAACGCCTAATATCACTGTCCCTATATTTAAAACCTTCTTTTCCTTGCAATTTATGATTATCGCTACTGCACCAATAGTACCTGTAAGTAAAACCGCCAGAAAGTCAATCGCTGCAAAT
Source organism: Clostridia bacterium (assembly GCA_017626145.1). Classification (GTDB taxonomy): domain Bacteria; phylum Bacillota; class Clostridia; order RGIG6154; family RGIG6154; genus RGIG8497. Next base: position 14,991 of record JAGAJK010000075.1, read on the forward strand.
ACTATTACCGCTAAAATAGCGGCATGAAAAAGTCCGATTGCATATATAATTGCAAGTATAAATAAAGAAATAAATGCAGGTATCTGAGCAAGTTTTATTATCATGTTTACTTTTGCAAGACGAAGTGCACCGGCACTGCTTCTTTTAGCGGAAACCAAATAATATACAACCCCTGTTAAACCAAGTACAAAACAAAAAAGTATAACAATAAAGCTTACAAGCATATACGTAAGAAAATGCTTTGCCATACCATCAATTATAAAGAAACCGCTCATAGCAAAAACGAATATATATGGAAATAAAAATGCAAAAAACAAACTAAAATATTTTTTCATTACGTAACCTACTCTCTTACTAATAATAATTCACAAATCTATACTTTCTTTAAACATTACAAGATACTCAATGCATATTATTAAAAATGTTGGTAACACATTAACCGAAATTTATTTTACCGAGTTCTTTTAGCGACACATTTATCCTCCCTCTTTTCTTCAGACAATATTCGACATTCTTTTTATAGCTCATATATGGTTAAACCTAAAAATTCACCATTTTCTATCTAGGCGAATATTATTCCAATAATACTTGATTTTATCGCAATTAATAACCATTTGAAATGCATATGCCCAAATTTTCTTCTTTGTTGTTACTCCGCCAAAAAATAAAACTTGATGAACCCCATTATATTGCTCATTAAACTCTATTTCCCACTCGCCTTTATTTATTTTTTTATATACCTCTTTCAATTCCACTTTTTTTCTTGTCGTACATAAACGCTTACCAAATATATAGTGTCTTTTGAATAAATAGAACACGGATAGCTGTTCATCAAATTCAGTAAACTTTATTTTTGATTTATCAGTTCTAACTGTTTCTCTGCAAGAATTATATTTTGTATCTGCCAATATCCAAAAACCATCATCAAAAGTTAAAGACAATGCATCATCAAAAGCTTCTGCGCCATTGACAACGCAATCATGTAAAGTTATAAACTCTTGTGCATCTTCAATACAATTTTTCCACATATCTTTTCACTTCTCTCCTTTCGCCAAAATCCGTCAATCTTTCTATTTTCGTATATAATTCATCCAGACAATATCATCGTATTGCTTGATTTCTTTTAATTTAAATTCGGATAATGTGCTATCCATAAATAACGGCTTGTCATCTGAATCTGCAATAATTGGTGCGACAACAAGACTAAGTTCGTCAATTACACCTGCTCGCTCAAAATAACCGTTTACAATGCTACTGCCCTCTAAAAGAATAGCGTTTATACCCATAAGGGCTTTAAGCTTTTCAAGAGCAATTTTGACATCAATTTTGTTTTTGCCTGCAAAGATATATGGAATCTCCATACTTTGAAGATAGGCAAGATAACGGGCGTCTGCCTGTTCTGTCAAAACTTCTATTATCTGTGCATCTCCATAACCTGGGTCTTCGTCGATAATCTTACTGTTTTTCCAACCGAGTTTACCTTTTGGATCAAAACTTACGGCATAGAATCCCGATAGATTATCAGGAATAAAATCATCTTTGTGGCTGGCAGGCTCGTACCTTGTCAAATCAGGATACCAACCACCTGTGAAACTGCTTTCCATCGTCACACGACCGCAAATAAAACCACTTGCGCCGTTTTTGTTATACTCACGATTTAACTCATAATAAATATCCGTAGCCTTTTCACATTCCGGTCGGGACAAAAATTCTCCTGTAACTTTTCCGTCTATTGATGTCACCATGTGACAGATTATGTGCGGTCTGTTCATAACATCACCTCTGCATCAATTATACTACATCATCTTAAAATTTTCAATAACGCTAAAAGAATCCATAATTTTTTCTAACATTTTTCTAGCACTTTTCTAGCGAAAACCTCAAAAATGCATCAAAAAGCGGCAATACGAAAATCGCAAGAACAGCAAAGGCTTTGAAGGAATTCAACCCCTCAAAGCCTTGATTTTATGCGGTTTTTATCGCTTTTTAAGTTCTTCTAACTTCCGCTTATTTTCTCTATCTAAAAAGACTGTCTAACAGCTCGAAACCATAATATCAAAGCCAACATCCGAAAGCTTTTTAGCAAGAAGCATAACTATTCCGAATGTAATATCCTGTTCTTTAAGATTATATCCTTCGGCTCCGGCATCTCCTCCACCAACACTGTGACCGGCATCAAGAAAAATTTTCATTCGGTTTCCTCACTTCCTTATATGATTAACATTTAACCTTTTTATATAATGTATTAATCCTAATCGATATCATTCCGTACTTTGACGGATTTAATATTATCGATTTGAATAATCATTCGTTCCGGATAATATGTATGGTCGTACCTTTTCAAAAGATACGCCGTATAATCTTCATCAATATAAGGAAACTCCGTATAAAAATGTATCAACCTTTTCTCTGCATCAAATGCCATAGGCAGTTCGTCAAAAAGCGGAGTATTTTGCTTTCTTCATCACTTTAGCCCTCAATCTTTTCCATCACTTTTTGGAATACTTCGCCGATATTTTCCCTGATAACCAAGTCGGCATTGTTATCGTATTCTGTTTCAGACTTATTAATCATAACAATATATTTTCCTCTGAAGAATCTTACAAAAGATGCGGCAGGATAAACCGCAAGAGAAGTTCCGCCGACAATCAGCATATCGGCGTTTTCTATATACTGTATGGCAGATTCTGCAACACCGCCATAGAGGTTTTCGCCATACAGGACAACCTTTGGTTTCATAATGCCGCCGCATTCGCACCCCGGAATACTCTTGTCTTTGATTTCTGAGATAACCTTGTCTGTATCGCCTTTTTTACCGCATGAGGCACAGTAAAATTCCTCTGCCGTTCCGTGGAGTTCGATAACGTTTTTACTCCCTGCCCTTTGGTGCAGACCGTCTATATTTTGCGTTATCACAGCCTTGAGCTTACCTATGTTTTCAAGCTTTGCTAACGCTTTGTGGGCATTGTTCGGCTCAACCTCAATGATAAAATATTTTCTGTAAAAATCATAAAAAGTTTCGGTATTCTGAAAAAAGAAGTCATGGCTTAATATTTCCTCGGGAGATATACCATACTCTTTTACGGTGTTATAAAGTCCGTCAGCACTTCTGTAATCCTTTACGCCACTTTCGGTGGATACACCTGCACCGCCAAAGAAAACAATACTATTACATTCTTTTATCATATCTGCAAATTTATCTGTCATCATTTTTTTACCCTTCTCTTAGTTAATTCATAACTGTCTGCAATCATATTCATAATATCGTTTTTAGGTATAGTTCCATCAAGAATAATGGAATTCCAATGCCATTTGTTCATATGATACGCAGGAACGACTGATTCATAGGTTCTTCGCCACATATATGTAAGGTTAGGGTCGCATTTAACATTTATCCAGATGTTACCAAGCCGCTCACAGATTGCCGCAAACATCTTTTTATTGCCTTTATGGCGCATCACGGTCCAGTTATCATCATGAAAAGGATAATCCTCGTATGTGTCATCAAGTGTCAGGCAAAAATCTATTACTTCCTGTCTTGTTTTCATTTTCTATCTCCTGATTGTTTTTAAATATGGTATTTTTTTAAATCTATTGTACCGTCTGGTTCAAATACAATACCTTCTGATTCGAGAAGTTGTCTTTGAACCCCTTCACCGCCGAATGCAAAGCCGGGTGCAACTCTGCCCTCGCGGTTTACCACTCTGTGACAGGGAATTACTCCCGGTTCAGGGTTTACGTGCAGGGCATACCCTACAACTCTCGCCCAACGTGGATTACCTGCAAGCATTGCCACCTGACCATAGGTTGCAACTTTGCCTCTGGGGATGCTTTTAACAACTTCATATATCTTTTCAAATGTGCTCATAGATTCACCCTTTGTTATTCCTTTGGCTGATATACCGTTTCTTTGTTTCTATATTCGTGCTTTTCGTAATAGCCGATTAAAGTACCGTCATCATCACGAAGAGCAACCATATACACATCCTTATTTTCCTCGTCATTACGGTAAGTATACATAATATTATTTTTCTTGCTCTCTTTAAACCATAAAACTACTTTATATTTCCAAAACTCATTGTTGCTTCTTTGAAGCTTTTTCCCGTTAATTCCGGAACTTTCTCAAAATACAGTTCGTTACCTGTAAAATTAAACAATTCAGTTAAAACCTGCGACAAGCCATGCTGACGGCAGGTGTTGGAAATAATTCTTGCTATAGCATCTTTGGAATAAATTATTGCGGCACGCCCCTCTCCCGCAATATTTGCTGCCTCAATATACTGATTGTTCTGTAATGAAACGATAAATCGCAAATCAGAATTTGTAAGATCTTTATTTTTCACATAAGCAGCCAATGCCAATAAAACCTTTACAGTCTCTGCATCATTATGCATATTAACAATCACGGATTTACAGGTTTCAACAGAGCAACGCTCCAATGCATAAGCCTCATGTAAATTACCGCTTCTGCAAATAATCCTCGTAGTCTTATTATCTGTGATGTGGGAAGAAATTGCATCCTCCATTTTTTCCTTTGGTTGCTCTCCCAATACTACAATACACGCATTTTTCTTATTGGAATTTGCTTCTATAAGTTAGTTGATAATTGCATATATGTTATTATCAAAACCAATGATAACTGTATGATTATCCTCTTGAACAACAGAAGTACCTTTACGCAAATTTCCAAGCTTATCCTCCACACCTGTTGCGATGACACCAATCAATACACTTGTAAGAAATAAGCCACAAAGTGCAGCAAGGAACATCAGTCACTTCTTTTACACCTTGTAATTTATATTTTATACAAATATGTAAATATTGTCAACTTATTAATCTTCAGCAAAAAAACGGGTCGCTTCGCGACCCGTTTTGTTGTAAATAATCAGTTAATGATTGTCTTTTCTGTTTCTTTATCAAAGATATGAATCTTTGTTGCGTCAAATGCAACCTTGATTGTATCCTTAGGATTAGCTGTTGTTCTTGGGTTAACTCTTGCTGTAAATGAGCTTCCTGCAATTGTGAGATAAAGGAAGGTTTCAGCACCGAGAGGTTCTACAACTTCTACGTAAGCATCCATAGCATGTTCTGAATTTGAGAGGAACACTTCTTCGTCATGGATATCTTCAGGTCTGATACCGATAACAACTTCTTCGCCTTCAAAACCTGTTTCATTAAGCTTCTTAACCTTACCTTCAGGAAGCTTAACCTTTTCATTACCGAATGCAACGTAAACATCACTGCCTTCTCTTACGAGCTTTGCATCAACAAAGTTCATCTGAGGGCTACCGATGAAGCCTGCAACGAACATATTACAAGGAGCTGAATAAAGGTTTGCAGGAGAATCTACCTGCTGAATAACGCCGTCCTTCATAACAACGATTCTTGTACCCATTGTCATAGCTTCTGTCTGGTCATGAGTAACGTAAATAAATGTTGTATCAAGTCTGTGATAAAGCTTACCGATTTCTGTTCTCATCTGAACACGGAGCTTAGCATCAAGGTTTGAAAGAGGTTCGTCCATAAGGAATACCTTAGGTTCACGAACGATAGCACGACCGAGCGCTACACGCTGTCTCTGACCACCGGAAAGAGCAGCAGGCTTTCTGTCAAGGAGATGCTCGATATCAAGAATCTTAGCAGCTTCCTTAACCTTCTGGTCGATTACGTCCTTAGGCATCTTTCTGAGCTTAAGACCGAATGCCATATTTGCATAAACTGTCATATGTGGATAAAGAGCATAGTTCTGGAATACCATTGCTATATCTCTGTCCTTTGGTTCTACATCGTTAACTAACTGGTCTCCGATATAAAGTTCACCTTTGCTGATTTCTTCAAGCCCTGCGATCATTCTGAGAGTTGTTGACTTACCGCAACCTGAAGGACCAACAAGAACGATAAATTCCTTGTCGGCAATTTCAAGACAGAAATCGCTAACAGCGGTTACATTACCATCATAAATTTTGTAGATATTTTTCAGTATAACGTTTGCCATACTTTTAAAACACTCCTTTTCTTTTTCACTTATGATAACAGTATATCATAAACTGCAGAATTTGACAATTGATTATTCTGTTAAAATTATTATGCATTTTGCACAAATGACAAATCAACTTCCACATATTCGCCTGTTTCAAGTCCTTCAGGAAGCTTCATATTTCCCATTGAAAGCCTTTTTAAATATGTCACCTTATTATCCACAGCTTCCAACATTCTTTTAACCTGATGAAATTTACCTTCATATATGGTAAGTAGAATTCCGTTTTTAAAATATTCTGCCTCTGCGGGAGTTGTAGTTACACCCTCTCCTATATAAACGCCTTCTCTCAGCTTCTGCATTTCTGTTTCATCCGGTTTTCTGATAGTTTCCGCGTAATAGGTTTTAGGACAATGCTTATTAGGTGACAAAAGGTTATGTGCAAGAGGTCCGTCATTTGTTATAAGCAAAAAACCTTCTGTATCTATATCAAGTCTGCCCACAGGAAATAAATCGTAGTTATTATAGCACTCGGGAAGCAAGTCAAGAACTGTTTCTTTTTTTCTGTCCTCCGTTGCACTTATAACACCTGCCGGCTTATTTAGAATTATATAAACAAATTCCTTATATTCAACTTTTTTACCGTCAACAGTAACGTTTTCGGGGTATGCCTTTTCTGAAGAGGAAAGTGCCTTTTTGCCATTAACGGCAACTCTGCCGGCTCTTATTAACTTTTTACTGTCCGTGCGGCTTCCGAAACCGCTTTTGGATAAAATTTTATCAAGTCTTATTTTTTCCATAGTTATATATCTCTTCTTCGTTTATAGACACTAAGGACAAGTCCTACAGCTAAAAACGACGTTATAATCGAAGAACCTCCGTAGCTGAAAAACGGTAAAGGAATACCGGTACACGGCATTATACCTATACACATTCCGATATTCTCAAATGCCTGAAAGATAAACATAGCAGCAACTCCTGCACATATAAAGCTTCCACCGCTTCTTTTAGCTGTTGCAGAACAACGGATACACCTGAAGATAATAGTTGCAAGAAGTGCAATAATTACTATGCATCCCAGAAAACCAAGTTCCTCACCTGCTACCGCAAAAATAAAATCTGTATGCTTTCCCGGAAGAAAGCCAAGCTGTATCTGTGTTCCTTTAAACAGGCCCTTACCAAGAAACTGACCTGCTCCTACAGCAAGCTTTGACTGAATAACATTGTATCCTGAGCCCATAGGACTCATTTCAGGATTTAAAAATACAAGTATTCTGTTCTTCTGGTATTCATCAAGAATAAAATGCCACAAAAGCGGTGTGCTTGCTGCAAACAATGAAATTGCTCCAACAAAATATCTGATTTTAAGACCCGCACAAAACAGCATTGCAACTGCTATAAATATGAAAACCATTGCTGTTCCGTAGTCCGGTTGCATTAATATAAGCATTAGCGGAACAAGAGCGTGAAGACCAAGCATCACAATTGATTTAAGCTTATTTATTTTGTTTCCGACACGTTCGAGATGATATGCAAAGGTTATTATAAACCCTATTTTTGCAAACTCCGACGGTTGTATATTTACAGGACCTAAAGAAATCCATCCCATTGTACCCGTTTCACTTCTGCCCGTACCTATAACAAGAACGATAATAAGTAAAAATACATATATTCCGAAAACAACGGAGCTGAGTTCCAAAAATAAAGAATAGTCTGTTTTTGTCAGAAAAACCATAACTCCCAAACCTATTACTATTGCCGCACACTGCACGATAATAAGGCTTTTACTTCCAAGACTTCTTGTTGCACTTGAAACAAGTAAAAGTCCGTAAAGAGCCGCTATTATTGCGGCAAAAATTAAAATTTTATCATTACTGTTACGCCTGTAGCCGTACATTTTATTCCTCCGTTAACTGTAATACATTTACTATTATAGGTTAAATCTGAAAAAAAGTAAAGACTAAATTAAATTTTTACCTATATAATATAGACAAATGGGAAATTTTATAGTATAATTATTGGGTATAATTGTATAGAAAGGCTGAATTTAATGGATTACAACAAATTAGCATCACTTTTATTCCCTCATATTGACAAAACCATTGAGGATTATGAAAGAATTTATCCAAAAAGAGAATTGCCCGAGGGTGCGAATGTTACCCGTTTTGCACCAAGTCCTACGGGTTTTCTTCATATAGGCGGTCTTTTTGCCGCACTTATTTCCGAAAGAATGGCTCATCAGAGCAGCGGAAAGTTTATTTTAAGAATCGAGGATACTGATAAAAAACGTGAAGTTGAAGGCGGCATTGATAAAATTTTAGAAGGCTTACTTGCATTCGGCATTAAAATTGATGAAGGCTTTACCGATTTTGATACAGAAACAGGCAACTACGGTCCTTACCAGCAAAGCAAGCGTGCTGAAATTTATCAGACATTTGCAAAGCATTTGGTGGAAGAAGGAAAAGCTTACCCATGCTTCTGCACAGAGGAAGAAATAAGTGCAATAAGAGAAGCACAGGAAAAAGACAAGCTTCTTCCCGGCTACTATGGAAAGTTCGCAAAATGCCGCAATCTTACTTTTGAGGAAATTGAAGAAAAGGTTAAGGCAGGTCTGCCTTACGTTATCCGTTTAAAATCACCCGGTCAGGAAGATAAAAGAATTTCATTTAAAGACGGAATAAGAGGCAACATTGAAATGCCTGAAAATATCGTTGATGTTGTTATTCTTAAGTCAGACGGAATCCCCACATATCATTTTGCTCACGTTGTTGACGACCATCTTATGGGAACAACTGCAGTTATCCGTGGCGATGAATGGATTTCGTCCGCTCCGATACATCTGCAGATGTTTTATATGTTAGGTTTAAAGGCTCCGAAGTATGCACATATTGCTCCCATTATGAAAGAGGACGGCAACGGTAAAAGAAAGATTTCAAAGAGAAAGGACCCTGAAGCTGCGGTAACTTATTATTCGGAAGAAGGCTATCCTGTTGACGGTGTTATTGAATATCTGTTAAATCTCGCAAACTATACCTTCGAAGATTTCAGAAGAAACAATCCTAAGGCTCACTGGACGGAATTTTCTCTTGCAATGAACAAGATGAGCACTTCAGGCGGTTTGTTTGACCTCGCTAAATTAAACGACATATGTAAGAACAAGATTGCATCAATGACAGCAAAAGAGGTTTACGACCTTGCGACTGCCTGGGCAAAGACATATGACGAAGAATTGTATAATTTACTTACAAAGGATGAAAAATACTCTGTTGCAATGTTTAACTTTGACAGAAATCCAGATAAGCCGAGAAAGGATATTGCAAAATTCAGTGAAGTAAGAAATGCTTTCTCATTTATGTTTGATGAGATTGCAGAATTTAATTACGAATATCCCGAAAATGTTGAAAAAGCGGATATGAAAGCAATTTGTGAAGAATATATTAATATTTACGGTGAAGACGATGAAAAGGACGTATGGTTTGACAAGATGAAGGATGTTGCCGAAAAATGCGGATTCTGCCGTGAAGTTAAAGAATATAAAAAGAACCCTGAAGGCTTTAAGGGTCACGTTGGTGATGTAAGTTCAGTTATCCGTGTTGCGGTAACAGGCAGAATGAAATCTCCCGACCTTTACGCAATATTAAAAACTCTGGGTAAAGACAGAGCGATGGAAAGAATCAATAAGTTTATTCTGAGCTTATAAGAAAGGCTGTGTAAATATATGGAAAATACATCAAATTTTATTCATGAAGAAATTGACAAGGATCTGGAAGCAAAAATTTACGACAAGGTACAGACTCGTTTTCCTCCCGAACCTAACGGTTATCTTCATATCGGTCACGTTAAGGCAATCAATATTGACTTTTCAACTGCAGAAAAATATAAAGGCACCTGTAATTTAAGACTTGACGACACCAATCCTACAAAGGAAGATACCGAATACGTTGATGCTATTATGGAGGATATAAAATGGCTTGGCTTTAACTGGGACAATGTTTACTACGCTTCCGACTACTTCCCGGTTATTCACGAATGTGCGATAAAGCTTATTAACAAGGGTCTTGCTTATGTTGATGACCTTACTGCAGATGAAATCCGTGAATACAGAGGAACTTTAACCGAGCCCGGTAAAGAAAGCCCTTACAGAAACAGAAGTGTTGAAGAAAATCTTGACCTGTTCACAAGAATGACAAACGGTGAATTTGAAACAGGTTCAAAGGTTTTAAGAGCAAAAATAGATATGGCTTCGGGTAACCTTAATATGCGTGACCCTGTTATTTACAGAGTTCTTCACGCAAGTCATCACAGAACAGGCGACAAATGGTGTGTTTACCCGATGTACGACTTTGCACATCCTATTTCGGATACTGCGGAGGGTGTTACTCACTCACTTTGCTCACTTGAATTTGAAGACCACAGACCTCTTTACGACTGGGTACTTAAAGCTTGTGACTTTGAAGTTCCTTCAAGACAGATTGAATTTGCAAGACTTAATCTTACAAATACACTTACAAGTAAGAGAAAGTGCTTAAAACTCGTTAAAGACGGTATTGTTGATGGTTGGGATGACCCGAGAATGTCAACAATCTGCGGCATGAGAAGAAAAGGTTATCCTGCAGCGGCACTTTTGGATTTTGCGGACAGAATCGGTGTTGCAAAAGCATTCAGCGTAGTTGATTACGCACTGCTTGAGCATTGTGTAAGAGAAAATCTTAACTTAAATGCACCAAGAGCTATGGCTGTATTTAATCCTTTAAAGGTTACAATTGAAAATTATCCTGATGGCGAAAGCGAATTAATTAAGGTTGATATTAACCCTAACGATGAAAATGCAGGACAGAAAGAGGTTTCTTTCTCAAAGCACTTATATATTGAAGATACAGACTTTATGGAAGTTCCTGTTAAAGGCTACAAGAGACTCACTTATGATAACGAGGTTCGTCTTAAGGGCGCTTACTTTATCAAGGTTAAGGAAGCAATTAAAGACGAAAATGGCAAGGTGGTTGAATTAATCTGCACATATGACCCTGCATCAAAGGGCGGCAACTCTCCCGATGGCAGAAAAGTTAAAGGCACAATTCAGTGGGTTGATGCATCAAACTGTTTAAACGCACAGGTTAATATGTATGACAAATTATTCTTAACCTCGAACCCGGGTGACCTGGAAGATTACCTTGAAAACTTAAATCCCGATTCACTTGTTATCTTAAAGGATTGTAAAATTGATGCAGATTTAGCATCGGCAAAGGTTGGCGACAGCTTCCAGTTTATGAGAAACGGTTACTTTACTGTTGATAAAAACTCAACAGAAGATAATATTATCTTTAATCTTACTGCAACTTTAAAAGATTCTTATAAAATAGGTTAATTTACAATCGAGGTGCCAAAATGATTATAACAGCAGACAATAAGCTTATAAGATATACCGGAAGATGGGATATTAACGAAACAATGGCATCATCTTCGGCAAACGGAAATTATTTTGAATTTAAATTCATTGGTGAAACTGCCGTAATAGGGTTTAATATCAAAAACTGCAAAACTCCTTTCCCTCACCTTTTTATAAGTGTAGATAACGGTGCAAGAGTTGAAGCTGTAGTTGACAGATATATAAGAGTTTCTGCAGATTATGGTGAGCATTGTGTCAAAGTCATTTTAAAAAGCTCTGTAGAAAGACAATCAAGGTGGAGTGGTGCTGTTGAAGCAATGGTAACACTTTCCGAAATCGAATCGGAAAATTTTGTTGCACCTGATGAAGACACCAGAAAAGTAATTGAGTTTATCGGGGATTCCATAACAGAAGGAATTTCAATTGACACTCATTATGTTAATTATGAAACTTCTGATGATATGGTTTACTGGGATGATTCGACAGCAGGCTATGCTTATCTTACGGCAAAATTGCTTGATATGCGTCCTGTTATTATGGGATACGGATGTCTGGGTACTTTAAGTTGTGGAGCAGGCGGTATTCCTCCTGTTGAAGAATCGTATCCTTTTTACAGCGATAACAGACCTATGGATTCAACGAAAGCTGACTATATTGTAATTAACCATGGCACCAACGACAGAAAAAAAGATAAAGAAGATTTTAAGAATGCTTATTACAGTTTTTTAAAAAGTGTAAGAAAAAGAAACCCCGATTCAATAATAATATCCGTAACCCCATATTCGGGTTGTCTTGCAGAAGAAATTAAAGAATCGGTAAACAAATATAATGAAGATTTTTCCGACAGTGTGTTTTATATTAATTCAACCGGATGGGTTCCGAAAGAACCTCTTCATCCTGTAAGGGAGTCACATAAAATAATTGCCACAAAGCTGTCTGAAATTATAAAAGAACGATTTACGGAGGGAAACCTATGAGTAAAAAATATTACTTAACCACCGCTATTGCATACACATCGAGAAAACCTCATATCGGTAACACATACGAAGTTGTTTTTTCCGATGCAATAGCAAGATATAAAAGACAAAAAGGCTTTGATGTTTACTTTTTAACAGGAACAGATGAGCACGGTATTAAAATTCAGGAAATTGCAGAGGCTGAAAAAATAAGCCCACAGCAGTATGTTGACAAGGTTGCAGGCGAAATTAAAACTATCTGGGATATGATGAACACAACCTACGATAAGTTTATAAGAACAACCGACGAACATCACGTTAAAACTGTTCAGAAGATTTTTAAGAAATTCTACGACCAGGGTGATATTTATAAAGGTGAATACGAAGGTATGTACTGCGTACCCTGCGAAACCTTTTACACAGAAAGTCAGTTAATTGACGGAAAATGTCCCGATTGCGGAAGAGAAGTTAAGCCTGCAAAGGAAGAAGCTTATTTCTTTAAAATGAGCAAGTATCAGGATAAGTTAATGAAATATATCGAGGAAAATCCCGATTTCATTCAGCCTGAATCAAGAAAGAAGGAAATGGTAAACAATTTCTTAAAGCCGGGTCTTCAGGACCTTTGCGTTTCAAGAACATCATTTACCTGGGGTGTTCCCGTTGATTTTGACGACAAACACGTTGTTTATGTATGGATTGATGCACTCAGTAACTATATCACGGCTCTCGGCTACGATACAGAAAACAATTCCGAATTATTTAACAAAAACTGGCCTGCAGATGTTCATATTATCGGTAAAGATATTTTAAGATTCCACACAATTTACTGGCCGATTATGTTAATGGCTCTTGATTTGCCTCTGCCTAAACAGGTATTCGGCCATCCATGGCTTTTATTCGGCAACGATAAAATGAGTAAATCAAAAGGTAACGTTATTTATGCAGACGATTTAGTTCGTCATTTCGGTGTTGATGCAGTAAGATTTTATCTTTTAAATGAAATGCCTTACGGCAACGATGGCTCAATTACCTACGAAACATTAATCGCTCGTTACAATTCCGAGCTTGCAAATGTTTTAGGTAACTTAGTTAACAGAACTGTTGCTATGACAAACAAGTATTTTGACGGCGTTATTCAGCCTCAGGGTACATTGGAAGGAACAGACTCAGAATTAATCGAATGTGCATTAAACACAGTTAAAGCTGTTTCGGAAAAAATGGACGAATTCAGAACTGCTGAAGCATTATCCGAAATCTGGACACTTCTTAAGAGAAGCAACAAATACATTGACGAAACAACACCTTGGGTTCTTGCAAAATCGGAAGATACAAAAGAAAGACTTGGCTCTGTTCTCTATAATCTTTTAGAAGCGATCAGAATTGCAGCTGTTCTTTTAACTCCGTTTATGCCTGAAACTGCTCAAAAGATTGCAAATCAGATAAATACAGATGTGCTTTCATACGAAAGTATTGAAGTTTTCGGCGGTCTTAAGGCAGGAAACAAGGTTGGAGAAGCAACTCCACTCTTTGCAAGAATTGACGAAGCTGCAAAGCTTGCCGAGATTGAACAGGAAATGAACGCAGATGATGATTTTGAACCAATCAAGGAAGAAATCTCAATTGACGATTTTGATAAGCTTGACCTTCGTGTTGCAAAGGTTATTAACTGTGAAGAAGTAAAGAAAAGCGAAAAATTATTAAAGTTCGACCTTGACCTGGGTGGCGAGCAGAGAGTTATTCTTTCAGGTATTAAGAAATATTATAAGCCTGAGGATATGATAGGTAAAAACGTAATAATTATCGCTAACTTAAAGCCAAGAAAAATGATGGGTATTGAATCAAAGGGTATGATTTTATCGGCAGTTGATTCCGATGATAACCTTACAGCGCTTACAACCTTTGCAGATATCAAGCCCGGTTCGATTGTGGGGTAAGTTATGCTTTTCGATACTCATGCTCATTACGATGATAAAAAATTCGACCCCGACAGAGACGAGGTTTTGCAAAGCTTAAAGGCGCATGAAATTGAATATGCTGTAAATATAGGAACGAATATTCCCTCTTCGGAATATTCGGTTTCTATTGCCGAAAAATATGACTTTTTATATGCATCGGTTGGTATTCATCCCGAATGTGCTGATACGGTAAATGATGAAACCATAAACCGTTTAAGAGAGCTTTGCAAGCACGAAAAGGTTGTTGCAATAGGTGAAACAGGGCTTGACTATTACTGGGAAAATAACCCCTCAAGGGAAATTCAGAAAGAAGCATTCAAAAGACAAATTGAGCTTGCAAAGGAATTAAAGCTTCCCGTTATTGTTCACAACCGTGAATCAACGGAGGATATGGTTAATATATTAAAGGAAACAAGACCCGAAAAAACCATAATACACTGCGTTTCTGTAAGTGTGGAAATTGCTAAAATTTTAGTTGATATGGATTGCTATATTTCTTTTGCAGGTACTCTTACCTTTAAAAATGCTCCCAAGCTTCGTGAGGTTGCCAAAATTGTGCCTATTAATAGATTGCTTATCGAAACAGATTCACCTTACCTTTCTCCCGAACCTAAAAGAGGAAGCCGTAACGACAGCAGAAATATAATGTATACCGCTGAAAAATTAGGTGAAATTATCGGTCTCAGCTACAAAGAAATTGCAAGCATAACAACAGAAAATGCTAAAAGAATCTACAATATTAATAAAGGAGATTTTTAATGAAAGAGCTTCTGAATCTTTTTTATGTATTCGCACGAATAGGTGCTTTTACATTTGGCGGCGGATACGCAATGCTGCCTATTATCCAAAAAGAGCTTGTTGAAAAACGAGGCTATGCCACAGAGGACGAAATTATTGATTATTATGCTATAGGTCAGCTTACACCGGGAGTTATTGCGGTTAACGTATCGACCTTTATAGGATACAAGAAAAAAGGGTTAATCGGAGCTATATTCTCTACAACCGGACTTGTATTTTTTCCAATTATAATAATTACTTTAATTGCTGCTGTCTTAACAAGTTTTGCAGACAATTATTACGTACAGTGTGCTTTAACAGGTATTCGCGCGGCAGTTTTGGGAATGGTTGTTAAAACAATTATTCAAATGGCAAAAAAAGGCGCTATAGACATATTTACATGGATAATTATGATTGTATCATTTATCCTTATGCTTCTGGGTGCACAGGCTGTTTTTGTAGTTATAGGTGCTGCACTTTTCGGCCTTGTTATTAAAAACATAAAAGATAAATGTAAAAAGGAGGAACAGCAATGAGTACACTTTTTACTTTATTCTTAGAATTTTTTAAAACAGGTTTATTTGCTATAGGCGGTGGTCTGGCCACAATTCCGTTTCTCTCTGAAATGGCAACAAAATATCCCTGGTTTAGTCAGGAAACCCTTTCGGATATGATTGCAATTGCAGAATCAACCCCCGGCCCTATCGGTGTTAATATGGCAACATACGCAGGTTACACGGCACAAGGTATAATCGGTGGAATTGTTGCAACAGCAGGATTAATTACTCCGGCTTACATCATTACTGTAATTGTTGCCAAAATTTTTGAAAAGTTTAAAAACAGTACGCTTGTTCAGAATGCTTTTTACGGACTTCGTCCTGCTGTTGCAGGCTTGATTTCCGCAGCTGCCTGGTCGCTTTTCAAAATGACTGCATTTGACGCTAAAATCGCAGAGGTTTTCAAAAATTTCAGTGCTGTAAATTTAAAAACATTGTTAGAATATATAGATTTTAAAGTCCTTGCACTTTTTGCAATTTTCACATTTGTGTTCCTCAAATTCAAAAAAATTCATCCTATTCTTTTAATAGCAATAGGTGCGCTTTGCGGAATAGTGTTTAAAATGGCCTAATAAAAAAGGTCACATCTATGATGTGACCTTTTTGTTAAAATAAATTTATTTGAAGAGCAAAATAAAGTGCAAAATCCTGGTCGTTTGCCCATTCATCATAAAATTGACCTCGTTTTCCCCATGTTTTATAAGGATATACATATGCACAAGAGCCACGTCCATCTTCCGTAAACAAACACAAACAGTTTCGTATACATTTTTCCGCCGCTTCTTTAAATTCTAAAGCTCCCGAGATTTCATGATAATCTATAAAAGCTCTCCCTGTCAAACAACTCCAGTAATGCGGGAATACATCACCGAACTGTCTTGATTTACCGAACCAGAAATCGTCCCAGTATCTTATAGGTATTTCGTTCATATGAAAGCTCGGCTGATGACCGTTAAATCTTTTCAGTACATCTATATGCTTTTTTGCTTCAATTATATATTCGTCTTTATCAAACAAGCTAATATATTCGGAAATCATTGAAACTGCAGGAGTAACTATGGTTTGTTCATAATTTACTTCATGTTTAGGATATGATATACCATTATTAATCATATTGTTTACGTGCGCTTCAAAGTGCTGTCTTAATGTTTCAACATCATCAAATCTTTTCGCACATCTGAATGCTTCAATAATAGTCTTTATAGAAAATCCGTTGGGATAGAATTTGTATCCCCCGCCTGCATAATAATTTTCTGACATTTTCAAAATATTATCGAGATAAGTTTCATCTTTGGTTACAAAATACATTTCCGCAAACAAAGTCATTACCCACGGTGCGTTATAAAGTCGAATTTGATTTCTGTCCTTGCCTATTGTGTTAAACACTTCACCCGTATTTTCATCATAAAACTCACGCTTAATAAATTCTATATATAAATCCAGCGAATTACGTACTTTTTCATCCTCATGAGTTCTTAAATAACGTGCCATAAGAAGTCCCATACCCGTTCTTTCACGACATGCGTTATGGTCAAAAAAGGTATCATCAAAAACAACGTGCTCCTCTTTATTGTCATATATCAAAAATGCACCGCAGAGTGGACTGTCACTTCGTTTGTACTGTTGTTTATCTATAATAAAATCTATACGTTTTTTCACCAATTCATCAAACTTATCAACGCATAAAAAGTCCGCGTATGTTTTTTTGCCGTCGTAATTAATAAAGATTCTGTATTCACCATTCTTTTCAGGTTTATATATACAGTCCAATTTCTGCGATTCTTCATCGTAAGAAAACACAAGATTGTCATCACCGCATTTTACTTGAATATTTTTAGTGTTTTCAGGCATTGTAGCTGTAAAATGTATTTCTTCTCCGTTAAAAACGGTATATTGCTCGGCATCTATCTTTACAAACTGCTCCGTTTTTAAAGCTTTATCATAAAAATCTTCTCCGTTATGCCAGAAAAGCTCCCATTCAATTACATATTCTTCGTTCTTTACAAGTTCTTTATTATCAAGATTTAAAACAAATTCACCTCTTGAATGTCCGTTATCAATATCTTTTTGATTCTGGGTATAACTGTGAAGTGAGCCTTTAGTAAGCACTAAACCAAGATTTATATCAGATACCCCCATTTTTAATGCATTTATATAGGAATTATTATAAGCACACCATATATGTGTGTTACATCTGTTGGTCATACAGTCATCAGCAAATGTGTAACGGTCATTAAAGGGAACAGATATGTCAAACCTTTCCGGACTTATAAAAAAATCTGCATAGTCAATATTTTTAATTATATATCTTTCAGCAAAATTTCCGTTATCTTTGAAAAATCTTTTAACGGTCACTTCGATTCTTCCATTTGTGAAAACAGAAATTGCTTCATTATCATTTTCTGTAAAACTTGTTAATTCCATATTATGAATACGACGTGCTAAACCGTCAGAAATGTTTGCGAGATTTCCGCAGTACATTTTACCCCACTGCAAATCAGGGGCACACCAGTTCATATTATATTTATCTTTAACGTTTGATATAGAAATTATATTTCCGCTTTCAGAATCAAATTTAATGTTAAACTGATTATTTTTCATACATTCATCGTCCTTCCGTTTTGTTTGTGAAATAGTATAGCAAAACATTTTGTAATTTTCAAGCAAAAACCAAATTTTCATATAATTTGGCAACTTATTTATACAAAAGAAAAAAGCTTCAACAAAACATCTCTGTTTTGCCGAAGCTTAATGGGTATTGAACACCTTATGCTTACTCAATCACGCTTGACCATTCCTTATCCCAAGGATAGTACATTGTTAGCACTTCGCCTCCGCGTTTTGCAGATTCTTCCGCATAAATTCCCGGTAAGGTCATTGCAAGTCCTTCCTTTAAAGTTACAGGCTCCCCTTTTCCCTCGCCTATTGCCATAAAGAAATTATCAAGCATTGCATAGTCAATTCCATCATGACCTGCAGCTTTAGGATTATCTTTATATGCGGTAGGCATAAATTCTCCTCCGACTTCTTTCATTCCCGTATCAAGTTCATTCATTGAGTTGTATCTTATAACAGGCTTTTCAAATCTGTCTATTCTTTCCATATAGCCTTCGGTGCCGAAAACTCTGTAGTTATGATGACCGATTTTCGCTCTGCATCTGCCGTTTCTCATTAAGCGGATAACAACGCCCGATTCGGTCTGAAACTGAGCACACATCATATCGTCTTTGGTGCTGTCCTCTCCCTGAGGGCCTGTTCCGAAACAACTAACCTTTCTTAAATCTTCATTAAGGATTGTAAGAAGAGGTCCTAATGAATGTGTGCAGTAACGAATAGGAATAAGCAATTTTCTCCAGTCACCGTTTTCGTTAAGGTGGATATGCATCTCACTATTCGGCATAGACCAGTGAATATATTCAGCTTCCATACAATATGGCTTACCTAAAAGACCCTTGTTATAAAAATCCTTTAACATATAGGTAAACTTCTGATAATTAGGATTTGCACCTGTATAAATTACTGCATCTGATTTTTCGGACGCTTTCCACAAATCCTCTGCTTCTTTTAAGCTTGCAACATTAGGAATATCGGAAAGCACGTTGATATTCTTATTAAGAGCCTTAATACAGAATTCTGCATGAATATCTGCTCCCGTTTCAACAATTACCGCATCTAAATTTGCTTCGTCAAGCATTTTATCATAATCTTCATAAAATGCAGTTTCAGGAAACATATCAGATAATGCCATATCTGAAAGCCACTGTTTTTGGTACCAGTTATGAGGTATTATATCGCAAACAGCTGCAATTTCCACCTGTTCAAATTGTGCCGCAATTTTTGTAAGCTCTCTTCCTCTGTGACCGAGACCTACAACACCCATTCTTATTTTTTTCATAACAAGACACCCCTTAATATCTTATAATTTTGTTGTCCATTCTTTATCCCACGGATAGTACATTGTAAGTACCTCGCCACCACGTTTTGCTGATTCTTCCGCATAAATTCCCGGCAGAGTCATTGCAAGACCTTCTCTTAATGTAACACATTCTGATTCTTCCCCTGATAAAGCTTTAAAGAAATGATCAAGCATAGCATAATCAACACCGCCGTGACCTACTGCCTTAGGATTATTGGCATATGCAGGAGGCATATATTCGCCACCTGTTTCTTTTAATTCAGTATCAAGCTCTTTCATAGAGTTATATCTTATCACGGGAGTTGAAAATCTGTCTATCTTTTCAAAATATCCTTCTGTACCGAAAACTCTGTAATTATGATGACCGATTTTTGCACGGCATCTTCCGTTTCTCATTAAACGTACAACAACGCCTGATTCTGTTTGAAACTGTGCACACATCATATCATCTTTAGTGCTTCCTTCTCCCTGCGGACCTGTTCCGAAACAGCTTACCGTTCTTAAATCTTCTTTAAGAATTGTAAGAAGCGGCCCCAACGAATGAGTAGAGTAACGAATTGGAATTAAAAGCTTTCTCCAGTCTCCGTTTTCGTTGAGATGGATACTTTCTTTACTCTTGGGCATAGACCAGTGAATATACTCCGCTTCCATGTAATACGGATTTCCCAAAAGTCCTTTATTGTAAAAATCCTTTAAAAGAACAACTAATTTCTGAAAATTTGCATTGGCACCTGTATAAATCTGTGCCTTTGATTTCTGAGAAGCTTTCCATATATCTTCTGCTTCCTGCAAACTTGCAACTACCGGAATATCTGTAAGAACATTAATATTTTTTCTTAATCCTTTCATACAGAATTCTGCATGAATATCCGCACCGGTTTCAACTATAATTGCATCTAAAGATGCTTCATCAAGCATTTTATCGTAATCTTCATAAAAAACTGCCTCGGGAAATTTTTCTGCTAAAGGTGCATCGGAAAGCCACTGTTGCTCGTACCAGTTAGTGGGTTTCAAATCACATACAGCTGCAATTTCAACATTATCAAAGCTGCCCGATACTTCAATTAATTGTCTGCCTCTGTGTCCAAGGCCAACAACACCAATTCTTAACTTTTTCACAATTATGCTCCTTTTTATCAGAATTTTAAATTCATTAATACTACCGCAACTATACCTATACAAGCACTTACAAGCTGACGTCGTGTAAATTTTTCCTTATAAATCACTAAAGACATAACAAAACTTATAACTATTCCAAGTCCCGATTTAACAGGCGAAACAACTGAAAGTGGCAGATAAGCGTAAGTAACAAGAATAAGCAGATTATTTATTCCGTTAAATATTCCCGCTCCCGCACCGTATAAAAATCCGTGCTTAATTGTCTGTTTAAAGCTGTCACGCTCTAAAATCATACCAAGTACAAATAGTGCAACAGTTGCTCCTGCAAGGGATATCATCAAAAACTCATTTTTGTACATATCATTAAAAGCATCAATTTGCTTTCTTCCTATAATCGTTATAATTGCATTCGAAAGAATTGTAAGCACAACAAAAACAAGCCATTTAACAGATATATTTTCTTTCGGGGTGTTTTTATCACGTTTCTGATAGTTCATCAAAAACAAAGATAACAAAATCAACACTAATGCTATATATGTAAAAACTGTAGTGGTTTCTTTCAAAAATACAATACCGTAAAACGTTGGTATAATAACTCCAAAGGATGTTAAAAGTCTTGTGATTCCGAATGAACCTGTTTTATATGCAGCATAAGCGGTATAAAAGCCCGTTGCATACATTGTACTGTTAATAAGTCCGTATACCCATAATTGGGGTGTAAACTGCAGTCCGTCTTTATCGGTAATAATAAAGTAAATCATAGCAAATAAGCAAATAAAGGCATTGAAAAACATTCCGCCTTTTCCATACTTTTTGCCGTAATGCTTGACAATCATCGCTTCAAACTGATGAACAGTAAGACTTGCTAAAACAAGCAACATTCCTATAGTACTGTTTCCCATAACAACCTCCCTTTTCTTCGCTGACATTATAGCATAAATAAACGGACGTTAAAATGGAAAAAAACCATTTTTTAATGTAAAAAAACCTTAAATTCTTGATTTTATACAAACAATGTGTTATATTTTTCAGTGAGGTGATGAACAGGTGGAAGATATCTGCAATTTTATTCCCCCGAAAAAGCATAAAAGTGATCTGGAGTTTTTGCATTTTGTGTATGAAACAAATGTAAAAAAACTGCGTCAACCTTTTTTGCATTCGAATTTTTATCTTCATATTGCGTTTAAAGGTGACGCTGTACTTAAATTTGACGGAAAAGAGTTTCCTTTAAAGAGCGGAGATGTGTTTTTCACATTCCCAAACCAAAGCTTTAATATTGATGCAGATGATAATTTTACATATCTTTATATAAGCTTTAACGGTCAGGGTGTGTTACCGCTTTTAAACAGTCTTAATATAAATAAAGAAAACTGTGTGCATAAAAATTTTGAAAATATTCTTTCTTTCTGGATGGATGCCATAAGACGAGTGAACACCACCAATGCAAATATCCTTACCGAAAGTGTTCTTATGTATACTCTTTCATTTATTGACAGTACCGAAAATGTATCTGTTGAAGAGAAGAAAGATAAATTTGACAGCATTTTAGAATATGTAAACCACAATTATACGTCAAAGGATATGTCCATAAAAAAAGTAGCAGATATATTTTTCTACAGCGAAAAATACCTTTCAAGCCTTTTCGTAAAGAAAACCAAGCTGAAATTCTCACAGTACTTAAACAATCTTCGTATATCTTATGCCGTAAAGCTTTTTAACAAAGGCGAAAAAAACATTTCGGAGGTTGCATACAAATGCGGCTATACCGATCAGTTCTATTTTTCAAAAGTGTTTAAAAAGTATAACGGTAAAACGCCAAGTGAATATATAAAAAGTCCTGCAATATGAATATATACAAATTGCAGGATATTTCCACACCTGAAGGTGCCAAATCAAAAATCTCAGAGAAATTAAATCCTCTGAGATTTTTAATTTACCATTTACAGGTTATAAGTCCATCTTTTTCAAGTATAATTTCTGTGCCATAGTCTACACACATATCTCTAAGATATTCTGCAATTTCAGGATTATAGCTTCTTCGTGGAAGTCCGTTTTCCGATTTATTGCCTTTCATACTCATTTCAACAGGCATCAAGGTAAGCTTCGTTAATTTTGTTCCCTCTGTTTCCCAGTACGGAATTACAGAGCGAAACATTCTTGGGTCCTCCATAAGTCCAACGGTAAAATTCTTTGAACGTTTCTTAAGAAGCTCGTGAACAGTTGAATCGGATGTAAGTCCATGATTTGCATAGAACTCTTCGGGAGCAAATTCAATGCTGTAAAGCTGAAGCACAAAATCACCAAGTGAATAGAAAATCGGACAGTCTTTATAAACCTCAATAGGTCTTAAAAGATGAGGCCCATGACCCACTATTGCATTAGCGCCCAAATCAATACAACGGTGAGCAAATTCTTTTAAGAAATCAGCAGGATTCTCTTTTGCGTCTCCGCTAATCTGGTGAGAATGAACCGAAATAATTATATAATCTGACTGCAGCTGTGCTTCGAAAATAGCCTTTTCAACTCTTTTCATATCGTTTTCATTGATTTTCATTACATAGCGTGCTTCGTCACCTAAAACGAATTTTAAATTACCAAGCTCACATTCGTCATCCTTAAGGAACGGATAGTATCCCTCTCTTCTTGTTATTTCTTTCGCAGCATTTATATTTGTCAATTCTGCTATTTTTTTGATATATTCAATATCCTTTTTTGGAAGCTCTATATACGATTCTATTCTGAGTCCGTTAATTCCCGATCTTCCGGGAACACGTGGTGTCTGCTCACCTGCAAGCATAGAATCGTTAAATGTTGTATTAACTGCAATAAGAGCCACTCGTCCGTTTTTAGTTTCAAGGTATTTGGGTGCAGACGCCTGAGCAAGATTCTTTCCGGCACCTGCGTGAACAAGACCGCTTTCGTCTACCGCTTTTAAAGTAGCTTCAAATCCGCCGTATGAAAAATCAAGTGCGTGATTGTTGTTAAAAGTAGTCATATTGAAACCCATTTTCTTTATATCTTCCAGAATTTCAGGGTTTGTTCTTATATATGTACCGCCACTAAGCTGTGATGAACAGGTTTCACCCTCGTGATTAAGAGTTGTTTCGAGATTGAAAAATCTCGCATCACCCTGCATAATAAATGGTGTAAGCTCATTATATCCTTCATAACCTTCGTACATTCTTTTCTGGATAATCATATCTCCTGCTGCTGTAAATTTCATCATAAATCACTCCCTTATTTTAAAGCTAATGCTGTTTTTATAGCAATTTCAAGCCCCGGAATAATTGACTTTTTGTCAAGCCATTCTTCTCTTGTATGTACCTTATTATGGTTGTTTGCTCCTATACAAAGTGCAGAAACACCTAATGAAAGAGGTATGTTACAATCAGTTGACGAACTTTTATAGCTAACCTTTTCATTTATAACCTCTTCAATTATCGGTACTATGATTGCTTTTAATTCTTCTACCTTTGCCGGGTCAATATTACTGCAAGGACGATCTCCTACTTTAGTTACATTAACCTTTACCTTTTCGGTATCGGCATTTTTAAATATCTTTTCAAATTTTGACTGCATAATTTCAAGGCTTTCTTTATCATCAGAACGATATTCGCAAAGCATTTCCGCACTTTGTGCAATAGTATTTACCGATGTACCGCCACTGATTATTCCAACATTATAAGTTGTACGTGTTCCTTCTTTCTTCGGCACTTCTATTTTATATATATCGTTTACGATTTCAGATAACTTTGCTATCGCATTTTCATTACCGAAACTGCCGTATGAATGTCCGCCTTCGGTTAATACTTCCACCTTATAACGGTGAGAACCTACGCAACGATCACTTACAGAACTTAAACTGCTGTCAAGGGATATAAAGGTTTTGATGCGACCTTCAAAATCCCTAAAAAGCTGTCTCGTTCCTTTTAAATTTCCAAGACCTTCTTCACAGGAATTGCAAACAAACATAATCCCTTTTGGAGGAACGATTTTATTCTCTACAAAGAATTTTGCCATATGCATAAGCACAACAACACTTGCTGTATCATCCGAAACGCCGGGACAGAAAATTTTCTCGCCGTCATCTATGTATGGCATTGGCTCCATATCAGGAAAAACTGTATCGGTATGAGCAACAAAAACTGTAATTTCATTACTGTTTTCACAGTTAAGCGGAAAAATCACATTAAGCGCATCATCAATGTACGCTCCGTCAGCTCCCACTTTTTCAAACCATTCTTTACAATACTCTGCACGTTTATGCTCAAAATGAGAGGGTGCAGGTATATGGCAAAGCTCCTTTAAGGTTTTATACATTGATTCTTCGTTATTTTCAATAAAGTTTTTAATCTCTGCGTTCATAAGAAAAGTCTCCTTTTTAATTCATATAATCACAGTATACTGCATTTTTACACCAATGTAAACAATATTAAAAATTAGTGTTGCGCTAACTTTGAAATTATGGTAAAATAATTATATAAATATTAACGAGGTATGCTATGGAATTATTACAATTACGCTATTTTTTCGAAAGTGCCAAAAACGAAAGCTTTGCAAAAACTGCCGAGAAATATATGGTGCCTGCAACATCTGTTTCAGCAGCGGTAAAAAGACTTGAAACAGAGCTTGGTTGTCAGCTTTTTCACCGTTCCTGCAATAAAATCGCATTAAATGATAACGGCAGAAAGCTTTTACATTCACTTAACGGAATTTTTAAAGAGCTCGACGATGTTGTTGATACTCTCACCTCTGCTACCACCGATACAAGAGAAATAAAAATGCTTGTCCGTGCAATGCGTGGAACAATAACAGAGCATATAATTGAGTATAAAACCAAGCATCCGGATATTGCATTCAAAACCGTTTTTGATTTCGATGCTACTGATTTTGAAAACTACGATATCATAATTGATGAACAATCGGACAAATATCCTGAATATAAAAAAATAGAATTGTATAAAACAATTCTGAAATTACGTGTATCGGACAAAAGTCCTTTATGCGATAAAAAGCTGACTTTAAAACAACTTAGTAATCAGCCATTTATTTCAATTGGCGAAAACAACGGTATGCACAGAATTTTAATCAATGCCTGCAGACGAGTAGGTTTTACACCAAACATTATAGTACTAAGTAATGACTTACAATGCAACAGAAAATTTGTTGAGGCAGGCGTTGGCATCGGTCTTGCAAGAGAATACAAGGGGGTTAAATCTTCAAGTAACACGAAAATTCTTAATGTGGTTGATTTCAACGAAAACCAGACCATATGTGCATACTATAAAATTGATGCTGCTTACGGAAATGTTAAGCACTTTCTTAATTTTATAAAAAGCAAAGCCGACTAAACGGCTTTGCTTTTTATTACACTGCTATAATTCCTTTTTCAATATCAAAGATAATTTTTTCTATCGCATCAAGATTGTTTTTTGATATTGTTTTATCATTTTTAAGCGAGGTTCCATCCAGATCCGTACAAATGAGTATTCCCTCAAATTTCCCCAATTTTATGTTCCCCTTCGGTTCAAATTTACTTTTTAATCATACCATAAATTGTTGATTTTTGCAATAAATTATAGTATAATAAAAAAGCAAAAGTGATTTATGGGGTGATTATATGAATATAACAATTATTGACGGACAAGGCGGTCAGTTAGGCGCACAGCTCACAAAAGAGGTTTTGCTTCGTTTTCCTGATATTAATCTTACAGTAATCGGTACTAACACAATTGCTACTTCCGCAATGCTGAAAGCAGGTGCCAAAAATGCCGCTACAGGAGAAAACCCCATTGTGGTTGCCTGTCGTAAATCAGATGTTATAATAGGTCCTGTCGGAATTGTGATTGCGGATTCACTTCACGGCGAAATTACTGAAAAAATGGCTGTTGCCGTAGGTAAATCAGATGCTGTACGTATTCTTATCCCTATGAACAAATGTGATAATTTAATTGCAGGTATAACGCACACAAACACAAAAAAATTAATCGACGATACTATAGACAAGCTAAAAAACATATTAGACAGTAATTGTTGTTGACAAAAATATTTTGTTGTGGTATACTTTTTATGTCGTTCTGAAGAACGGCATAGAAACAGAAGTTTCTTTTTACTTGACAATACTATTATTAAGATACTTTGAAGGTGTCATTATCTCTGAAGAGGTAGTGTCACCTTTTTGTATTATGAAAGGAATCACAAATATGAAAAAACACGATAAATTATCAAAGCTTGTCCTATCCGCACTTTTTTTAGCTCTTGCTTATGTTATGCCATTTCTTACAGGTCAGATCCCTGAATTCGGGGCTATGCTTTGCCCTTTACATATTCCTGTTCTTCTGTGCGGTTTCATATGTGGGTGGAAATGGGGATTGCTTATTGGCTTCATTGCTCCCCTTCTTCGTTCATCCATTCTTGGAATGCCACCTATGTTTCCTACAGCAATCTGTATGGCATTTGAGCTTGCAGCATACGGTGCAATTTGCGGCCTTATGCACAAATTACTTCCGTCCAAAAAAACTTACATTTATTGCTCATTACTTACATCTATGATTGTTGGCAGAATTATATGGGGTGTGGCAATGTTTATTTGCCTGGGTATAAAAAACACTCCTTTTACCTTTAGTGCTTTTATTGCCGGTGCATTTACAAATGCAATTTTGGGAATTGTTCTTCAAATTTTACTGGTGCCTGTTCTGGTTATGGCTCTTGAAAAAATTTCAAGTCGGAGATAATTATGTCACATAACGAAAAAACAAGAGATTTATTAACAGCTCATTATAAAAAATATCCGAATTTGCAGATAAGAGATTTATTTAAGTACATTTATCAAAGCTCATTTGGCTGTGAACATATGGTATCGTCTTTGGTTTCTGCAACCGGGCATATCGAAAAAGAACGAGAAAACATCTCAAGTACAGAAATTTTAATTGAACCACTTGACGGCGAATACAGCCGCGTTCATCTGACATCAAAAAATAGTGGTTTAAGTTCAAAAACTCTTGGACACCTTTTCTTTAAATCAGCAAAAAAAGAAACTCATGGCATAACTGCTTTGAAAAACAAACTTTCTGTTGCAAGAGAGCTTATATGTACAAACAAACTACCATTTTCGTTAAATGAATTTGACATTGCGGTGCAAGAATGGGAAAATAGTAATTTTAATTCAGTTCACCATTCAGAGACTTTCCGTGATAAATATAGTCCATCATATCGGGTTATTGCAAACGAATATGTTACGTTTCTATCCTTTTTTGCGCAACTTGATAATATGAACTATAACAAAATGAATATAGTTGCTATTGAGGGTGGAAGTGCAAGCGGTAAAACAACCCTTAGCAAAATACTTGAAGAGATTTACGACTGCACGATTATTCATATGGATGACTTCTTTTTAAGACCGGAGCAGAGAACAAAAGAAAGATACGCAGAAATCGGCGGAAATATTGACAAGGAACGTTTTTTAACAGAAGTTCTTATTCCGCTCAGTAATAATGAGACTCTGAATTACAGAAAATTTGACTGTTCAACATTTACACTTACAGCACCTGTTAAGGTTGTTCCAAAAAACTTAGTTATAATAGAAGGGGCATATTCTATGCATCCTTGGTTTACGAAGTACTATGATTTTTCGGTATTTCTTGACATTTCTTCCTCTTTTCAAAGAGAGAGAATCAGGAATCGTAACTCTAATGAAATGGCAGAACGTTTTTACAACGAGTGGATTCCTCTTGAACAACGATACTTTTCGGAAACAAAAATAAGGAAACGTTGCAATATGACAATTTCAATTCACAAACAAAAGAGGGTGTAGCAAAACGAAATCCGTTTTGCTACAGCTCCTTTTATACGCCTCAATTACAAATAAGACATCATTTCGTTGGCACAATCTACAAGGTAACGTGCAAACGATTTTCTTACAAATTCAGGTTTCTTCTTTACAGTTGCAACTTCATAATTGAAAATACCGTCGAATCCAATATCAGAAAGCCCTTTCATAGCATCACGCCAATCAATTGTTCCGCAGAAAGGAGGAACATGGTCATCGCCTACACCATTGTTATCGTTTACGTGAAGCACCTTAAGACGTGAGCCTATATGCTTTATAGCTTCCGACTGTTTTAACCCGCAGGTATTTCCGTGACCGAAATCCCAACAAATGTCTATTCCAAGAGCATCAGCAACCTCACAAAGTTCATCCGGTTCCTGGCAATAACGGTGAACGGGAATATGGCTATGAACAAGACGCATATTTTCTATCGCCAGCTTCACGTTACGTTTTGATGCATATTCCACAAAAGGTGCGACGTGGTCGTAAACACTCTTAAATTCTGCTTTGCGGTCAAACTCAGTCATCGGAATTGTGGTTGTATTGGGATGTAATACTGCATAATCAACACCAAGCAAAGCGGCGACATCGATACCTTTATACATCTTTTCATTAAAAACAGGCATTTCCTCAGGGTGAGCGCATATTGTCCAGCTAAACGGAAGATGGCACAGCTCTATCTTCATTCCCGAGTCTTCTGATGCTTTGTTTATCTTTTCGGCATAACAATTCCAGTCACCCTCAACACCCATAATCGGATCCATCGAAAAATCCGCAATGTTAAAGCCTGCATTTTTCAGGAAAATCAAAATATGTTTAACGCATTCGTAAAAATCTTCCGAAGGATTATAATTAAAATTTAATGCTGTAGATATTTTCAGCTTACCCATTCTTTCATTCCGCCCTTTTCTTTTGATATTATAACTAATTCTATACTAACTCTTATTCTCCTTTTGCGTCTGCAATATTTTCTACACCACGTATCAGAATCCGGTTTTTCCCGCTACCATAATTTGAAACCGCTTGCAGATATTAACACATGTAAATATCAAAATCGGTAAACCAATTTATTAAGTTTTAAAGCTGATATGAAACAAAATACATCT
This sequence comes from Clostridia bacterium, assembly GCA_017626145.1. Lineage (GTDB taxonomy): Bacteria > Bacillota > Clostridia > RGIG6154 > RGIG6154 > RGIG8497. The sequence goes on from JAGAJK010000075.1 coordinate 44,568, forward strand.
CACTTATAATCTATGTTCTTTATTTAATATACTATTTAAGGAAATCCGCACCTTTCTTATCAGCCATTACTATCATTTTCATACTATTCTCAATAACAATGTCGGGATTTGCAAAAACCACATCATTACTATTTTTGAAAGCAATTATATTTATGTTATATTTTTTTCTTAAGTCAAGCTCTCTCAGTGTTTTACCTACCCACTCAGCTTTTATATCCATTTCCAGAATTGAAATATTATCAGTTATATCAGCAAGATCTATAAATCCGGAACTAAGGATATTTTTGGCAAGTCGTGTTCCCGATTCGGTTTCAGGCAAAATAACCTCGTCTGCTCCAATTTTTTTCATAACCCTGCACTGTGATTCATCAGAACATTTTACAATAACTTTTCTTACATAAGCTTCTTTACAAAGCATAGTTGCCATAATACTTGCCTCAAAGCTTTTTGCCATCGAAATAACAACAACATCTATATCCGATATACCAAGTTGTTCTATCACTCCCGGATCAGTTATATCCGCACATTTGCAAACAGGAATTTCGCCTACCAGCTCATCCACAATTTTTCTATCCTGATCTACTGCCAAAACCTCTGCTCCATTATTCAACAACTCTTTTACAACTGCTCTTCCATATCTGCCAAGTCCAAAAACCGCATAACTTTTACTCATATAAAAGCCCCCTTATCCTACACTTATTTCTTCAACAGGATTTTCAATCAAATTTTCTTTGCTTTTATTTAAACTAAATGCAAAAGCCAGAGAAATAGGACCTACTCTTCCAAGATACATAGTTAATGTAATAATAATTTTACCCATTGTGTTTAAACTACTTGTATAACTCCGACTCAATCCAACTGTTGCCGTAGCACTTACTGTTTCATATAATATATCAATAAATTCTCCGCCATTAAAGATTATAAGTAAAATAGTTGAACCTATAACAGTCAATAACGAAATCGCAAAGATAGCAACAGAACGTTTCAGAATTTCTGTTGAAATCTGTCTGTTAAACACATCTACCGATCTTTTATTTTTTATAACTGAGAATGTACTTGCAAGCAAAACGAAAAAAGTAACCGTCTTTATCCCTCCGGCTGTTCCTGCCGGCGAACCGCCAATAAACATAAGAAGAATTGATACAAATGCAGATGCATCCGTAATACATTCCTGAGGTATTGACGCAAAGCCTGCAGTTCTTAAAGTAACTGATTGAAACAAGGCTGCCATAATCTTTTCAAAAAATGTGTATCCGCCCAAAGTTTCCGGATTGTTATATTCAAAAATAAGAATAAAAACCGTGCCCAAAAATATTAAAAATGCCGTAAGTGAAAGTGCAATTTTGCTGTGCAGGGATAAAAATTTTAACCCTTTACGTTTTTTGTTTCCTCTCAACCTAATCAAATCAAATAGCACAACAAAGCCGATACCACCCAAAATGATGAGTATAATAGTTGTTATATTGATTATCGGATTAAGTGTATATCCACACAAGCTGTTTTCTGAAATTATATCTATACCAGCATTGCAAAAAGCAGATACGGAAGTAAAAACTGACACCCATATTCCTTTAATACCAAACTCAGGAACAAAAACTATCATATACAATAATGCCCCTGCCAGTTCTATTATAAAGGTCAACAATATTACTTTTTTAACAAACTTAGCTATTCCTCCGATAGAGTTCAAATTAAACGAATCGCTGATTATGATTTTGTCATTTATATTAATTTTACGTTGAAAAATCATCATCATACCCGCAACAACTGTTATAACACCCAAACCACCAATTTGGATAAGGAGCAGTATTACAATCTGCCCAAAAACGCTCCATGTTGATATGGTCGGCACGGTTACAAGACCTGTGACACAAGTAGCTGTTGTGGCAGTAAAAAGTGCATCAACATAAGGCACGCTCTTTCCGTTTGCCGAACTTACAGGCAGACTTAAAAGAATGCTTCCGATTATAATTACCAACAAAAAAGCAAACATAATTATTTGTATTGATGACAAATTTCTTATTATTTTTCGCATTTCACTACTTCCTTTCGCAGTTTTCGGAACAATTCGACTTTTGTTAAGACTGGAGAACAGTGAATAATAAGAATCATCACGAAATATAACGAAATCAAAGATTTCTATATTTCGGAGAACCTTGTTGTAACAAGGCACAATAGGACCTACTATTTTTCCTTAATTTTTCACTGTATTTTCCTTTAATGCTTTTCCTTAGGACCCGCGAGAATACTGGATTTTCTCGCACCCGTTACCAGGAGTAAAAATGCTTGCTTGCAAGGGCATTTTTACGACGCCGTCAATATTGCAAAATGTACGAAGTACATTGGCGGCA
>JAGAJK010000005.1 GCA_017626145.1 Clostridia bacterium
ATTGATACTAATATTATAATTACAACTATACACGGTGCCAAGGGATTAGAATGGCAGTATGTTTTTTTGCCAGACACGGAAAGGTGGATATTTCCAAGTTATCATACGTGCAACAATTGTGTAAGTAAGTATTCTTCGTTGAAAGGTTGCAAATGTGTTTTATCAACACCTATCGACGCTAATACAAAAATGTTGCTTCTTGATGAATTGTCCGTATTTTATGTTGGTGTTACGAGAGCAAGAAAACAAGTTTATGTTTCAGCGAGCGCGTATAGGTATAACGCTTCTAACGAATTGAAATCCAGTGGTTTTTCTTGTATGGTTGGCATGAGTGGTATAAAACTCATTAATGCTAAAGTTGATTAATGTAGATCAAGTATTGAAATTGTTATGCTAATGATGTATAATATCTTCGTTGAAGTGACAACACAGTGACAACAAAAATCTTGATAGTCCGTATTTTACGGATAATCTGAACACTCCCGATAATATGAGTAAAAATACCCATACAAAATTGTTTAAGTTGCAATTTTCGGGAGCGAGTGGGAATAATACCAAGTGGTTTGTATGTTGTTTTTAATCTAAAAGATCTAAGGAGTATAGCCCAAATGGGTATGCTCCTTATTTTTTGTACACATAATCTTGAAAAAGTCACAGCTATTATCGCTCCCGTAATTAAAGATTCAATAAGGAACGAAGTTCCGTCATTCAACGTTCAAGCGGCAGATAAACTGCCACTTGAAAAAGCAATGCAAAGCCATTGCTTTTAGTTATAAATCCGGCAAAATCACTTATGCAGAAGCAGAATTTAATGCCCGTACTAAGATTTATCAATCTGTTAATCCATCATTCAATCCTGATTTGGAATATATGAAAGATCCTCTTTCGAGGGATATTCCGTCTGTGGATAATAGCTTATTTATACTTGCAAGAAAACTGATATTAGGGCTATAAAAATTAGAAAAAGGCGTGCCTGCGGTCACGCCTTTCGCCTTTGTGTATGATATAAATGTTTGGTTGTTATTTCTCATTCACAGCAATCCAAATTTCACAAGTATAATTAGGATCATCAATTTTATCAGAGGGATATACCTCTAATTCTACTCCGTGTGCATATTCATACTTGTCGCTCTGAGGGAAAAACTCTGAACAGATTTTTTTATAGGTTTCAACGAATGCTTCCGGCATTTTGCCCTTACAGGTAAAAACTGCAAATGTATGAGCAGGGATTTCGATTATATCAAGTTCAGAATCAACATTTTCCTGACCTTCATATTCAAAGCCTATACCATATGGAAAATGATTGTCAGCTAAACTGCTTGTAAAGCATATGCCTAAAAGTCCGCCAAAAGCAGAGTTCTTGGGCATATATTTCATTATTTTTGCCATCGAGCCATTCTGTCCGCACTCCGCCCAAAATTCTCTTATGTCTGTGGCTGCAACATCACTACCTGGTTTTTCTACTTGTTTTCTTTTGCATACAACCTTAAATGCATCTTTTTTCTCAATTCTGTAATTCATAAGATTACCTCCAGATAAAATTAGTTTTACGGAAAGCCTCGAAAATGCTGTGATTGTAGCACCGCTTCGCACTTCTGTAGGAGTAACCCCGTGGAATTTAGAAAATGCACGGGTAAAACTTTCGGGGCTGTCATAACCGTAATCAAGAGCAATGTCAATTATTTTTTTATCGGTATTCATAATTTCCTGTGCCGCAAGGGTAAGCCTTCTCATACGGATGTAATCTCCAAGTGTTATACCGCACATAATTCCAAAAATCCTTTGAAAATGGAATGCAGACGAACAGGCCTCCTTCGCTACTTTTTCATAATCAATTTTCTCGGTTATGTGTTCCTCAACATAGTCAATCGCTTTTTGCAAGCTACTAATCCAATTCACATTCTCTGCCTCCTTCCGATGATACTACTTTATCAGAAATCAATATATAAATCTTGATACTGTATGCTTTTTGGTGTTAAGGATAAAAAAAGCCTCAGCAACCGCTTAGTTACTAAGACTTAAAGGTTCAGTAGAATTATAACATATATCTCGTGAAATTACAATGTTTCAAGTCGCATTTGCCACACAAGTCAATAATATCCACTTGACATTTTCATAAAAATATGGTATGATTGTTCATACCAATCATACAGGGGGTATAGATATGAATATACACGAAGGTAAATATGCATGGATGGTCAAAATCGGCGAAAAGGGACAGTTTGTTATTCCGAAAGAAGCAAGAGAAATGTTTGATTTTCAGCCGGGAGATGAGATTTTGGTTCTCGGTGATATTGAGCGAGGAATTGCAATTCTTCCTAAAGCAAAACAACAAGATACTATCAAACAAGTTTTTTCTAAAATAGAGGAATAAAATATGAGCAAAATAGTTTTCTTTTGTATTCCTGCACACGGACACACTAACCCAACTTTGGGTGTTGTCAAGGAACTCGTTTCTCGTGGGCACGAGGTATGGTATTATTCATATGACATTATGCGTGAAAAAATCAAGTCGGCAGGTGCAACATTTATATCCTGCGACGATTATGATACGGAGCAAAACTTAAGCGCCAAAGACGCTACCCGTGTAGGAAAAGACCTGGCATTCTCTACAAAGATACTGGTAGACACCACATTGGCTCTTGATGACAAGGTTTGCAGGGAAATGACAGAACTTAAGCCTGATTGTATTGTGGCAGATTCCATGGCACTATGGGGAAAAGCGGTTGCACTGAAACTTGGCATTCCTTTTGTTTCTTCAACAACAACTTTTGCCTTTAATCAACACTCGGCTAAAATTATGAAACAAGGTATCGGAGATTTGTTTAAGATGCTCTTTGCAATGCCAAAAACATCTAAACAAGTCAAACGGCTAAAGGATAAGGGGTATCCTGTTAATAATATTCTTGATATTATTGGCAATGATGATAACACCCACACGATTGTCTATACTTCTCCCGAATTTCAACCATGTTCAGAAACTTTTTCGGAAAAGTACGCATTTGTCGGGCCCTCGATTCGTCCTACAACTGAGGAAATAGAGAAAAAGAGGGATAAATTGATTTATATATCTATGGGAACTGTCAATAATGACATGATGCCTTTTTACAAATCTTGTATATCTGCCTTGACAAAAACAGATTATCAAGTGATAATGTCTGTTGGCAATTTGGTGTCAATCGAGGACTTTGGAAGACTCCCTGAAAATATATCAATTTTTTCACATGTTGACCAAATTTCCGTTTTGGAAAAAGCTGATGTGTTTGTATCACACTGCGGAATGAACAGTGTCAATGAAAGTTTATATTTTGAAGTTCCACTCGTTATGCTACCACAAACATCAGAGCAAAAAGGTGTTGCCGAGCGAGTTTCGCAGCTTGGTGCAGGAATAAAATTTGATAAATCGGACGGGGCATCCGTTTTGAGAGCAATAAATAAAATATTAAGTGTTGACACCTATAAGCAAAATGCCAAGAAAATTGCTGAGGGCTTTAAGAACAGCTCAGGTGCAAAAGGTGCAGCAGACAAAATTATAAAGGTTTGCAATGATATTAAACTTTAATTTGGAGTGGAGAATTAAGCAATGAAAATTTACGATATTTCACAAGAAGTTTTCGGTTGTCAGGTGTATCCCGACGATCCACTACCTGAGAAAAAGATACTTAAATCAATGAACAAAGGTGAAGTGTATAATTTGACAGCATTTAATATGTGCGCACACAACGGCACGCATATAGATGCACCATTCCATTTTGTTAAAGACGGCAAAACTGTAGATGAGATATGTATAGAGACATTTGTGGGAATGGCTTATGTGGCAGAACATCATGGTATTGTCACCGGTGATGGTGCTATAGAAATAATTGAAAAAGCAAAAAAACAGAACATTGAAGCTGCAAAGAGAATTCTGATTAAGGGTGATGCCGAAGTATCACTTGAGGCAGCAAAGGTATTTGCATCTTCAGATGTTTTGCTTTTAGGAAATGAATCCCAGACAATCGGTCCGCAAAATGCCCCAATGGCAGTACATCTTGTGCTTTTGAGTGCTAATGTTATATTGCTTGAGGGAATTCGTTTATCAGAAGTGCCTGAAGGTGTTTATTTTTTAAATGCTGCACCGCTGAATTTATCAGGTGCGGACGGTTCGCCATGTAGAGCTGTATTGATAGATTTCGAATGATAAATTCCAATATGTAGAACAGTTAAACAAATAAGAATTTTTCGAACATCAATCCATATTTTTTCAAAAGGGTATTGACTCTCACGCTCCGTCATAGTATATACTCTGTTTTGAGAGGTGATAAAATTGAAAATGCAGATTAAAGAATTTGCCGATTTTACGGGTGTAAGTGTGCGCACGCTTCATTATTACGATGAAATAGGATTGTTGGTGCCTGCCTATGTGGATGGGTTTACAGGCTATCGTTATTACGACGAAAACTCCCTTCTTCGTATGCAAGAGATTCTCTTTTACCGTGAACTTGACTTTTCATTAAAGGCTATTCGTGAGATTTTGTCAGCTCCGAATTATGACAAAAACAAGGCACTGAACGAGCAAAAACAACTTCTCATACTCAAAAAAGAGCGGTTAGAGCGGTTAATTTCTGCTATTGACGGTGCCGTGAAAGGAGAAAATATTATGAGAGCATTTGATAACAGTGAATTTGAAAAACATAAGGCAGAAGCAAAAGAAAAATGGGGACAAACTCCTGCATATAAGGAACACGCAAAAAAAACAAAGCATTATTCAAAGGAAAAGTGGAATAATCTTGCTGAGCAAATGAATGATATTCTTGCAGAGTTTGCTTCTTGTATGAAGAGCGGCGATGAGCCTGAATCCACCAAAGCACAAAACCTTGTTAAAATGCTACAAGACCATATCACCAAAAATTACTATCTCTGTACAAACGAGATTTTGGCAGGTCTCGGTCTAATGTATGTTGCAGATGAACGCTTCAGAAATAACATTGATAAGAATGCCGACGGTACAGCGACGTTTATCTGTGAAGCAATTAAAGTCTATTGCCACAAGTAACTTTCAGTTTGTCAGTTCGACAAATTCCAATTTGCCGCATTGATAACAAACGAAATCACGCCGTAAGGCTTGATTATATATTTTATTTTAAGGAGATTTGCTGTTTGAAGAAAAACAACACCTTGGATATTGTGGCATAGCCGGAGGCTGTGTAAAAATATCCGCACAAGCCTCCCAACATTGCAGTCATGAGTTTCAGGAGGAGAAAAATAATGAGTAAAAATGACTATTTAATTCGTTTGGAAAGAAAAGAAGATTACCCTGTGGTAGAAAATTTAATCCGTGAGGCGTTTTGGAATGTATATCGCCCGGGATGTATGGAGCACTATCTCATAACACGGTTAAGGGAACATCCTGATTTTGTCAAGGAACTTGATTTCGTTATGGAAAAGGATGGCGAAATTATCGGGCAAAATGTGTTTGTAAAAGCAAATATTAAGGCTGATGACGGAAGAAATATTCCGATTCTTACAATGGGACCTATTTGCATTACACCAGAGCTTAAAAGACACGGTTACGGTAAAATTTTGCTTGATTATTCAATCGCGAAAGCTACCGAACTTGGCTTTGGTGCAGTGTGCTTTGAAGGTAATATTAACTTTTATGGTAAAAGTGGATTTACCTTTGCAAGTGAATTCGGACTCCGTTATCACGGACTGCCTGAAGATGCAGATGCATCGTTCTTCCTATGTAAAGAATTAATTCCCGGATATTTAAACGGTATCACGGGAGAATATGGACCACCGGAGGCATATCTGTTCCCTGAGGAAGAAGCAGAGGAATTTGATAAAAAATTTCCTTATAAAGAAAAACTGAAACTTCCGGGACAACTTTTCTAATAACGAATTTGCGGCACTTCATTTGAGGTGCCGTCTGTTTTTTTATATAAATACAAGGAAAATGATAAAATATTGACATTATTCTATTTGTGGTATATAATTTAGATAAATGAGGTGTTGAAATGGACATACTGACTATAAAAGAAGCAAGTTTAATGTGGGGGATTTCAGTAAGAAGAATTACAGTTTTGTGTAATGAAGGTAGAATTATTGGCGCAAAGAAAATTGCAGGTGCTTGGCTTTTGCCAAAAGATGCAGAAAAACCCAAAGATGCAAGAATTAAATCAGGGAAATATACAGATTGGAGAAATAAAGCAGATATGACATCTAAAGATTTTGAAAGTAATTTAAAAAATCTAAAAGGAACTTTTGCAGTAGAGAGTATGACAGTTAGTGAGGAGAGTATTGAAAACCTCAAAAGAATTGATAGTGGCAAAGTAAGCTATACTGACGTAATCGAAGAGTTAAAGCTTAAATATATGCAGAGGGCGTAACTATGTTTTCAAAATATGATGTTTATACAACTACCCAATCAATTTATTGCTATTCCGATAGTAATGTGTTGAAAAACAAATTAAATATAAGAGATAATAAGCTTTTAAAAACTGCTGAAGAAGAAATAACATCAATTAAGCAAATGGAGCTTTTGAAAAATCCGATTAAGGGCAATTTTTCCAAAGCTCATCTTATGAATATACACAAGTTTATTTTTGAGGATATTTATTCGTTTGCCGGAAAAATCAGACGAGAGCAAATAAGCAAAGCAGATACGATGTTTTATCCACCAAATTTGATTGACAGAGAGCTTGACAAGGTGTTTGCGAAAATAAAAGAGAAAAATATGCTAAAGGAAACTGACGAAGAAAAGGTTTTTGATAATTTAGCATATGTGATGGCGGAACTTAACGTTATACATCCCTTCAGAGAAGGCAACGGTCGTACCATTCGAGAATTTATCCGCCTTATGGCAAAGCGTATGGGTTACGACCTTAATTGGGGCAATGCAGATAAAGAGAAGCTTTTAGAAGCATCAATATTGTCTATTGATAATTATAAATTATTAGTGGATGTTTTAAAAACTGCATCAGATTGAGTTCTTGGCAACATTTTGGCAACAAAATATTGAAAAGTCAAAAGAATTATGATAATATATAAATATGACCACACCGAAAAGGATAGTGGGAATAAAAACAGGGAGTGAATACAAATGAAAAAAAGTATGAGGATTATAGTATCGGTATTACTGTTGTTGACAACGGTGTTTTCTTTAGCAGGATGCGGAGAAATAAAGAAAGCAGAAAGGACAGTAAATGATACATTCACGGCATTAAAGGCACTTGATTTTGAAACAGCTTCTGAATTTATTAATATACAAGATGTTATGAAAACAGATGATTCGGATGAGCCGGTAGACCTTGAAAATAATGTTTTTTTAGAAAACATATTTGATAAACTGGAATATGAAATAATTTCTTCAGAAAAAATTGATAAGAATACAGTTATTGTCAGAACTAAAATAACTGCTGTTGATATGGCTCCGGTTTTACAGGATTTCTTAACTGAAGCACTGCAATATGCTTTTGCTAACGCATTTGCTGATCCACCGGTTTCTGATGAAGAAATGAATAAAAAAATGGAAGAAATATTTGTTGGATGTATTAATAAAGAAGATTTGACAACGGTAACAAATGAAGTTGATATCAAGGTTGTTAAGGTAGATAAGGTTTGGAAAATTGAAGTTGCAGATGAGCTTTCAGATGCTCTGCTCGGCGGTTTCAAAAAAGCTGCTGAGGAAATAAGCGATTCACTTGGCGAGACTGAATAAATTTAATAATATTAACAGAATAAAAAGTGCTGTAAAAAATCATAGATTTTTTACAGCACTTTTTATATGTTGTAAGATTAACGAAAGCTACTTAATCGGTAATATTGAATTCTCTTTTTACGGCATTTGTCATAACCTCAAGAGGTGCTTTTTCACCTGTCCAGAGCTCAAAGCAAAGAGTACCCTGATTAACAAGCATACTAAGTCCGTTTATTGTCTTACATCCCTTTTCTTTTGCTTTGTCAAGGAAAAGAGTAGTTGTTTTATTTGGAATAACGTCACATACAACTGTATCCTTACCGTAAGAATTATAATCAACATCCGGGCATTGTGTACCATCTACAAAGCCTATTGAAGTGGCATTTATAAAAATGTCAGTACCTTCAGGAATTGTATATGTACCCTTCCATAAATTAAATTCTGCTTCAGATTCAGTGTTATCGTTAATTGATTTAACCAGTCTTTCACCCTGAGTCTCTTCAATATTTACTATTGTTATGTGCTTTGCACCTGCCAGCGCAAGCTCTACTGCAATGGCACTTGCCGCACCGCCTGCACCTAAAACAACAATCTTTTTGCCATATGGGTTAATGTTATTATCCTTAAGGCTCATCATAAAGCCTTTTCCGTCAACGTTTTCACCGAAAAGCTTTCCTTCTTTCCAGTAAACTGTGTTAACTGCCCCTATAATAGACGCATCCTTTGAAACCTCGTCGAGGTATTGCATAATTGTCTGCTTATGTGGCATTGTAACACCTATTCCTGAGAAGTTCATAGCACGCATACCTTTAACTGCGTCCTCCAAATCTCCCTCTTTAACTTTTATTGTTAAAAAACGAAAGGGTAGACCAAGATAGTCAAAGCCTGCCTGTTCAATGGCGCCTGTCGGATTCTCATCTACGGGGTCACCAAAAACACCGACCAAATTTTCACGATAGTTTTTCATTTTTTCATTCTCCTTATTTTTTTATTTTCCATTGTGTAAGCCCGTTGAATATGTTATCGTGCAACGGGTCAAAATCACCTGTTACAGAAGAATCTGTAAAGAGTGTATTTGTTCTGTAATAAAGGCTTATAATCGGAACATCATTAAGTAAAATCTGTTGAACGGTTTTACTGTGTTTTGCTTTGTCTTCAAAGTTTGAAGAGAATATAAAGCCGTGAAGAGCCTCGGTGAAGCTATCCTTTACATAGCTGAAATTATTTCCTGATGTGCTGAACATAAAGGAAACATCAAAATCCTTTGGCATTTTTGTTTCTGCGATAAAAGCAACAAAATCCTTATCTCTGATTTTTTGAAGGTATGTTTCGTAGCTTACTGCGTTAACGCTTACATCCATACCCGCCTGAGTGAGCTTAGCTGCAATAAATTCTGCAACCTGTTTTTTTCCTACAGTTTCGTTATTCACAAGGATTGAGAAGGAAATATCCTCAAATGTTTTTTCAGAGTCAGCAAGGTAACTCTGTGCTTTTTCTATGTTATATTTATAATCATTTGTAACCAGATTTGAATAAATTGTTCCGGGCTTGTATGGGGAATTGGTTGTTTTTGCGTGGCTGACAAAAATATTTTGCACTATTTCTTCTTTGTCTATAAGCGATGCAACGGCCTTTCTGATGTTAATATCTCCACCTGTTTCAGATTCAGTATTAAAGCCAAGATAGGTGAAAAAGTCAGAAATATACTCAGTTTGTGTGCTTCGGTTTGATGTCGAAAGCTCAGCGAGCTGATAAAAATCTGCACTTATGACATCGGTTTCATTGGACATATATGCATTTACTTCCATATCATTTTTAGGATAGATATGAACGTTGATGGTTTCTATATTTGTCTTTTTTGTGTCGCTTGCTTTAAGAACAATATTGTCCTTGTCTTCGGATTCAATAATATACGCACCTGAACCTACCATTTCGCTTCTGCTTTTTATTACAGGGAAGTTCATATATGACAAAAATGTATTTCCTTTAATTTTAAGGGTTATTTCCACGCTATAGTCCGAAATTGCCCTGTACGATTTAACGTAAGTCATAAGAGGGTAGTACATATTTTTAGGACTTGAACGAAGCATATCTATTGAATTTATAACGTTTTCAGCAGTAAGCATACTGCCGTCGCTGAACACACAGCCCTTTTTAATGTTGAATGTCCATACAGAAGCGTCATCATTGCAGGTATAGTTTTCAGCTATATTACAAGAAACAGTCATATCGTTGTTAAGCGTAAGCGGACTTTCACCGATAAGTGAAAAAACTGCCGCATTGGTCTGGTGCACCGTAAGTAACGGGTTAAGTGTATCCGGAGTATATGCAAATAAGTCAAGCTCGCCGCCAAAGTCCGGATTAACAGAGTCATCCTCACTTCCTTTTCCACAGGCAGAAAGGAATATACATACTGTAAGTATAAGACAAATAAATATGTTTTTAAGTTTCATAATCTTTCCTCATTAAAAGTTAAGTCGTTTTATACCGAGTGCTTTTTTTGTTTTCGGGTCTGCTTCAATTATTACACCGTTAAACATTACCTTGCCCTCTGCGATAACAAATTTCTGATTTATATGGTTTACGAATCTGTCTACTATAATGTGCTTGTCAACACCTAAAATTGAATCCTTTACACCTGTCATTCCCACATCACTTATAAAAGCAGTTCCTTTTTCAAGTACAGCTTCGTCGGCTGTCTGTACATGGGTGTGTGTTCCTAAAACAGCTGTAACCTCGCCATCAAGATAGTGAGCCATAGCAGCCTTTTCGCTTGTTGTTTCTGCGTGGAAATCTATAACGATTATGTCGCAGTCGTTTTTTATACGCTCAACCTCTTTTTTGCAGGCTGTAAACGGAGAGTCAAGCGGGTCCATAAAAATTCTGCCCTGAGCGTTGATAACACCGATTCTTACACTTCCTGTATCAAAAACAATACTTCCTTCACCCGGAAGGGTGGAAGGATAGTTTATGGGACGAATAACGTATTCACAGTCGTCAAAAAGCTTCTGGGTGTTATTTTTGAAGGTGTGGTTTCCCATTGTAATAATATCGGCACCTGCTTCGAACAACTGACGTGCGGTTTCATATGTACATCCATTCCCGTGTGCAGAGTTTTCACCGTTGCAGATACAAAAATCTATCTTGTAATCTCTTTTGATTCTGTTTAAATTATCTGTAAGAAAGTCACGTCCGGGTCTGCCCACAACGTCACCTATAAATAGTATGTTCATAAGAAAATCCTCCGTATAATAAATATTCTACCATAGCATTAAAAAAAATTCAACAAAGACTTTATTTTTTTTGCATTATGGTGTATAATTATAATAGTATAGTTTTAATTTCATGACGAAGGAGTTTTACATAATGGGAAGAAAAGAAGCAAGAAATGCGGCATTTACGGTACTTTATCAGACTGAGATTCAGAAGTGTCCTGCAAGCGAAGTTCTGGAAATGTATTACAGGGAGAATAAAGTAGGTACAAAGGACAAGGAATATATAAACGATGTTGTTGAAGGAACAATTAAAAATATTGAACAGATTGATTCTTTTATAAGCAAGGGGTCAAAAAGCTGGAGTCTTTCAAGAATTTCCAAGATTGATAAAGCGGCACTTCGTCTTGCACTTTATGAAATTTTTTACAGAGAAGATATTCCTGACAGCATCTCAATTTTTGAGGCTGTAGAGCTTGTAAAGCAGTACGATTCAGAAGAAGCAGGCGGTTTTGTAAACGGAATACTCAGAGGAATACTTAGAACCAACAAAGATACGGAAGAAAAGTAAATGGAAGAAAACATAGTAACCGTAACACAGCTGAATACTTATGTAAAAACTCTTATTGAATACGTTCCTCAGCTTAATTCTGTATGGGTGAAGGGGGAAATTTCAAATTTCAAGCATCACTCATCAGGGCATATGTATTTAACTCTTAAGGACGAAAATTCCGTGATTAAAGCGGTGATGTTCAGAGGAAATGCATATTCGCTTAATTTTATGCCTGAAAACGGAATGAAAATACTTGCTCACGGAAGAGTGTCCGTGTATGAAAGAGACGGTATTTACCAGCTTTACATTGATAAAATGGAGCCTGACGGCGTAGGCGCACTTTATATTGCTTATGAGCAGTTAAAGAGTAAGCTTGAAGCAGAAGGCTTGTTTGATGAAAGATATAAAAAGCCGATACCAAAGCTTCCTTCGCGTGTAGGTGTTATAACCTCACCAACAGGAGCGGCGGTAAGGGATATTATAAATGTAATTTCACGACGTTGCAAAATGTGTGATGTTGTTTTGTACCCTGTAACAGTTCAGGGTGAAGGTTCGGCTGAAAAAATTGCGGAAGCAATTGAATACTTTAACAAAACAAAATCCTGCGATGTTATCATAACAGGAAGAGGCGGCGGTTCTATCGAGGACTTGTGGGAATTTAACAAGGAAATCACAGCCCGTGCAATTTTCGGTTCTGAAATTCCTGTAATCAGCGCAGTAGGCCACGAAACAGATTTTACTATTGCTGATTTTGTTGCGGATTTGCGTGCCCCTACACCTTCTGCGGCGGCAGAACTGGCAGTTCCGTCACTTGGGGATATAACAAACATATTGATAAGAAATCGTGGCAGTCTTGACTATGCTGCGGCAAACTTTTTAAAGGTTCAGAAAGCAAAGCTCGATAACCTTGCCGATAAGGTAAGTGTAAAAGGAATATACCGTTCTCTTGATAATAAACGAATGTATATCGATTCACTTTTAATGAAATGTGAAAAAGCAGTAAGCGATTGTGTTTCATTGCAGCGTGAACGGCTTGGCAAGGATACGGCAAAATTACAGGCACTTAGTCCGCTTAACGTAATTGCAAGAGGCTATACTCTGGCAACGGATGAAACAGGAAACGTAGTAACGAGTATAAAGGACGTAAAAAAAGATTCGGTAATTGAACTTTGTGTAAGTGACGGTAAAATAATTTCACGTGTTACGGATGTAACAGAAAGGCTTTAATCAATGGAAGAAAAATTAACTTTTGAACAGGCAATGGAAAAGCTTGAAGAAACAGTTGCAAAGCTTGAGAATGCAAAGGGCGGACTTGAGGATACTGTAAAGCTGTATGAAGAAGGAGTACGTCTTGCGGCAATGTGCAATACAATGATTGACGAGGCACAGCAGAAAATAACTATTCTTTCTAAAACAGCTGAAGGCTTTAAGGAAGAATCTTTTGTTGCTTCGGAGGAATGATATGGATTACGGTATTCTTCTTGAAAAGTATGTAAATGAAACAAATAAATATCTTGAAAAAGTAAAAACAGATAAAAACGTGTATCAGAAAACTCTGTTTGATGCAGTAAACTACAGCCTTATGGCTGAGGGTAAAAGACTTCGACCTGTTTTATTACTTGCCTCCTGTGAGGCTGTCGGCGGTAATATGGAAGATGCACTCCCGTTTGCGGCAGGACTTGAAATGATACATAACAGTTCATTGATTCACGACGATTTACCTGCTATGGATAATGATGATTTAAGACGCGGAAGACCTACCAATCATAAGGTTTACGGAGAGGCTACGGCAATACTTGCTGGCGATGTCCTTTTAGTGTATCCTTTTGAGGTTATGGCTGACGGAATCAAAGACGAAAAAGGTGTAAGAGCGATGAAGCTTATTGCTCATCACGCAGGAAGCGAAGGTATGATGGGCGGTCAGCAGATTGACCTTGAAAATGAAGGCAGGGAAATCGACCTCGACACGGTAGTGGCTTTAAATTCCTTGAAAACAGGTGCACTTTTTAAAGCTGCGGCAGTTGGCGGAGCAATAGTCGGAGGAGCGGATGAAGCTGTTATCAAAGCATTTGAGACTTATGCTGAAAATTTAGGACTTGCATTTCAATTGGTTGATGACCTTTTGGATAATGACCCATCGGCAGATACGGGAAAAACCAAGGGAAGCGATATTGCAAACAACAAGAGCACATATCTTTCAAAATATGGCGAGGAAAAATGCCGTCAGATGGTAGATGAATGCACAAAGAATGCGGCAGATGCTTTAAAAATTCTGGGAGATAACGGCACCTTTCTGGTTGAGTTTGTACAAAGGTTAGCAAGCAGGGTGAGATAAATGATAGTGGTAAGTGCATGTTTGGTTGGTGAACAATGTAAATATGACGGAACCGACAATAAAAATATAAAGGTTCTTGAATTCTTAAAGGATAAGGAATATATAACAGTTTGTCCTGAAATGATGGGTGGATTACCCTGTCCGAGAATACCGTCTGAAATTAAAGGTGACAGAGTTATAAATAAAAACGGAGAAGACGTTACGGAGGAATTCTGCAAAGGCGCATGCAGGGCTCTTGAAAAGGCAGAAGAGTACGGCGCTCTAACAGCAATTTTAAAGGAGTCAAGCCCAAGCTGCGGAGTAAATACCATTTACAACGGAGAATTCAGCAATACCAAGGTGAAGGGGTCAGGGATTACAGCCTCTCTTTTCAAAGAAAAGGGAATAAAGGTTATGACTGAAAAAGATGTATAATCATTCTATTGCAAAATATACTAAAGTTTGATATAATAGGACGCAAATGACAAAAGGAGGTTTACATAAGTGAAAAAAACAGTAATACTTTTAATTATGCTTGCGATAATTTTTTCTATGCCTCTTACTTCCTTTGCGGACTTTACATTACCGGAGAATATTAAAATCGGTTTATTTTACAGCTCGACGGCACTTTCGTCCTGTACAATCGCCTGTGATGGCGATGTTATAGTTTATTATGACGGTGCAGAGGTAGGACGTGCTCCTGATTTAAATATTTTTACGGAGGACGGAATCGTTAAAATAACAAGCGGGGAGACGCTTGTTGCCGAGTGCGATAATAAAGAATTAAAATTTGCAGCTACAGAAGGATTTATTTCTCTTAACGGGAAAAAATACCGTGGCTCGTTGCAGATAATTAATTTAAAGAACGGCAAAATGACATTAATCAACAAGGTTAATATGGAGGAGTACTTATACAGTGTTCTGCCGTATGAAATGGCAACAGGCTGGCCTATGGAAGCATTAAAAGCTCAGGCGGTATGTGCGAGAACCTATGCGGCAACGAGTATGGGCAGATTTTCACAGCACGGATTTGACCTTACAGATAATACACTTTCACAAATGTACGGTGGCGTAAGCGGTGAAAAGGACGATTGTACCAGAGCAGTTGATGAGACAAGGGGAATGATTGTTACATATAACGGACGTCCGGCAAGTGTATTTTATTATGCTTCATCATCGGGTGAAACTCTTGATGTTAAGGATGTATGGGGTTCAAGCTACCCTTACCTTGTAAGCGTAAGCGATGAATATCAGGCATCGGTTGTAAAGGATAATGCAAAATGGACTGCGTCCTTTACAGTTGATGAAATAACTCAGAAAATGAACAATGCCGGCTATGACCTTGGCACGATTACAGATATAGAAATTAATGAGCTTTCACCTCAGGGTGCGGTTACGATGCTTACTGTTAAAGGAACAAAAACTTCAGCAGTATTTCAGCGGGAAAGAGCAAGAACAATTTTTGGCTTCAGAAGTCAGGTATATACTGTAGTACCCCAAAGGGATAATTCACAGACTGTCTGTGTTTTAGGCGCAGACGGAAAGGCAAGCCTGACAGGTGTAACTGTACTAGCCTCCAACGGAAAGGCTTTTTCGGACAGTGTTATAATAAGAGGTGCTGATGATACAAAAACATTTAGCTTTGGCGGTGAAACTAAAGGATTTTCATTTACGGGCTACGGCTATGGTCACGGTATAGGAATGAGTCAGAATGGAGCAAAAGGTATGGCAAATGCCGGTTTTACATATGATCAGATTCTTACTCATTACTTTAAAGGTACTGATATAAGTGCAGCGGGAGGAACGCAGGAATAAAATGAATCTTAAGGATTTTTATTACGATTTACCACAGGACAGAATAGCTCAGACTCCGCTTTCTGACAGAAGCTCTTCGAAGCTGATGGTTCTCGGAAGAAAGAATAATACAATTGAACATAAGCATTTTTCGGATATTCTTGACTATATAAATGAGGGAGATTGTCTTGTAGTTAATAACACAAGAGTAATCCCTGCAAGACTGTTTGGCGTAAAGGAAGAAACAGGTGCCCATATTGAGTTTCTGCTTTTGAAAAGGCTTACAGATACCAATTGGACAGCAATGGCAAAGCCCGGAAAAAGAGCAAAGGTTGGCTCAATTATAACCTTTGGCGATGGCGAATTGAAATGCCGTGTGGAAAAGGACTTAGAGGACGGCTTGAAGGAAATTTCTTTCATTTATGAGGGAATTTTCGAAGAGGTTTTAGATAAGCTTGGGCAGATGCCTCTTCCACCTTATATAACTGAAAAATTAGATGACGGTGAAAGATACCAGACTGTTTATTCCAAGCACCGAGGTTCTGCAGCAGCACCGACGGCGGGACTTCATTTTACACCTGAGCTTCTTGAGAAAATCGAAGCTAAGGGTGCTAAAATTGCGTATCTTACTCTTCACGTAGGAATAGGAACCTTTCGTCCTGTTAAGGTTGAAAATATTTTGGATCATAAAATGCATTCCGAGTTTTATATGCTGGATGAAGAGAATTGCAGTATTATAAATGAAACAAAGAAAAATGGCGGAAGAATTATTTCTGTCGGAACAACATCTACAAGAACTTTGGAAACAATTGCCGACGAAAATGGTGTTTTAAAGCCATCAAGCGGATGGACGGATATTTTTATTTATCCGGGTTACAGATTTAAAATTGTTGATGCTTTAATAACTAATTTCCATCTTCCCGAATCAACACTTCTTATGCTTGTAAGTGCATTTTACGACAGGGAAGAAATATTAAAAGCATACAACGAAGCAGTAGAAAGCAATTACCGGTTCTTTTCGTTCGGTGATGCGATGTTCATTCAATAAAGTAACTTCGGAGGAATTAATGTTTGAATTATTAAAAACAGAGGGTGCGGCAAGACGAGGTATTTTTCATACCGTTCACGGCGATATACAGACACCTGTATTTATGAATGTAGGCACAGCGGCTGCAATAAAGGGCGGAGTTTCGACCCGTGACCTGGAAAAAATAGGGTGTCAGGTAGAACTTTCAAATACCTATCATCTTCATGTACGCCCCGGTGACGAGCTCATAAAGAAAATGGGCGGAATTCATAAGTTTATGAACTGGAGCCGACCTGTTTTGACAGACAGCGGCGGCTTTCAGGTTTTTTCTCTTGCTAAGCTAAGAGGTATAAAAGAAGAGGGGGTAACCTTCTCTTCACATATAGATGGCAAAAAGATTTTTATGTCACCTGAAATAAGTATGCAGATTCAGTCGAATTTAGCATCTACAATCGCTATGGCATTCGACGAATGTGTTGAAAATCCTGCAACCTATTCTTATGCCAAAAATTCGTCTATGATGACGGTTCGCTGGCTTGAACGTTGTAAAAAGGAAATGCAGAGGTTAAACAGTCTTGATGACACAATCAATAAAAAGCAAATGCTTTTTGGTATTAATCAGGGTTGTACCTTTGATGACCTTAGAATAGAAAATATGAAAATGATTGCCGATATGGATTTAGACGGCTATGCAATAGGCGGCCTTGCGGTAGGTGAACCTGCAGAAGTAATGTACAGAGTTATTGAAGCAGTTGAACCTTACGCACCTAAGAATAAACCAAGATATTTGATGGGGGTAGGTACTCCTGCAAATATTCTTGAAGGAGTCCGCAGAGGTGTTGATTTCTTTGACTGCGTAATGCCTTCGCGAAATGCCCGTCACGGATATATTTTCACATCAAACGGCATAATTAATATAAAGAATGAAAAATATGCCACAGACGACAGTCCTTTTGATAAAAACTGTGACTGTGAAGCTTGCCAAAATTATTCAAGGTCTTATATAAGACATCTTATAAAAGCAAATGAAATGCTTGGAATGAGACTTTGCGTGCTTCATAACTTAAGATTTTACAATAATTTAATGGAGCGCATAAGAGAAGCGCTCGATAACGGTTGTTTTGAAACCTTCTATAAGGAAAATATAGATTTAGTTCAAAAAAGATTATAACATATATGTCAGAAAGGAAGAAGTAAAAATGAATTTTAAAGTTGGTATCATCGGAGCAACAGGTATGGTAGGTCAGAGATTTATAACTCTCCTTGAAAATCATCCTTGGTTCCACATTGAACTTTTGGCAGCATCGGGCAGAAGTGCAGGAAAAACATATACCGAAGCTGTAGGCGAAAAGTGGGCAATGACTACACCTATTCCTGAAAAAGTAAAGGATATGGTAGTTTACGATGCAACAGCTGATATGAAGGAAATCGCAAAAAAGGTTGACTTTGTATTCTGCGCAGTCAATATGAAAAAGGATGAAATCAAAGCTTTGGAAGAAGCTTATGCTAAAGAAGAATGTCCTGTAATTTCAAATAACTCGGCACACAGAGGAACAGAAGACGTTCCTATGATTATTCCTGAAATTAACCCGGAACATGCAGAAGTAATCAAAGCTCAGAGAGAAAGACTCGGCACAAAGAGAGGCTTTATTGCAGTTAAGTCAAACTGTTCACTCCAGAGCTATGTACCTGCAATTCATCCTTTAATGGAAAAGTTCGGTGTTGAAAAGGTTTTAGCTTGTACATATCAGGCAATTTCAGGTGCAGGTAAGACATTTGAAACATTCCCTGAAATCGTTGACAATGTAATTCCTTACATCGGCGGCGAAGAAGAAAAGAGTGAAAAAGAACCTCTTAAAATCTGGGGTGAATTAAAGGACGGTAAAATTGTTAATGCAACAAGTCCTTTAATTACAGCACAGTGCTTCCGTGTTCCCGTATCTGACGGTCATACAGCGGCTGTGTTCGTTTCATTCAAGAATAAGCCTTCAAAGGAAGAAATCCTTAAAATCTGGAAAGAATATAAAGGTGCTCCTCAGGAACTTGAGCTTCCATCAGCTCCAAAGCAGTTCTTACAGTATTTTGAAGAGGATGACAGACCTCAGGCAAAGCTTGACCGTAACATTGAAGGCGGTATGAGCGTATCAGTAGGAAGACTTCGTGAAGATAATATGTTTGACTATAAGTTTGCTTGTCTTTCACACAATACATTAAGAGGTGCCGCAGGCGGTGCTGTATTGATGGCAGAGTTACTTGCAAAATTAGGATATATGAACTAATTTGAATAATAGAATAGGTATACCGCTTAAGCGGTATACCTGATTTTCGTTATATTTAATACAAAGGATTGAACAAAATGATTAAATGTATTGTAAGCGGCTGTAACGGTAAAATGGGCGGTGTTGTGACCAAGACCGCATTTGAAGATGAAAATATTGAAATTGTTGCAGGCTTTGATATTAATACTGAAAAGAAGTACGGCTACGATGTTTTTGCTGAACCTATGGATTTTAAGGGTCAGGCAGATGTTATAATTGACTTTTCCCATCCTGCTATGTTCGATAAAGTTCTTGATTATGCGGTTGCTACAAAAACTGCAGTTGTATTCTGTACAACAGGACTTTCGGACGAACAGAAAACAAGAATGGTTGAAGAATCAAAAAATACAGCAGTATTCTTCTCGGCAAATATGTCTCTTGGTGTAAACCTTCTTATGGATTTAGTAAGCCGTGCCGCTAAAATTTTAGAAGAAAATTTTGATATTGAAATTATCGAAAAGCACCATAATAAGAAAATTGATGCTCCCAGCGGAACTGCGCTTGCAATTGCGGACACAATTAATGAAGCTCTTGAAAATAAAAAGAGCTACGTTTACGACCGCCATGCTGTAAGAAAACAGCGTTCCAAAAATGAACTTGGACTTCACGCAGTTCGTGGAGGTACTATTGTAGGTGAGCATGAAGTAATATTTGCAGGACTTGATGAAATTATAGAAATCAAGCACACCGCAATGTCAAAAGACGTTTTTGCGGTAGGCGCAATTTCTGCCGCAAAATTTATGGCTGATAAGACTGACGGAATGTATTCAATGAAAGATATTGTAAATTAGAGGTGTTTAATTATGTTGAAGATTCCGTGCCATTTGCCAAAACTGATGATGAAGTTTAACGGAGTGAAATACGGCAAGAATCTAAAATTACTTGGCTATCCATTTGTTTTTAAATTTAAAAACTGTCAAGTAGAAATCGGGAATAACTGTATAATAAACAGTAACTTTTTTTCTAATTTTATTGGTTTATTCCAAAGAACTATAATAATTGCACGATATGGCGGTAAAATCCGCATAGGAAATAAGGTTGGTATTTCCGGAGCCACTATTTATGCGTGGAAGGAAATTGAAATAGGGGATAATACATTAATTGGTGCTAACACAAAAATTATGGATAACGATTTTCATCCGATAGATCCAAATGAAAGAAAAAAAAGCAACGGTCCTCATAATGTAAAACAAAAACCTGTAAAAATAGGCAACAATGTGTTTATTGGTTGTAACTGTCTTATTTTGAAGGGAACTGTTATTGGGGATAATTGTGTGGTTGGTGCAGGTAGTGTAGTTTCAGGAACTTTTGAGGATGGTTGCATAATAGCAGGTAACCCTGCGAGGGTGATAAAAAAATGTATAGATAAAGAGGGGAATTGAATTGAAGGTTGCAATATTAGCTCCAATTCCGCCACCGGCAGGCGGCATAGGGGCGTGGATGGTAAGAATGCTTGAAGCAAAGCTTAAAAACGGCTGGGAAATTGTTCATATAGATGAAAGTGTTTTAGGAAAAAGAAATACATTTGCTTCCAAACGGAAATTTTTAGAAGAATTCAAGCGCAACAGAAAAATCTGGAAGGATTTAAAAAATGCGTTAAAGGACCCGGAGGTTAAGGTTGTGCATTCATGTATTCCATCATCAACCTTTGGTATGATGCGTGAATATATCTGCGCACGTATAACTAAAAAACGCAAAAGGAAATTTATTATTCATTATCGTTGCACAACTACGAATATGACTCAGGGTAAAATGGGATATTTTATGTTTAAAAAACTTACAAATATTTCAGATTGTGCTATGGTTTTAAATAACGAGTCAAAAGAAATGGTTGAGAAGTATTCAAAAACAAAAGCAATAATAATCCCTAACTTTGTTGAATCTAATACGGTAAATAGAAAAGGTGAGAAAGAAATTTCAGATACCGTTAAAACTGCATTATATGTAGGCGGTGTTGTAACAAGGAAAGGTTGCTATCATATTTTGGATATGGCAAGACATTTTTCTGATATAGAATTTCGTCTTGTGGGGACTGTAGGTGTTCCTTTTGAAAATGTTCCTGATAATTTTAAGTTGTTGGGCGAGAAAAAGAAGCCTGAAGTTGCCGAGGAAATGAAAAATGCAGATATCTTTCTTTTTCCGTCGTACTTCCAGGGTGAAGGCTTTTCAAATGCATTGGCTGAGGCAATGGCAAAAGGGCTTCCTTGTATTACAACAAAATGGGCAGCTAATCACGATATGATTGAGGATAAAGGCGGAATTGCTGTTGAAATTAAAAACAGTCAGGCTTTAATTGATGCACTTGAAAAAATTAAAGATGACAAAGAATTAAGACAGTCGATGTCTGATTTTAATATTGATAAAGTAAATACATATTACACAGATAAAGCAGTTTTGGACCAGTACGTAGATGTTTACGAAAGTTTGCTTTAATTTATAAATATCAAGTAAAAGCTCCTTTTTACTTGATATTTTTTGTATTAAATGGTAATATATAGAGTAGTAAAGGTGGTTATGTCATGGACATTTTAAGAAATATTGAACCAAAGGAAGTTTTAAAATATTTTGAGGAAATATGTAAAATTCCTCACGGCTCGGGAAATACAAAAGAGATCAGTGATTACGTTGCGGATTTTGCAAAAGAAAGAAATTTAGAATACTATCAGGATAATTTAAATAATGTGATTATCGTTAAAGAAGGAACTGCAAATGGTGAAGCCGTAATTTTGCAGGGTCACCTTGATATGGTATGTGAAAAGGCATCTGATTGCATAAAGGATATGGAAAAGGAAGGTCTTGACCTTATTGTTGACGGCGATTATATAAAGGCGGATAAAACAACACTCGGCGGTGACGATGGGATTGCTGTTGCTATGATGCTTGCACTTCTTGACAATAAGAATATTAAGCATCCAGGAATTGAAGCGGTTTTTACAGTAGATGAAGAAACAGGAATGTACGGTGCAACGGCAATAGACCTTAGTATGCTTAAAGGCAAAAAAATGCTTAATATTGATTCTGAAGAAGAAGGTATATTTACGGTCAGCTGTGCCGGCGGTAATGTAACCAACAGCATTTTTGATGTGGAACGTGTTGATTTTGACGGCAAAGCTTACCGTATTACCGTGAGCGGTTTAACAGGAGGACATTCCGGTGTTGAAATTGATAAAAGAAGGGCAAATGCCAATGTACTTCTTTCAAGAATATTAATGTCTCTTAAGGACAATGCAGAATTAAGAATTGTAAACATAAATGGTGGCTTTAAGGACAATGCAATTACCGTTGAATCAACCGCAAAAGTATGCGTAAGCGACTGTGATGCTCTTGAAAGTCTTTGCACACGGATGGAAAATGCATTTAAAAATGAATATGCATCAACTGAAAAGAATTTAAAGGTTACTGCCTGTGAATGTGAATACGAAAAGCCTATGGATAAGAAAAGCACAGATGCTGTTATTGCCGCACTTGGTTGTGCACCTAACGGAATCTTTGAAATGAGCTCTGAAATTGAAGGACTTGTTCAGACTTCACTTAACATTGGTACTGTAAAAACAACTGAAACGGAATTTAATATAGGCTTTTGTATACGAAGCAGTATAGATACTCAAAAGGAAATGCTTACTCAGAGAATCAAAGCCTTAACAGAAATTCTCGGAGGAAGAATAACCGTAAACGGAGACTATCCCGGTTGGGAGTATAAAAAGGATTCTGTTCTTCGTGATGTGATGATAGAGGTTTATGAAAAGCAGTATGGAAAGAAACCGAAGATACAGGCAATCCATGCAGGGCTTGAATGCGGACTTTTTGCAGGTAAAATTAAAGACCTTGACTGTATTTCCTTTGGTCCCGAACTGTTGGAAATTCATACGCATCGTGAAAGGATGAGCATTTCATCAGTTCAAAGAACCTGGAAGCTGCTTCTTTCCGTTCTTGAAAGACTATCTGAATAAGCTGCAAAACAAAAGCACACTTTATCTGAAAATAAAAATACTATAGAAAATTAATTGCTATTTGTGCAGGCGAATGGCGGAAAAACGGAGATATGTATGAAAAAAATCTTGTGTTTAATTGTTTTAACAATTTACCTTTGTACTTTATCTGTAACTTATGTCAGTGCAGAGGATAAATCCTCTTGCAGTAAATGGGCCAAGGAAAGCGTGGCAATGGCAGAGGCTTTGGGATTATTGGACGAAAATGCAGTATATTCTTATAAAAGTGATATTTCCAGAGAAGAATTTTGTGAGCTGATAGATAATTTAATTCAGACTACAGGCTATTATGAAAGATGGTATAACGAGCAAACGGATAACTCTTCAAAGCCTTTGCCGCCATTTGCAAAAAGACCTTTTTCAGATACTGAAAATGATGCAGTATATGCTTTATATAATCATGATATTGTGTACGGTAAAAACGAAAATGAGTTTGCACCTAATGACAGTCTTACCCGCCAGGAAGCGGCTGTAATTATTGTACGTATGGTTAATATAGTTAATCCCTTGCCGTCAACGGAAATGTATTATTCTTACGATGACGGTGATGAGATATCACAGTGGGCATCGGAATCTGTACAGATTATAAGCAATCTTGGGTTGATGAAGGGAACATGGGATAATAAATTTGCTCCTCAGGGAACCTATACCACCGAACAGGCGATTGTCACAGTTTTAAGAATTTACAATGCGTTTAATAATTCTTCGGCATTTAAAATTCTTGATAAGGAAGGAAATGTTGTTATTACCGCTGATGATTTGGTTTCATGTGATGTAAAACGCGGTGAAACAAGTGCAGGTAACGAGGAATGGTATGTTGAATTAGTGTTTAATGATGAAGCCAGGGAAAAATTCAGAAGAGTGACAAAAATTGTTTCAGAATACGATAAAAGCTATCTGTCGGTGATGGTTGGTGACAGTATAATTTCATCTCCGCACGTTCCTTATGAAATGGATTCTGATACAGTTATGATTGCAGGCGAGTTTACAGAAGAAGTTGCGAGATCTTTTACAAATGCAATTAATTCTGTTTTGTGATAGAAAACCATTTTATTGACATAAATGTATAATAGCGGTATAATCGTTATATATAAAATTAATTTACTTACAAAGAAGGAACATTATGAAAATTATTATTGTAGGTTGCGGTAAGGTAGGAAGTAAAATAGCTGAAATGCTAAGCCGTGAAAACGAACATGATATAACGGTAATAGACTTAAGGAGTCAGGTAGTTTCCGATGTGGCAAACAAGCTTGATATTATGGGTCTTACCGGTAGTGGTGCAAACCTTGAAAATCTTATTGAGGCAGGCGTAGAGGATGCAGATATACTGATTGCAGTAACAGGCTCGGATGAGCTTAATCTGCTTACCTGTCTTATGGCAAAGAAAGCAGGCAACTGTCAGACTATTGCAAGAGTAAGAAAGCCGGAATACAGTAAATCTATAGGTCTTCTTAAGGATGACCTCGGTCTTGCAATGATAATAAATCCGGAATTTGCCGCTGCAAATGAAATGGCAAGAGCACTTCGTTTTCCGTCTGCTATTCATATAGATACATTTGCCAAAGGCAGAGTTGAAATTTTAAAATTCAGAATTACTGAAAACAGCGTAATGGACAACCTTAAGGTATGTGACATCAGCACAAAGCTTAAAAGTGATATTCTTGTTTGCGGTGTTGAACGTGAGGATGAAGCGTTTATTCCGGACGGTAATTTTGTAATGAAAGCAGGAGATATGATAAGCATTATAACATCCACAACGGGAGCGGGACAATTTTTCCAGACGATTGGTGTCAAAACAAACCGTGTGCGTGATTGTATGATAGCAGGTGGTGGCGATACAGCGTATTATCTGGCTTATGTTTTACTGAAAAGCGGAATAAAGGTTAAAATTGTGGAAAAGGACGAAAAGCGTTGTGAGGAGTTATGTCAGCTACTGCCTAAAGCGGATATAATACACGGTGATGCAACGGATAATCAGCTTTTAAGCGAGGAAGGTCTTGAACAGGCAGAAAGCTTTGTATCACTTACTAATCTTGACGAAGAGAACGTGCTTCTTTCACTGTACGCAAAAAGTAAAAAGGTAGGTAAGATTGTAACAAAGATAAACAGAATTGCTTACGACAAGGTAATAGGTGAAATGGATTTAGGAACTATTATATATCCTAAAAACATAACAGCGGAATATATTGTAAGATTTGTAAGAGCAAAAAACAATTCAATCGGAAGCAATATAGAAACAATACATCTTATTCTGGATGGAAAAGCTGAAGCTATCGAGTTTGTTATTAAAGCTAATACTGACGTTGTTGGCAAACCACTTTCTTCAATAAATATAAAAGAAAATACACTTATTGCGTGTATCCACAGAAATGGAAAAGTTATTATCCCCCGTGGTCATGATACTATGGAAACAGGGGATACTGTTATTGTTGTTACAAGCAATACAGGCTATGAAGATATAAACGATATTCTTGCATAGGAGCGTAGAGATGAACTACAGAATTATAAGATACACCCTTGGCTGTACATTGTATATTGAGGCGTTTTGTTTTTTGATTCCTTTGCTGTGTGCTGT
The DNA here is from genome assembly GCA_017626145.1 of Clostridia bacterium. GTDB lineage: Bacteria > Bacillota > Clostridia > RGIG6154 > RGIG6154 > RGIG8497. The sequence goes on from JAGAJK010000005.1 coordinate 25,464, forward strand.
TTTTAACAGTGAATTTCAATATATTCCGCATATTTTGTTTTCAATAGCATTATGTGTGCTTTGCGGTTTTTTACTTGCCTTTAAAAAGCCTGCAGACAAAACTATGTATGCAAAGGAAGGCTTTATTTCTGTTGCAATGAGCTGGATTATAATAAGTATTTTCGGAGCAATTCCGTTTATGACAACCGGATTTATCCCCAATTTTTTTGATGCACTTTTTGAAACAGTTTCGGGATTTACAACAACCGGTGCATCAATTCTTACAGATGTGGAAGCTCTTCCAAAATGTCTGTTATTGTGGAGAAGCTTTTCACATTGGATAGGCGGTATGGGAGTTTTAGTATTTTTAGTTGCAATTCTGCCTCTTTCAGGTGGGGATAATATGCATTTGATTAAAGCAGAAAGCCCCGGCCCGGCAGTAAGTAAGCTTGTGCCTAAGGTTCGTTCGACTGCTAAAATACTGTATCTGATATATATAGGTATAACCGTAACTCAGATAATATTATTAAAGCTCGGCGGACTTGATTGGTTCGAATCTTTAGCACTTTCTTTCGGTACGGCTGGTACAGGCGGTTTTGGAACAAGGAATTCAGGTATTGCTGAATATTCACCATATGTGCAAAATATTATAACAATATTTATGATTCTTTTTGGTATTGATTTTTCATTTTACTATCTGATTTTAATGAGGAAATTGAAATCGGCACTTAAAATGGAAGAAGTAAGAGGTTATTTGCTTATAATTCTTACCGCCATAGTAGTTATAATGATCAACTGTTACGGAATGTATTCAAATATCTGGGACAACTTAAGATATACGGCTTTTCAGGTAGGGTCTATTATAACCACGACGGGATATTCAACCGTGGACTTTAATTTATGGCCTGAACTTTCAAAGACGATAATTCTTATTCTTATGTTTATCGGTGCCTGTGCAGGAAGTACCGGTGGTGGTATAAAGGTATCAAGAATTATGATTTTCCTTAAAGGGATTTTTAAGGAAATCAAGCTTGCAATTCATCCCCGTCGTACAGTTAAAGTAACTATGAACGGCAGAATGATTGAGCATGAAACAGTAAGAGGCGTTAATGTATATATGGCGGCATATATTGTTATCTTTTTTGTGGCACTTCTTATTATAAGTATTGATAACTTTGATTTCACAACAAATTTCTCAGCTGTTGCCGCAACACTTAACAACATCGGACCCGGACTTAATCTTGTAGGACCTGTGTCAAACTTTTCCTGCTATTCGGATTTATCAACATTTGTACTGACAGTTGCAATGCTGATTGGAAGACTTGAAATTTTCCCGATACTAATTTTATTCTCAAGACATACCTGGAGGAAATAAAGTGAAAAATATAATGGAAGTTGACAAGAATTTTAAGCATCAGTCAATAGATAAAACGGACATTAAGCTTTATGATGTGCGAAAAGAGCCTTTTAAAATCTACGGTTGCTATTTGGAAGAATCTGGAGAAAAATTTCGAAGAGTTCCTGAAAATGTGGCAAAAAATATGAACGATTGTGCGTATTTTCTTCATACCTGTACAGCAGGCGTAAGAGTGCGTTTTAAAACGGATTCGCAGTATGTTGCATTAAAGGCTGTAATGCCTACAGTTTCCTTAATGCCGGCAATGGCGGTAACAGGAAGCTGCGGTTTTGACTTATATGCGGACGGACACTATTTCAACACCTTCGTTCCGCCAATTAAATATGAAGACAGATTTCGTGCCACATACGATGTTTACGGCGGTTACGAAAGCATTATAAATTTTCCCGACAGAAAAATGCGGGATATTATAATTAATTTCCCGTTATACAGCGATGTTTCCGATGTAATATTAGGTCTTCAGGAAGATGCAAAGCTTCTTGAAGGTAATAAGTATACATACGAAAAGCCAATAGTTTTTTACGGCTCATCCATAACCGAAGGCGGAAGTGCTTCACGACCGGGAAACAGCTATGAGGCAGTTATTTCAAGAAGACTTGACAGTAATTATTTAAACCTCGGTTTTTCAGGAAGTGCGGTTGCAGAAAAGACCATAGCCGAATATATTTCAAACCTTGATATGTCGGTTTTCGTTTACGATTATGACCATAATTCTCCAAATCCGGAGCATTATAAAAAAACTCACAAGCCTATGTTCGACATTATAAGAGAAAAGAACCCCGATTTACCGGTGATTATGGTAACAAGACCCAATACCTGCCAGAGTGAGCAGATAGAAGAAAGAATAAAAATTGCTTACGAAACCTATGAAACAGCTCTTAAAAACGGCGACAAAAACGTTTATTTCATAAACGGTCAGGATATACTTAATTATTCTGACCCTGATATGATGACGGTTGACGGATGTCACCCCAACGACTTTGGCTTCTGGTGTATGGCAGAAGTTATCGGCAAAAAAATAAAAGAAGTTTTAAAATAAAAAACGCGCCATATGCCGAGTGTTCTTAAGGACAGTATAATTAAAAAAGCCTGAAACGATCATTGTCGTTTCAGGCTACTATTTATTTAGATTTAACTGTTTTTAGTGATGAAATCAACATTCTGCGAATAGCACCACATTCATTCTGCATTTTCTTGTATTTCTCTTCTTCGATGCAATTTGTTTCAAAAAGTAATTCTAACCAATACTCTGTTTCATAGCACTCTTTTTGAGCAATTTCAAGTTTTGAAATAAAATCATTTTTGCTTTGTGCATATTGTGCTTCGTGAAGGTTTGCACCTATTGAAGTTGCAGAA
>JAGAJK010000076.1 GCA_017626145.1 Clostridia bacterium
AGCGTCTTCATCTCTTACAGTTTCAATCGAATATGTATCAGTGAAATTAAAAACCTCTTTATTAACGGTCGCCACCACCTGCCCTGCTGCATTTACTATATTGTAATCCCACTCAAGAAAGTTTCCTGTTATACTCCATCCATTAAAATCTATATCATAATGTGGCTTAAAAAAGCTGATTTTCTTCTGCAGAGAGCCAATACATCTTTCGCCTTGATACAATTCAAATCTTGGCATAAAAGTTAATACTGCCTGTTTTACAGTCGCTATATGTTCACCTTGATTATTAAGAATATGAAGCTTATGTCCCCAACTCAATTTTCCTTCGACAGTATATACGGTTTCTCCGTTTTCGTTATAAATATCATAGCTGTCAAACCAAGAGAAAAATCTTTGTTTAAATAAAAGTTTCACTTAATCACCGATTTCATTTTCTGCAACCATTTTGAGTATTGGCACTATCGATTCTTCGCTAATATCCGTAATAACATCATATAACTTATGTACATCCTCTATTACTGCTCCTTGTTTCACTAAATCTTCAATCAAGCAGATAAGTGAGTTATAGAATCCATCAAGATTCAATACAACAATTGGCACATTAATACGTTTTAAATATTTTAACGTCAGCACCTGGAAAAACTCATCCATAGTTCCTATTCCGCCGGGAGCGATAAAAAACACATCTGCATGTTTTTCCATAAGTGTCTTTCTCTCTGCCATAGTGTCAACCATGACCTTATTATCACAATCAAATATATCTTCAAAATCGCTGATAAAATCCGGTGATATGCCCATAACAAAACCACCGTTTTCTTTAACACCTCTTGCAACAGCACCCATACAACCTGTTGCTCCGGCACCGTAAACAAGCGAAAAGCCATTTTTAGCTATAATCTTTCCTAATTCTTCTATTTTCTCTTTGTGGTGGCTGTCTATTCTTTCATTAGCACCGCCATACACACATGCAAAATATTTTTTTGACATATCTATTACCTCCTGCCTATGTCTTTATTTTGATTTTCGTGCATATTTATCGCACAAGTCATTAATCTGATCCGTGAACTTTGCAAGTTCCTTGTTTGTCAGATTGCGACTGAGTTCTGCAACTGTTTTAAGCCTCTGGCATGCTGCCATAAGTCTGTCAAATACAAGATTTGCTCTTCTTCTGCCTTCAGATACTTTAGTCAGTTTTACTATTCTGCCTCTTGCTGTGCATTCGCCTGTTGCAAGATCATATTCATCACCACTGAACGGTGCAGTTGCGGTAAATTTAAGCTTGTTATATATTGTCTGTGAAAACGCATCGCATACTAAATCATCACCATGATTTACAAATACTTTCTTTGGAGGCTTTTCCATGCTTCCAAGCCATCCGAGAAGCATGTCTCTGTCTGCATGACCGCTGATGCCTACTATTGACTCTATTCTCGCATTAACCTGAATATCTTCTCCAAACAGCGAGACATGTTTTGCCCCGTTTATAAGTTTTCTGCCAAAGGTCCCCTCTGCCTGATAACCAACAAAAAGAATGGTGCTGTTCTCTCTCCACAGATTATGCTTTAGGTGATGTCTTATACGACCTGCTTCACACATACCTGACGCAGATATGATTACCTTTGGAATTAAGTCAAAGTTTATTGCTCTTGACTCTTCAGTTGTAACACTCAGTCTTAATCCGGGGAAAGATATGGGATTGATTCCTTGTTTGACAAGTGCAATGGTTTCTTCATCATAATATCCCATCAGGTTATCCTGATAAATTTTTGTTGCTTCTACAGCAAGCGGAGAGTCAACATATACAAGAAAGTTTTCGTGCCCTTTTATCAGTCCCTGCTCTTTAATTATTCTGAACAGGTATAAAAGCTCCTGTGTTCTTCCTATTGCAAAAGAAGGGATAACAAGGTTTCCGCCTTTTGAGAATGTTTCCTGCATTATTTTTGTAAGCTGCGCAATGTAGTCAGGCCTTTCTCCATGAATTCGGTCACCATAGGTTGATTCTATAACCACATAATCAGCATACGGCGGATTTTGAGGATTTCTTATAAGCGGTCTGTCGATATTGCCTAAATCTCCTGAGAACAAGATTGTTCTTTCCTCGTCATTTTCCTTTACGGTAATATGGATACTTGAGGAGCCAAGCAGATGTCCCGCATCACAGAAGTTAATTGTTATTCCGTCAACAATCTCAATCGGCTTATTATAACCATATCCCACAAATAGTTTAAGAGATTCTACTGCATCTGCCACAGTGTATACGGGTACATACTGTTCATATCCTGAACGCTCTGCTTTTCTGTTCTGCCATTCCGCTTCCTGTTCCTGAATGTGAGCAGAATCCTGCAACATTATATTACAAAGTCTGTGTGTTGCTTCTGTGCAATACACGGGACCTGAGTAACCTTTTGAAACCATTGCCGGAATCATTCCTGAATGGTCTATATGTGCATGAGTAAGACAAATCGCATCAATTTCAGACGGAGCAACAGGCAATTCGCAGTTTTCGTATGTATCGCCGCCTTGTTCCATACCGCAGTCAATAAGAATGTGCTTTCCACAAGCCTCAAGTAATGTACAAGAACCTGTAACTTCGTGTGCTGCTCCTATAAATGTTAATTTCATATTCACATACTCCTCTCTGTTATATTCTATAACATATCAACATTGTTTATCTTAACAACATCCTCAATCTGACAATTAAGAGCCTTACATATCTTGACGATGACAGTTAATGCTACTATCTCGTTTTTGTTGAGTTTTGTTAATGTAGTTGATGAGATATCTGCCATTTCCATCAAATTATGTTTGCGAATATTCTTTTGTTTCAGAGTTTCCCACAGTTTTTCATATGATACCATAGCAAAAACCTCCAATATTTTATATTTCTATTATACACTTATTCGTCGCAAAAATCAAGACTTCACTTGATTTTTATTGTTATTGATTTTTCAGAAAAAGGAAAAAAGGAAGCACCCGAAGGCACTTCCCAAAAATCAATTATACATTTTCCCACAAGTCTTTCAAAAGCGAATTTCTTTTACTCTCATTAGCTTCAAGTGACTCTATGATGGTGTCTACGCCAATACCGTGAAAACTACACTCACTTGATATGTGTCTGCTGATAATATCACCAACAGCTCTTTCATCAAGCATAAGCTGAACATTCCATCCGGAATATTTATAGCCCTCCCAATCGGTAATATGCACCGATGTGTCAACAGTCTGAGCATCATCAAGTATTTTAATACTCTTTTAAGAAGGAGTTGCCAATGTCACCTAAGCAGACAAGAAACTTACTATTGTTAACCGCATAGGTAATCAAATCATATGTGTTAAAAATGGAACCAAAATATCCGGAATAGCCAGAAGCACCTGTCGCTCTTAATGTACCGTCGGGATTATAGATATTATACCATAGTTCATAAATTCCGTCTCCCACGCCCATCCAACTTGCCGTAACGTATCTACCGTCCGGGAATTTGTTGGTCAAAGTTCTTCCAAACCATGCTTTGACATTTCCGCTGGAAATGGTTGTAAAGCTAGAAGTATTCCATGTACTATAACTAGAGAAATATCCGTTCTGTCCGCTATGCGCAGAAGACTGAATTCTTAACTCTTTGTCAGTTCCTATTGTTTTATTGCCGGATGAATCAAAAGTGATTTCATTAATTACCTGCCAATAATAATAACTGCTGTTTGATGGATCCTGCTTGTAGATATAGCTTGTGCCATTGCATGAGCGAATAATCGCATAATGACCATTGTATGTACACGGATAAACATAGCTATTATACTTTGATGTATCTAACTGTAATCCGCAAATAGTTCCGTCACGAGCAATTACCGCATAATGTCCAAATGTTACCGATGGGACAGGCAATCCTTTACTTGTATAGTAGCTTGCATCAATCCCAACAATTTTTTGAGGAGTAAAAGTTGACGACGTGTTCTTCGTAGGAATCGTCTGCGACTTCACCTTCGTCATATTTCCTTTATCTGATTTGTAAATTGTTAGGTTCAGGTAGTAATAATACCTGTTATCTGTACTGTCAAGAGTTCTTGTTGTTCCCATTGTGAAAAACAAGTTATCACTGTCAGGGATCTGATAATATGAAGGCATACTCATGTTTGATGCAAATCCCTCTGTATACATAGAATATCCATTTGCCGTTGTCATTTCTGCAATACTATGTCTTACAGCAGTTCCTTGTGACAAAGTTCCGCTTTTAAATATCATCGGTGTAGAGTTACTTGCCTTAGTTGAACCGTCTGACATATAGTAATACCTCGTACTTGAGCTACTTCTATATGCATTTTGTCCTCTGTATAGAATTTTATCCTTTATAAAAGGATAGCCCTCACATCCGTACTCCGCATTACTACTCATTTTGTAAATATAACCTTTATCAGTTATAAAGAAGTACTCATCATACTCATCATAGTTAGAGTTTGTATACTTACCTTGTGGATTTAAAATGTAGCAAGGTTTTTCAGAGCCTATATTTTTATAATATGATGCGTCAATTTTTGAAGAAATATCCGCAAAGCTAAAACCTCTGTCCCAATAGTATTCTTCACCTGCTGAACTTTTACTGATAATTATAAAACTATCTTCAGTAGTATACAGTATGAAAAAATCATGATAAGAAGTTTTAGTTTTACCACTATAACCGCCATCGGTGATTTTTTCTGTACATATAGCCAGATAGTAGTTGCTGCCCACTTGCGGTAACGGATAGAGCTGCAATATATTTTGGTCTAACGCTTTATATATTGTCATATCATCCGCTGTAATACCGCAGGTAATACTAGGAGATTGAGTCCACACCTCATATTCTGCGTTTGTTACACCAGGGTTTGGTGCAACAGCATAAGCAACTGTGCCTGTTAACATACATATGCACAGTAAAAGTGCAAATAGTTTTTTCACATTAATCACCAGCCTTCTTCAATTCCTGATATCGTTCATTCTGGATAAGCTCTTTAAGGGCCTCATCATCATTTACAGGAGATTCAATACCGATTCGTTTTAAATAACAATACATATTGCTGTAAACTACCGGTTCCTTTGAATATTCTCCGTCTGCTAATGAATCAAAAGCTTCCTCTATCGAGTGTTTACCCACAATGTTATAATAACCATTTTCCATCATTGGAATAATTCCTATGCCTGCGGCAGTAGGATTCTGATCTGCACCGTGAGTCTCAATAAACGAACGGCAGCTTGCCTCATCTTCAAAAAGAATAAGATAGGCTTTTTTGATATCCATATCCCTGCCTATTCTTTCTCTGTACTGACGCATATCTTCTGCCGTTATTTCAATATCCTTGATACTCTCTAATTTAATCTCTCCCTCTGAGGGACGATTGCATACCAAACAGATTGTAACTATAAGTGCTACAACCAATAAAAGTGCACCGGCAATCATAAGCCACTGCTTTTTACTTAAAGATTTGATTTTATTTAACATTTACATTACCTCGTATATTCAATTTATATTTCAGGTTTTTACCAAGAGCATTGCCGTGTATATCACAAAGAGTTCCTTTAATGCAGATATATACATCACCTTCAGGCCAGAACTCTGCAGGTGCAACAATAATCTTTTTACCCTCTGTTTTAACTGAAAGCTTTATCCGTTCTCCATTCCCTGCAGCATCAGCAGTTGCGAAGATACTATTCATAGCCGAATAAGCACTCAAATCTGTATCAAAATACATTTCTATATTTCTTGTATTCATAAGATTATAAGCTCCGCCGACCTGAATAAAATGACCTTCGCTATAGACTGCATTGAACTTATATTCACCTACCGTCTTCTGATTAGATGAATACGCCTTTACAGTTATTTCACCACCGTCAGTTATGGTAAGAAGTCCGTTTTGATTGATTGTTGCACCGCCGGACACTTTCCAGATAATATCTGTCTCCGTTGTATCTTCAGGATAAAGCGATGCAGTGAATAAAACATTATTTCCTGTTTCATAAACCGCATTTTCCTGAGGGGTAACATTAATTCGGTCCGGATACTTCACATAATCAGTTACAACAATGGTTACACTGTCCCTTTTTGAAGAATTGGTTGTTGATGTTGCGTAAATGGTACAGGAACCTTTCCTAACACCCGTTACCTTACCGTTACTGTCAACTGTTGCAATACGCTTGTTTGAGCTTCTCCATGTTACTTTTTTATTTGCTGAACTGGGTGAAACTTTGATACCAAGCTGAACAGTGGTGGTTTCCATTACCTCGAATTTATTTGCTAGGATTTCATCATCGTAGGTAATATAAATACTTCTGAGTGTGGAATCATAGTCATCGTCATCCTCATACTCATCTGAAACATATACCCTGACGGATGCAGTTGCACCGCCATCTTCCGACTCAAGGGTAATGGTTGTATTACCGCTTCTTTTAGCATAAACATAACCTCTGTCATCAACGGTCGCAACAGATGTATTTGAACTTTTGAAATTCACATTATGATTTGTTGCGTTATCCGGTGAAACAGAATATACAATGCGCTCGCTTTCGTATCTTTCAAGGTAAAGTGTTCTGTTTTCTACAGTAATTTTATTTACCTTAACAGTCTCTCCGTCCGGCTTATCTTCTTCGCCTCCCGGCGTATCAACACCGGGTTTTTCTTCTTCAGGAGTCTTATTAGATACTGTCACCTGCACACTATCCTGAATTTCTGTTCCGCTTACTCTAACGGTGATATTTGCAACACCTTCGCTATTGGCAATCAGTGTACCGATTGCTGCGGTCACAACATCGGGATTATCGGACTCATACTCAAGCACAGGATTTGCATTTGTGGGAGTAACAGAGATAATCATTTTCTGCGTTTCTCCCGGTTTCATCGTAGCTGATGTAATACCTATCTTAATGCTCTGTACCTCTGCATCTTCAGCAAACACAGTTAAAGCCGTTAAAAGAAGTGCTGCAGTCAGAACAATAGAAATAATACGTTTCATCATTTAAGCACCTCTTTCCCAGATTGAATTGATTTCGCCGTCTACTAAAAGAAAGACTTTGAAACGGTTATCGGCATTCATGTTATTATACATCTGCCTTGTTTTTTCAAGATAAGCAAGGCGGGTATGATACGGAACGATTTCTTTTGTCATATCCTCTACCTTACATATATACCGCCAATAGGCTGCGTCTGCATCCTGATATGTTCTTTCGTACTTCGTATATCCACCTACAAGAGCTATATTTCGATAGATACGAAAATAACATACAGGCTCAAAAGTCGCCTTGCATCCTGAAAGGCCACCGATAATTTTAAATAAGTTTAGTTCTCTTTTTAAGGTATCGTCAAATACCTTATCGGTATTAAAAGCAAGCTTGCCGGTATCAATTTCAGATAATGTCAGTGGATTTGATAGGGATGCATAGAATTTATCAATCGCGGAAATATCAATGTAATCCTCCTGTGTGACCACAAATCTATCCTTATATGACATTGCTACATTTGATAGGTCTCTAAAAGTTTAATAATATCTTTTTCTGTCCTGAGGCCCTGAACTATAGCTCTTATGAACTTTGGAAGTTCTGCCTCGATCAATTTGTCCTTTGCTTTCAGCTTGTCTTTAATTTCACCATGGAAATGGAAATACACAACCACACCGAGTACAACTGCTACAAGGCTCATACTCTTAACAGTAAGCACCAGCATAATATATGTTATTGCTGTTGCTAACACTGCCATAACAATCGACCTTGCATAGTACTCTTTAGGAGTAAGCGGAATGCCCGCTCTTCTCAGTTGTTTCTCCATGCGTTTTTCCTTGTATTCCGCTATCATCATAAACGGTGAAACAATCTTTACAATCGGCATTACAACCACAGTCAAAAGTGAGTCTAGGAGGGACTGTTGACTTTTGACCGCGGTTTTAACACCTTTAGCAGTAGCAATCGGAGGCAATCCCAATGCCTCCGAGGAAACTATAAACAAACCGCCTGCAAGGGCTATAAAAATAAGAAAATAAATCATTTACATCCTCCTTAAAGCGGTTTATTTACCTTGAGTGTGATAAAAGCTGAGATTACCGTCATAATCAGCATCAGAATGATAAGTATCTTTCCAACTGCTGAACCGACTAAAATATCAAACCACGTTGCATTAGACCACTTTAGTAGCGGAATGATAGAAAACGAAAGAATTACGGAGGTGAAGTAATCTCTCCACACAGCCATCATAACTGTGTCCGCTTCTATTTGCAGTCTTTTTGCATCGTTCATGGATTGAACAACTGCCGGTAATATAAAACGGTAATCTCCTGATTTTTCCTGAGCGAGAACCAAAATATCAATCCATTCGGAAAAATATTTGTTTTTGATTTTTACTTCAAGCTTCATCAGTGCTCTTTTAATGTTTGAGTCGATGAGGGTTACATCCGTCACAAACTCAGCAAATGGTTTTGGGGAATCTAGCTTGTCAAGGTTTTCATTAACAGCCTTAATAATGTCATTACAACCTAAATAACTGTTTGTTATAAGGTTCATAGAACTTTCAAGCTGTTCATCTCTGTTTCTTATGTACCATCTGGCTCTTACCTTGAACACGATATACGGCATCGGGAGAACCGCAAACCCTGTGGCAATGGCCAGAAGATTATCAGAGAACAAGAACTTACCAAGTCCGATTCCTGCAAACATTGAGAGAGCAACCGCAAACCAAAAGGTATTCATTTTGAATCCGCTCATCTCAACAGTGTCTTTTATTCCTATGTATATCTTTTCGGTCAGGCTAAGCTTTGAGAATTTTTCATCTACATGTTTACGCTTATCCTTCGCGGTTGCTTTAGAAATTGATACGATGTTCTTCTTTTTCGGCAGCTTTACACCGAAAATAAAAAAGCCCCCTAAAGCAAGGAGCACGAACACGATAAAACATATAATATTTTGCAATTGGTACCACCTCCATATTACATGAACGCCTCAAGCATTTCGTTCGAGGCACCGCCATATTTAAGTCTTTCAAGAAGTGACTCCGACATACGGTTCTTTCTGCAGTGTTTACCTACAACCTTAACTATGTTTCCGTCTTCATCGTAGATATTTTCCTGAATCTCATATTTATACAAGGTCTTACCTACGATTCTTCCGTTTTCAACCTTTAATCCTTCAAAGATTTCATCATAGACACGTCGTCCGTCAGGGAGCTGTCTTTTAAACAACACCAGAGGCATCGCTTCTAATATGAATTCAAGCAGTTTGCTTTCTGAAAGTCTTACACCGGTTGAAACACACATGGAAAGAATTCGGTTATATGCATCAAGTGCGGAGTTTGCATGCAGGGTACTTATGATGGTGTGTCCCGTTCTACCTGCTTCAACGGCAGTTAAAGCTTCACCGCCACGCATTTCTGCAGGTATAATTACATCAGGATGGAAACGAAGTGACTTCTTCAACAGGTCATCCATGGTAACAGGATTTACACCGTCTTTTGTAACTGTCTGAACAACGCGATTTTCCATAATGCCTTTTTCGTTTATCTTTGCAATGTTAAGCTCTCTGGTATCTTCAATCGTGTAGACACGCTTCTTAACATCAAGACACTCAATCAAATAACTAAGGTCTGTTGTTTTACCGGATCGTAGAACCTGCAATAGCAAGCGAAACACCGTTATTAACACACAGAGAAAGGAAATCAAGTTGCTCCGGGATGGCACTTCCGTATTCAATCATAAGTTCTCTTGTAATAACATTTTTCTTCTGCCTTCTGATTGATGCAACACCGCCTGTTTTCTTATCTACACAAGGCGGAATGATTGCAGAAATACGAATACCTTCACCGATGAAACTATCAACTGTAGGAGCAGAACCGTCAACGATACTACCACCAAGCCATACCATTTTCTTTATCTTGTCCATACAGTCGTCAGGATTGATAAATGTCTGGTCTAAAGTCTCTATCCTGTCAGGATAAATAACCTCAATGCTGTTCCAAGCATTAACGTTGATTTCTTCAACGGTCGGCTCGGTAATATACTTTGACAAAATACCGAAGCCCGCCATATCCTCATAAATCTTATCTGCCAGATCTGAAATGCTGTCGCATTCAGGAACAGACATTTTGTTCTGGTTAAGATATCTTACAATGAGGTTTTTAAGTTTTTCCTTCGCCTCTTCAGAATACATAACATTGATAAGTTCTGCCGAGTGATTCGTAGAGATTACATGACGGATAGTATCAAGGACTTCCTTATATGTACGCTCCTTACGGTTATCAGTGTTTTCACTTTTCTGCCCTGCATTCAGTTTATATATGAGGTCATTAATATTAAATACTTCTACCATTTTTCATCAACCTCCTAACATTACCTGACTTGCAAGTTTTTGAATTGTTTTTTTATAATGTCCGTTTGCTAATTTACTGTTATAAATAAGCTTGCCGGAATTGGTCAAAGTCGAACAATTTGAAACAAATGGCAGTTCAAAATCAGGCTTTGTGTCAAGCGCATTTAAGAACGCCATCTTATCACAGCTTTTATCATAAGCATTTATGACTGTGATTGTTTTACTTCTTATATGAATCAGATCTGTCAGATTTTCCATAGCTTTATGCCACACACAATCCTTAGCGCAAACCTTATATACTCTTACAATCTTGTTCGACATTGTAAGACCGATGCTTGAAACAGGGTTATTCAGTTCCTCGCTGCCATCTATAATTATGTAATCAAAGCGGATTGTACTGTCTTCTATCAGTTCCTTAACCGTCTCTGCTGATATTGCTGTAAGGAGCATTCCGTCAAAGACATTTGGAGGTGATAGAATAAATAAATTCGGATTATCCGTCGCCTCAAACATATTTTTTGTATTACATCCATTTGAGATGGCCTTATATATCCCCTTTTCAGGTTCAACTCTCTTTCCGAAAATACCCTGAAGTTCGCCATAAGAAAGTTTAGAAGAGATTATTCCAACCATAAGGTCTCTGTCAGCTAATGCCGCGGCAAGATTTGCGGCAACTGTTGTTTTACCACTTCCGTTGGCACCCCAGACTGTTACGATTTTTGCGTTCATTTCACAGCACCTCTCTTAACAAATACTGCATGGACTTTACCAGAATACTCTGCCTGAATAAGCTTTTCTGCCTGAACCTGATTTGCGATAAGGGTTACTGTTGAAGCAAGATGTTCTGCCTCTTCATTATTTTCAACATCTTCAAGTTTTTCAGCATTTTCATTTTCAATGCTATAGACCTCAAGTGCTTTTAATTCCTCATACACAACAACGGCATCATTTGCATATCCAACGATAGAAATAATATCTCCGGATTTTAAATGATTACCAACAGCTGATGCAACAGAATCTAATGATACAGTAACAAGCATATTGCCCTGGCTCATAACCTTATCAAGTTTTTGGTTTGCAGCATAGTCAGAAAGCTTTGACGAAAGGATTAAATCATCAGGAGTAATGTCGCAGGATGCGTATTTACCAACGATTTTATCCTTGTCTTTTATAATACTCTGAGGTAATCCGTAGCTTCCAACCTCTTTTTCTACAAGCATTGATTCCTCAATCTTCGTTCCTTCAGCAACAGCATTTTTCACCGCATAAATCTTTTCGGTATTACTTTTACTCTTACTTATTGAAGGAAGAAAAAAGAATGCCAGGATTGCTGCTATAACAATACAAATAACTCCAACTACAATTTTGTTTTGAAATATCTTCATTTATCCTCGTCCTTTCTGAGAGCTTCTAATATATGCTCCCTGTAATCATCTTCCCGGCTATAGAAGTTACCCTCCGGAAAGAGCTTTTTAACTCTCTCCGGATTTCCGGCAATAATGAATAAGTATGAATTATCAAACAGGCTTTTCCATGTGTCATTAATGAAGAAAAAATTTATCTTCTGAATGTTCCAAGGATCCGAAAAGCCCATTATCAACTTAATATCACATCCGTTAAAACTCTGTATCGTTTCCGGCTTATACTGACTCATCAGTTTGAAGTTCGCTCCATCCGGCGAAACTTCAATCGGCGTACCAAAATCAATAACCGTAACATTATACTTTGACTTTAAATCTTCTATATTAAAGTCTTCAACATAAATGTCTATGTTTTTCAATTTCATCATCCGGACAGCACCGGTAGATGACATATCTGCAATACATGTCTTGTAATTATGCATTGCTAAATATCTGGCAAGATTTCCTGCGGTCCAGGTTGCACCCGCCCCTCGCGCCGCATTAAACACACCGATGGTAAAATGTCCTTGCGGTTCTGAAAAAGATTTAGCGTCAGTAAATTCTTCCTTTGGAGAAGGTTTTTCCTTCTTCTCCGAGAATTTAAAAAGCCTCCTTTCTTCCTTAGGAGGCTCCATATATTCTTCGGGAATCGGAATGTCGTCAATGTCTCCGACAAATCCGCTGCCCCTTCTTTTTTCCTTAAAGTCCTTATTGGAAAGTTTGCCTTTTCTAAGGATTTCAACAAGTTCATCAGAATCAAATCCATCATCATCAAATATCAGGTCAAGCTTCATATCCCAATATTCATTAATTTGACTTCTCAAAAATGATGTCCTTGCACCGTTAAGTATCAGAACCACACGAAGATGTTCTGTATACACACGAAGTTCCTCAACATACTCTCTGATGATGTCCATATTCATTGCATGAGAATAAATAACAACTGCGTCAACCTCTTTGCTTCTTGCTTCAACCTGTGTTGTAAGCTGAACTGAAGTTGTACAGTTGTCTTCAATAAAGAATATATCATTGGCCTGAAGTTTCTTCTTTAATATATTTTGAAGATCCATTTCTCCAAATAAAGTTAATACACAAATCAATTTACTTCCACCTCCGTTAAGTAATCAACAGGAGTTTCTGCAACCCTGTCAAGATGTTCTATAAGTTTCAGTGCGTGTTCCAAAGCCTGTTCTGTATCACGCTTGTCTCTTTTAATAAAAGCATTTAAAAGGATAACATTTTCATCTATATTATAGAATATAATACGAACCATCGTTCCGGCTGCTTTTAATCTAAGTTCGTACAGCCGTTTATATTTCTCAATTGAAAAATGCTTTACATAAGGTTCTTTGAACTGATTTCTTTCATCTGCTATATACCGCAGAATAAAATCAAACTTCTTTCTTATTTTTATATTAGAAGCTTTAATGAATGTATCAACTTGTCCTTTGGCGCCTTCATTTTTATACATAAATATCTTTCTCACAAAAAATCTTCACCTTTCCTTTCATAGGTATAAAAAAAGAAGCAAAATCAATAAATTGATCTGCTTCTCTTGCGTCAATATACATTTTTCATGATACTATTATAACACATTAATAATTTCACTTCAATAGCAAATCAGTACCAATTTAATACCAATTTAATTTCAAATCAATTCCAACTTAGTTCCAAATTAATTTCAACATAATTCCAAATTAATTTCAACTTAATTCCAAATCAGTTTCAGATCAATTTCACTTAGTTAAAAATTCATTAAGAATTGGCAAACACTCCTTAGATGTAAAGCCCCACAGAATATCACTTAAACTCTCGATAGCTTTTTTTCTCTGTCTGAAGTATGAGGTCCATGACATATACTCCTCAACCATGCCATTTATACTATCAATAATCAATTCTGTGCTTTTACACGGTTTTTCAGACAAGTATGTATAGTATAAAATCCAATAATATGTCTCTCCATTAGTATGTCTGGTCCTCAAAACATTTAATGCAGTTTCTATTATCTTGAGCATCTTTTTGTTCCGCTCTAACGTTCTCGTCTGCTCCTGAATTTGTGTTCCGGATACATCCATACCGGCAGCATAAGACATTTCCAAAAATTCTTCAAGTTTACAATCCATTTCCAGCTCAAAACTTATCTGAGCTTGAATTGCTGATACTTCAATGCTCCATACAACATCACGATACTTTTTCAAAAGCATCTCTGTATTATGATACAAATACTCCTCTCTTGACATTTTAACATCTGCTTTTTTCTTATTATCTTTCATGACTTATGCTCCTTTCAAATATTTCCATACATGTCGTGGTTTACTTCTGCTCTGTAATAGTGATCTATTGTTGAAATTGAATTATATAAAGATGTTAGCAAGTAGCTGTCTATATTGTGAACCTTGGTTAGATTTTTCTTCATACAGTCTAAAACATATTCAACATGGCTGTAATCAAGTTTAAGCAGTACACTCTTAACAACCATCTGAGGTATTTGTTCTGACTTGATGACTAAATAATCCTTTTTGCTGCAAATTGCATCCAACATTATATTAACTACACCCGTAGCTTCGCTTTCACCGTAATTCTTTGCAAGAAATTCGTATTCAATGTTTTCACAAATAAGTTCTCTATATTTTTCGCGTTCTCTTATCTCATCCATCACATCTTTTTTTCTTGGTGTTACTCCGTGTTGATAAGATAAGATAGGATGGATCTCACTAAAATCAGTATTATTATTTTTATTATTATTAAAATCATTATTATTTACTTCGGTTTTTGCGAAGTTTGGACTTCGGTTTTCCAGAAGTGCTGACTTCTGTATTTCCGGAAGTCCTGACTTCGGTTTTTCAGAAGTCTTGACTTCGGCATTTGTAGAAGTCTTGACTTCGGCATTTATAGAAGTCTTGACTTCGGCGGATTCTTGAGCTTTGTTTTCATCAAGATTGGAAGGATCATAATCACCATTTTCAGGACACTCTATGTTAGAAACAAAATTCATTACATAAATCAGCGTAGGTTTCCCAAGTCCCTGTTTCTTTTTCTTTATAAGTCCGCAGCCTTTCTCATCATCAAGCTCAGCAAAAAGCTTGACTCCTTTATCCTTTCCTATACGCATATACTCCATTACTTCCTCTAAAGTGAAATAAATATATACATGATTCTTTTCATCTATCCAACCATTCTTAACTGACAATCCCATCCTGTCGAGCATAAGGCCATACAAAATTTTTGCATCAGAAGATAACCCAATAAATCTTTCATCTGAAAAAAGTAATTTGGGTATTCTAAAAAAAGTAAATTGATTTGCTTCGTGTCCGTAAAAATAATCCATTTGGTAATTCATGAAAATAATCCCTCCTCATCTGTTATTAGGTAAAAAAAAGCAGACTATAGAAATCTATAGTCTGCCAAAAAAACATACTTGTTTTTTATTTTATTGCAAGCGTATAATCTTCATATCACTCACAATTAGTATTTACGATAAATACCTACCACCTTTCGAAATCGAGTTGTTTCGTGCTTTTTTCAAAGCATTGAAGAGCGAACTACAACTCCGCAAACCCGCATAAATACTAAGGTTTCGTCTTTGGTCCCTAATGTCCAGTGTTCAGGGTTTAAAGTTTATTTGAAGACATCTTTTATCAGGTAACAGGCTTGTTCGTAATCTTTTTTACAGACATAAATTTTATATTCCGGTTGAGCAGTACATAACCCTTTAACGAAATTTATGCTGTAGTCAATGTTGTTTGCCGACAGAATATCTCTTATTTTTGCTTGAGCAGTCATATCGTATGTAATTACCAACTGTTTTCTGTTAAATATAGTTATCACTTTTCTCATTTTCTCCTTCAGCATAACAAGTATGAAATACCCGGTAGTTCTGTGCCGCCTTTTTAAACTAAACATCTTTGTGCTCATTTTATCATAAACATAAATTTTTTGCAAATATTGTTAATAAGCTAAAAAACGAAGATAAATTAAAAGTGATCTGAAAAAACACATATATTATATGTAAGTTTTGTTATTTTAAGAATATCTTGAGAATTTTTGGAAAAATAAAATGTTAAGAAAATTTTAAGCGTCTGATTCTGCGAAAAGTTTCCATATTATGGGAATTTTCGCCATTTAATGCGGTTTTAAGGGTAATTATTTTATTAAAACTAACGTATATTTCTTTATTTTCCACCGTATAATAATAGCGTAAAACCTGAAAAAATTAAAAAATATTTGACAAATTGTTAAAAAAGTGTTACAATGTTCAGGACTTGTGAAAAAAAGCGGCGTGTAAAATTATGTATATTCAGGATTTTTATCCTGACGCTGCAAATAATCGGAGGTTAAAATGAATACAAATAAAACAGGCATACGTAGATTAATTGCCCTTGCTTTGTCTGTTGCAATAATCGCAACAACAATACTGGCTATTACTGCTTTTGCTGCAGAAGCCAAAAAAACAGTTAATCTGATTGACGGCGAGAAAACAGCTTTTATTACTACTGATGCCGAAACAGTTGGTGCTTTTCTCGAAGAACAGAAAATTGTTCTTGGTGAAAACGACACAGTATCCCCTTCTTCAGACACATCTGTGTCAGACGGAATGGATATTACTTTAAACCGTAACAGAGAAGTTATTGTTATCTGTGACGGCAAGGAAACAAAGCTTGCTATAAACGAAGCTGTTACAAAAGAATTATTGACATCAAAAGGCTTTACTCTTTCTTCTGAGGATTACATCAAGAAGTACACTCTGGAAGGAATTTTGTACGCTGAGATTATTCGTGTAAGCTATGAAACAGTTACCGAAAATGTCGAAGTAGAAAGTACAACGATTACAATTTATAACGACGAAATGTACCAGGACCAGATTAATGTTAAAAAGGAAGGTCAGGATGGCATTACCGAGTTAACTTACAAGGTTCGTTACGAAAACGGTACTGAGGTTTCAAAGGTTCAGCTTTCTGAAAAAGTAGTAAAAATCGCAGTTGACAGTGTTAAGGAAGTCGGCACAAAGGCGCGTGACCCTCATAACAAAAAGGTTCAGTCTGCTGTTATAGATGAAACAAGCGGTGTAATTTATACATCAGGTGGAGAAGAATTACATTATTCAAAGATTATTAATGTAACTGCTACTGCATATTCACCTGCAAGCTGCGGTAAGTCGCCATCGCATCCGGCTTATGGTATTACAGCAACCGGTATGAGAGCAACCTACGGTGTTATAGCTGTTGACCCAAGAATTATTCCGTTAGGTTCTAAGGTTTATATTACCGCTCCCGACGGTTCCTGGACATACGGTGCTGCAGTTGCAGCCGACACCGGTGGTGCAATAAAAGGAAATATAATTGACCTTTGTTATGATACAAATGCAGAATGCTTCCAGTTTGGAAGAAGATATGCTAAGGTTTATATTCTTTCATAAAATTATAAAAGCTTTTGGAGTAAATGCCACAGCCAGGTAAGACAGTTTTGGTTTTGAAGCCATATTTTTAATTTATACTACATCAAAAAAGCCCGTAATACGTCAGTATTACGAGCTTTTTGTTCTTTGTCTGAATATAAAAATCTGATATTCAAAACTGCTTTGCATACTGAAATCGAATTTTTTTATGAAGTTCAAGGCAAAAAATGGACATAATCCTGACGGATATGGATATCTTTTAACGCAGAAATTCAACAAAAGGTGATTTTCAGGACAATACTTCCTTATCTGGCTGTGGCGAAATTCGAAAGCTTTTCATTTTTATTTGCACTTTTTGCATTAATATGATAAAATTATAATACCAACTGCTTACAGGGGATTAAAATGATAGAAATAACGATTAATAAAAACGATGCAGGACAACGGGCGGATAAATTTATTCTTAAGACCTTTAAGAATATGCCCAAAAGCTATCTGTACAAATGCCTGCGAAAAAAGGATATAAAACTGAATAAGAAAAAGCTTGACGGTGACACCTTTTTAAGTGAGGGTGATGTACTTACTTTATATATTAAAGATGAATTTGTTTGCAGTGAACGAACAAACGATATTCAATCTGATATTGTTTTTTCAGAATTCGTTATATACGAAGACGAAAACATAATTTTAGCTGACAAGCCGGTTGGAATAAGTATCCACGGAGACGATTCCGAAAAAGGCGGATTTGTTTCTGCACTTAAATATTATTTAATGAAAAATAAAGAATTTGACTCTGAAAAAGAAAACTCCTTCTCCCCTGCTTTTTGTAACAGAATAGATAAAAACACAGGTGGAATTGTAATCGCCGCTAAAAACGCTTCCGCACTTCGTGAAATGAACGAAATTATACGAAATCGCGAAATTGACAAGCGGTATTTACTTATGGTGCAAGGCTGTCCCGATTTCAAGAATTCATTATTCAAA
Organism: Clostridia bacterium; assembly: GCA_017626145.1. GTDB lineage: Bacteria > Bacillota > Clostridia > RGIG6154 > RGIG6154 > RGIG8497. The sequence goes on from JAGAJK010000076.1 coordinate 18,092, forward strand.
GCTTACCTTAAAAAAGATGAAAAAAACAAAAAAGCTATTATTTCGAAAACCGCAAAAGATGGGTTTAAAGAAATAGAAACTGAATTTACTGTTATTAAAAAAAGTTCAGATTCGGCATTAATCGAAGCAACACTTCTTACGGGAAGATTTCATCAGATAAGGGCACATATGTCATACCTTGGTTTCCCTTTGATGGGAGATACAAAATACGGCGGAAAGAAAAACGCCAGCTTTAAGTATCAGGCTTTATACTCATATAAGCTTAAATTTAATATTAAAAGAAATTCCATTCTTTCTTATCTTGACGGTAAAGAATTTAAATTGAAAAATATATGGTTTGAAAAATATTTCAACTAAAAATATCAAAGCTGCATCAAAACGAAATTCGTTTTGATGCAGCTTTTTTTGGATCATAATGAATTATACAGCTTTTCAACATCATCTTTTTTTGTCATAGTAAGTGCAGTAAAATTGCATCTCAGACATTTTCCCAGCATTTCTTTTGCTTCTGCTGTTTTGCCGAGAGCAATCAATACCACAGAGTAGTTACTGTATGCATCAGGAAAGGTTGGTTTCTTTTCCATAAGCACTTTATAGATTTTTTCACTTTCTTCATAATTTCCGTTCATATAGTATGCATAACCTAAATTATCAAGAACGGTAGCGTCATCCGGAGCAAACTCATACCCCTGCAATGAAAGCTCAAGTGCTTTTTCTTTATTCTGCACTAATATATAAAAGAACGCAAGATTGCCGTATATCAGGGTTGTTTTATATCTTGAAAAAAGCTCTTCGGTAACAGCTATCGCTTTTTCTAAATCATTATTCTGCCACAACGCTACTGCATAGTTGGTATAAATATTAATTTCAGAGGCATTTATTTTTCTTTGCAGAGAACCTTTGTTCTTGACATTCATTTTACCTTCAAGCTTCTTCTTATTCTCTTCAAAAAAAGGAAGAATTTCTTCATCAAAGAGCTTAAGTGCTTTCTCGGGTCTGTAGCTTCTTATTAAATGATAAGCATACAGTACAAGTCCTTCTTCATTGGGATTTTTCAGCATTTTTTCAAAATGCTTTTCTGCTTTTTCGTTTTTCCCCTTTGAAAGAGCCTTTTTTGCTTTTACTAATTCAAACATTTTTATTTCTCCGTCAGTTCGTTTATTATGAATTCACATAAATCCTTTGTTGCATTGGGTTTACTGAAATATTTTACGGTATTTACTGCATTTTCAAGACGCCATTCATTACTGAAAAGCTCGTAAACAGCTTCGTCAAGCGGATATGTAGAACTTATCGCCTGAGCCGCTCCGTTATTAAGCAAAAATTCCATATTTCTGTCCTCCTGCCCCGGAATAGGGTTCATCAGAATAATAGGCAGTTCCTTGGCGAGTGCTTCGGACACGGTAAGTCCTCCCGGTTTAGTTACGATACATTCGGAAGCAGACATCATAATATCTACCTTATCCGTAAAACCATAGACATATTTTTTCTTTTGTGTTACAAGGTTTTCAACACGCTTTTTAAGTCTTTTATTATTTCCGCAGACTACAATAAGCTGAAAATCCGCATCAAGGGAATCAAGCTGACGGATATTCTTAATCACATTTCCGTATCCCATAGAGCCACTCATAACGAGTAGTGTTTTTTTATCGTCAATGCCGAGCATACGACGTGCTTCCTTCTTATCAAGCTTCTGGGAAAATTTAAAATCCACAGGAATTCCGAAGGGCTTTATCTGCTCTGCAAAAATGCCTTTCTTTTCAAGACGCAGATTTAAAAGCTCTGAGGCTGTTATATAATAGTCAAAGCTTGTGTCCTCCCAATACGGGTGAAGAGTAAAATCAGTAACTATTCCTACCGTTAAAACATCGTCTCCCACACACATAGGTCTGACCGAATCTACAAGCTGTGCCGCCATTACGTGTGAACAGACAATGGCATCAGGCTTATAATCTTTTATAAGCTTGACAAATTTACGCCTTATTATTGTGTTCATTGTTTTTATTGCATATATTCTTTTGTTTGTAGCATCCTTATTCTCACATTTGGTATAAACCTTTCCGTATACACCCGGAGCATACTTTGTAGACATAAGATATCCTTTGGAAAGTCCGGTATTTAAAATAGGAGCTATATATTCATAAGTATCAACAACCATCGCTTCATGACCGATTTGGTTTATATAATTTGCTATTGCTTTACTTGTGGTTAAATGACCGCCACCAGTTGCTACCGATAAAACAAGTACTTTCATTTGTATAATTTCCTTTCGCAGATTATTAGCCTCACTACTTAATATGATAACTCTAATTTTCAAAAATGTCAATCAAAGCTTTGTAACATTTATCCAAATTAAACATATTATATCAGTGTAAGAAGGATTCAAACTCCTTCGTCCTGCGCCTATATGCCCACGATAAGCGTAAAAATAACAAAGTGGGCAGAAAGGCTATATTATGAGTTTCTTTGATTGCTTTGACCAGGACACAATCTTATGGTTCATTATTTTATTCCTTCTTTTATTCTGGTGCAACAATGACAAGAAAAATGAGTGCTGCTGACAGGAGGTAATTCAAAATGGGAAACAATTGCTACAACAATAACGACTGCGGCTGTGACAACAACTTCTGGGTATGGATTATCGTTATTATCATCGTAATCTGGATTTTCGGAAGTAACAATAACGGTAACAGCATCTTCGGAAACGGGTGCTGCTGACAATCTCCTCTCCTGATTAGGTCGATGGCGAAAATGGCTCATAATCCTGACGGATATGAGCCATTTTTAACGCAGAAATTCGTAAAAAAGATGATTTTTAGGACAATACTTCCTTATCACCATCGACCTTTTTCAGGAGGGATTTTTATTGACATTAAGAGGTAAATATTATATACTTAAGTTACGAAAGGATGGTTACTATGAAAAAATTTATTTCTCTTTTAATTTTATTATCCGTTTTAGTCAGCGTGTTTTCTGCTTCGGCTCAGAATGTAACCGTTACAGAAAACTCCGGAATTTATTTTTCTTTTGACGGAAATGATACAATCTGCTTTGACGAAGTTACAAATCAGTACCTTTATCCCATTTCTTACCGTGACAGAACCTACGTTCCTTTAAGATTTTTGTGTGATTTTACGGGAATAGCGGTTGAGTGGATTGAAGAAACCAAAACTGTTGCTTTATCAGATGGTGGCAAGAAGGCTTCAAACTACACCAAACCCGAAGGAAATGGCAAAGTAACCGAAATTGAAGTTAACATTGACCAAGAGGTTAACTTCACCTGGAATGGCGAACGTTTTGACATTATTGACCCTGCAAATAATTTACCGGTTTACGCAATTATGTACAATGACAGAACCTTTATTCCTGCAAGATTTATCGCTCAGAAAGCAGGCTTTGAAGTAGGCTGGGAAGAGGAATCACAGAAAATTACAATCACTTCACCAAAAATGCCACAGCAGGAAACAAATGTCCCTGCTATTAATGAGCCCTGCGAAACACAACCATATAACGTAATGGTTGAATTCAGCGTTGATACTCTTGAATGGATTGAAAACACTTTAGGTCTTGACCCTGATGAAATTTTTAACAAAAACTTCTTTACATATTATGAAAAGATGCAAAACGGCGAAAAAGTTCCCGACAGCTTTTATAAGCTTATTATAAGTCTTAACATTTCAATGGACTATTCGGAACATTTTCTGCGTGCGGCGGTTGAAAACAGTAATGGCTACACAAATGCTTTCGGTAAAATCATCGTACTTCATTCAAACCCCGGCGAAGAGGTATCGGACAGTATGGCAAATGTCACAAGCCACTACTCCGAAATTGATAAAATGGCAGGCTACGAGGATGTATTCAAGGTTACTGCTATGAGTGAAGGTTCATTCGCAGAGCCTTATTTTACAGACGGACGAGGCGGAATTATGCTTTATGAATCGTCAGTTATTAATTACTGTAATGAAAATATTATAAAATAATTAAATACCGCGGGAAACGTCAAAAATGTTTTCTGCGGTATCTTTTTAATACCAATTTCTTTCTCTTGACAAGGAATAGTATTCTTTGATATAATAATTTAGTTAGAAAGGTTGGAGCGATTTGAATTTCAGTTCGGTAAGGTGGCAGGAGGAAACTGTCGCAAATTTAAAAAAGAATATTTCCGAAAACACGTTTTCCCACGCAGTTTTATTCTGCGGTGAAACGGCAAGCTGTATTAATCTCGCTCACGCCTGCGCAGACGGACTTTTATGCGAGGCAAGCAGCGGCGAAGCCTGTGGTCTTTGCCCTTCCTGTGCAAAAACAAAAATCGGAAGTCATCCGGATAAAATTGTAATACGTACGGACAAGGCTTCTTTAGGTATTGATTCTGTTCGTGACTGCATTAACGAAATGTATATTCGTCCTTACAGCGATACCAAAAAGATTTTTATTTTCGAAGAAGGCTCAAAGCTTACAAAGGCGGCACAGAATGCACTTCTGAAAATTCTTGAAAATCCACCTGATTACGGCGTTATTATTATAGCCGTTCAGAAGGAAGAGGATTTACTGCCGACGGTTATTTCAAGACTTAAACGGTATAATCTGAGAATTCCGACTGCAGTTGAGGTAGGACGGTTTTTAGCTGAAAAGTATCCCGAAAAAAGAGAAATAGCTATGTTCTGCGGCAAATTCTGTGAAGGCAGACCATTTGACGCTGAGGAGCTTTTAAACCGTGACGGTGATTTTGATTTCAGAAAAAGGCTTGTCATTTTCTTTAACAAGCTTGCAGGAAAAGAAAAATCCGCAGTTTTTGATTTTGCCAACTATATAGTTGAGCGTAAAAATGAATTCGATACTTTTGTTATGTATATGCAGACAATTCTGCATGACCTTATTCTTATTAAACAGGGAATTAAAAATGATTCGATAATCAACAGTGATATGATTCCTGCACTTTCAAAGCTGTCGGAATATCTTACTTCACAAATGATAAGTAAAACAACAGAAAATTTAACCGAAGCTAAACGACGTATTCAGCAGAATGCTTCCTTTATGCTTACCATAAACAATTTTCTTTTAAATACCCGGGAGGTTCTTCATGATAGAAATAGTAGGAGTACGATTTAAAAAATCGGGCAAGGTTTACTACTTTGACCCTATCGGTCTTAAATTCCAGAAAAATGACCACGTAATAGTTGAAACAGCAAGAGGTGTTGAAATCGGTGAGGTTTCAATTGCAAACAAAATGTTACCTGAGGAAAATGTTGTTTCACCTCTTAAGCCTGTTTTAAGAAAAGCAAGTGATGCTGATGTCAAGCAGGCAGAAGAAAACAAAATCAAGGAAAAAGAGGCTTTCGCTCTCTGTAATGAAAAAATACAAAAGCACAATCTTGATATGAAGCTTGTTGATGTTGAATATACCTTCGACAGAAATAAAATTCTTTTTTACTTCACATCAGACGGAAGAGTTGATTTCCGTGATCTGGTAAAGGATCTTGCGGCTGTTTTCAGAACAAGAATCGAACTGCGTCAGATTGGTGTGCGTGATGAAGCTAAAATGGTGGGCGGTCTTGGCATTTGCGGAAGAAAGCTGTGCTGTACCTCTCATTTAGGCGGTTTCGAGCCTGTGTCAATCAAGATGGCAAAGGAGCAGAATCTTTCACTTAATCCTACAAAAATCTCAGGTACCTGTTCAAGACTTATGTGTTGTTTGAAATATGAACAGGATGCGTATGAGGATTTGCACAAAAACACGCCAAACGTAGGTTCACTTGTAAAAACACCATCAGGTGAGGGTGTTGTAAAGGATGTTAACCTTCTTAAGGGTTTCCTTAAAATCCAGCTTAAAGGTGACAGCGATACTAACCTTACACTTTTCCACGTAGATGACATTCAGGTTATAAAATCTGCTCACGTTAAGTACAATGCAGAAGAAATGAAAGAGCTTAAAAATCTTAAAAGTCTGGAAGAATAAAAAAAATTTCAAAAAACTATTGTAAATTATCGTTTTTTGTTATACAATGTATATAATTGATTAAGGAGGTGTATAGTAATGGCATATATTATCAGCGATGATTGCATCGGTTGTGGCGCATGCGAAGGCGAATGCCCTGTAAGCGCTATCAGCGAAGGAGACGGCAAGTACGTTATTAACGCCGACGAATGCCTCGATTGCGGTGCATGTGCAGGTGTTTGCCCTGTAGGAGCTCCTCAGGCTGAATAATTAATATTCAAAACGAGCAAATAAGGGCGTGTCTTTTTCTGACACGCCCTTAAAACTTTTAATTACGTATATTTAAAGAGGTCAGTTATGCCCGATTACCGTATTGATGATTTACAAATTAATAATCTTTACCTGAAGCAGGATAAGGAGCTGTTTTGTTTCGGAACAGATGCAGTTCTTCTTGCTAATTTTGCGTTGCCTAAAAAGAACGCAGAGGTTCTTGACATAGGTACGGGAAACGGCATTATTCCAATTTTGTTATCGGCTAAATGCCACGCAAAAAAAATTACAGCTGTTGAAATTCAGTCTCCTTGTGCCAGACTTGCAGAGGAAAATGTTCAGATGAACAAATTAAATGACCTGATTGAAATTGTCCACGGTGATATTAATAACACAGATCTGTTTGATAAGGAATTTGATTATATAACCTGCAATCCACCGTATAAAAAGAACGGAAGCGGAATAAAGAATCCAACCTCGGCGGTTGCGATTGCCCGACATGAAATAACCTGTACATTGGACGGATTAATCAAAAGAAGCTCGGATTTACTAAAGGATAAGGGAAAAATAGCAATGGTTCATAAGCCCGAAAGACTTTCCGAGATTATTTATCTCATGAAATTAAACAGAATTGAGCCTAAGAGACTACAGCTGATTTACGCACGAGAGGGCACTGCTCCGTGCCTCATATTAATTGAAGGTGCTAAAAACGGAGGCGAAGAGCTTAAAATACTCCCTCCACTCTACATTTACGATAAAGACGGAAATTACACGGCAAACATTGCCGATTTATATAAAAAGGAAAAGTAAAATGAACAAGCTTACACTTTATCTGGTTGCAACACCAATAGGAAATTTAAACGACATTACGCCCCGTGCTCTTCAGATGCTTCGTGAGGCGGATTTTATTGCCGCAGAGGATACACGGCACACATTAAAGCTACTTAACCATTTTGATATCAAAAAACCAATGGTAAGCTATTTTGAACACAACAAACGCGAAAGAGGTGAATACATCGTTTCGCGTATTGAAAAAGGCGAAACCTGTGCTCTTGTTACAGATGCAGGAACTCCTGCCATTTCCGACCCAGGTGAGGATATAGTTAAGCTTTGTGCCGAAAAAGGAATTGATGTTGTTCCAATTCCCGGTGCCTGTGCATTTGTTCAGGCTTTGATTGTTTCAGGTCTCCCTACAGGAAGATTCTCATTTGAAGGATTTTTATCAGTAAACAAGCCTGCAAGAAAGGCTCATCTTGAAGAAATCAAAGAGCTTCGTCAGACTCTTATTTTTTACGAAGCTCCTCACAAGCTTAAAGCTACGTTAAAGGATTTACTTAATGCTTTAGGAAACAGAAAAATAGCTGTTGTAAAAGAGCTTACCAAAATTCACGAATCGGTTCTGCGCACAAACCTGGAAGAGGCAAACAAATATTTCGAAGAGAATCAGCCAAAAGGCGAATATGTTCTTGTTGTTGAAGGCTTTGTTCCTGTTTTTGAAGAAGCTGAGCTTACCGACGAGGATATAGTAAGCAAGGTGAACTCCCTGATAAGTGAAGGGATGGACAAGAAAAGTGCCATAAAAGAAACCGCATCGGTGCTTAATTTGCCTAAAAGACAGGTTTATGAGCTGATGATAAGTAACAAAGAGGATTAAAGCATAATATCATATTACTGAGGTGGTAATATGATTAAAGAGCTTATTTTATATTTTTTTCTGATATTCGGTTTTTTCAGTCTGACAGAAGTGATTTTTAAAGCATTTACAAACAAAAATTATTTAAAAAACACGTACCTTGTTACATTTTACGACGGCAAAGAGGACAGAGAAAAAATTGTTTATCTGGCTAAAAATCATAACTATAAAATTTACGTTATCTCCCCTGCTTTTACCGGCACAAGGGAGGCCGAGTATATAACAGACAGATATTTTAATGTTGAATTTATCAAAAACACGGAAGAAATTTTAACGGAGGAATAATGGAGGAACAGTTAATCTCGATTACGGGAACGGTGGAAAACATAGTTTTTTACAACGAAGAAAACGGTTACTGCGTTTGTGACATTGATTACAGCGGAGAAATGCTTACAGCTGTGGGCTGTATGCCTTGTCTCTCCCCCGGTGAAACCATAACTCTTGAAGGCAATTTTACGGTTCACCCATCTTATGGCAAGCAGTTTTCCGTAAGTGCCTTCCAGAAGGCTCCGCCTAATTCAATTGACGGTATATATAAATATCTTGCTTCGGGATTTATCAAGGGTGTCCGCTCAGGTACAGCAAAGAAAATCGTAGATGCATTTGGTGAAAACTCTCTTGATATTATTGAAAACGCTCCCGAAAAACTGGCTGAAATAAAAGGCATAAGCGTTACAAAGGCTTTTGAAATTAACGAGGAATATTTAAAGCAATTCGGTATACGAAACATTGTTATGTTCCTTCAGAAATATTCAATAAGCCCTTTGTTTGCTCAGAGAATTTTCAAAAAATTCGGCTCAAACGCTGTAACAAAAATAAAGGATAATCCATATCTTTTAGCTGAACATATTCACGGAATCGGTTTTCGTACCTGTGATAAAATTGCTCTTCAGATGGGTATTACTTACGACTCTCCTTACAGACTTAAGGAAGGGGTTAAATTTGTGTTATCTGAATGTTCTCTTTCCGGCCACACCTACTACCCTTATGAGGCTCTCATAGGAAAATCCTGCCGTCTTCTTGGTGCAAGTGATGACAGTATTGCCGTAGCTATCAGCGAGCTTGCTCTCGAAAAGCAAATTGTTCTTGAAAAAGGTGAAAAACACACAGCGGTTTATCTTTCGTACTATTATTACACAGAAGTATCTGCTGCAGAAAAATTAAAAAAGCTTAATGAACCATACCCTAAAAAAATCACAGAGGATTTAAAAAAGGTAGTGGAAAAAGCAGAAAAAAATGCAGGTATTACTTTACAGGATAAGCAAAGAGAAGCAGTTTTTTCGTCACTCACCTTCCCTGTGTCTGTTATTACAGGTGGTCCCGGAACAGGAAAAACCACAGTTATAAAAACTATTATCAATGCTATGGAGCTTCAGGGAAAGAAGGTTGTACTTGCTGCTCCCACAGGCAGAGCGGCAAAAAGAATGTCCTCTGTTACAAACAAAGAAGCAAAAACACTTCACCGCCTTCTTGAAACCGATTTTTCCAAAGACGGTAATGCGCCTGTATTTATAAAAAATGAAAAAAATCCAATTGAAGCAAATGTTATTATCGTAGATGAAATGTCAATGGTTGATATTGTTCTTTTCAACAGTCTGCTTAAAGCTGTTGCCGTTGGAACTGTTTTAATTCTTGTTGGTGACTCTGACCAGCTGCCGTCGGTAGGACCGGGCAACGTCTTACGTGATATCATAGACAGCGAGGGTATTATTGTAAGCGAGCTTACACAGATTTACCGTCAATCAAATCAAAGTATGATTGTAATAAATGCACATATGATTAATCAGGGAGAATTCCCTTTTCTCAACGAAAAAGGCGGAGATTTCTTTTATATTAACAGGAACAACCCCGATCATATAATCAATACTATTGTTGATTTATGTCTTTCCAGGCTACCAAAAGCATACGGGGTAAATCCTATGACAGATATACAGATTCTTACACCTATGCGAAAAAATGCAGTAGGTGTAAATGCGTTGAATGCAGCTCTTCAGGAGGCACTTAATCCCTATTCACCCAACAAGCCCGAAAAGTCTTTCGGTGATACGGTTTACCGTAAATTCGACAAGGTTATGCAGACAAAAAACAACTACGATATTGAATGGGAACAGGAAAATGATGCAGGCTTTGGCTTATATAACGGTGATATCGGTATAATTAACGACGTTAATGAAGAATTTGAAACTCTTGATATAACCTTTGACGATAACAAACAGGTTATCTACGATTTCGGTTGCGTTAACGAGCTTGAGCTTGCGTATGCCACAACAATACACAAAAGTCAGGGCAGTGAGTTCCCTATCGTTATTATTCCTATATATCAAAGCTCTGAAAAGCTTATGACAAGAAATCTTTTATATACAGCGATAACGAGGGCAACAAAGCTTGTTATACTTGTAGGAAGTGAAAATATACTCAGAAATATGATAAACAACAACAGCGAAATTCAAAGATTTTCAGGCTTTAAGGACAGGTTACTGTATTGAATTTAACGAAATTGGCAAACAAATTTATTTTTACTCCTACCTGCTTCGTTTGCGCAGCCCCGCTGCCGTTTTCATATAAAATGCCGTATATATGTGACAAATGCAGTATCAAATCTCATTTAATCAATATAAAAATCTGTGAATGCTGTAAAAAACCAAGAGATATTGACCCGTTAAAGCCGGCTTGCCCATACTGTAACGGTGATAAATTTCCGTTTGACAATTACATATCTCCATTTTACTATGAAGGAGCAATTCAGTTTTCTATCCGTGACTACAAATTTACACGAAGATTCGGAAATGCAAAAAGCTTTGCACATTTTATGGCAATCAAGCTTAAGTATCTTGATAATTTCAAGCCGGAAGTAATTATTCCTGCACCTTCCAGTAAGAGAAGAATTATATCAAGAGGCTTTAATCACACTCTTCTGCTTGCAAAGCACCTTTCGGAAATGACTGATATTCCATATGATAATGTGCTCGTTAAAATAAGGCACACAAAGCCACAAAGTCTTTTAACACGAAAAGAACGTGAAACTAATCTTAAAGGTGCTTTTGATATCAAACCTCATAATTACAAAAATGTTTTACTTATTGACGACATTTACACCACAGGTTCAACAGTAAAAGAGCTTTGCAAGGTTTTAAGAAAAAGCGGAGTTAAGGAAATATCCGTTGCTACTGTTGCTCACACCTACTACTCTGAAAATGAAAGGCTTGATTAAAATAAAAGAAAAGATACGCCAATTTGCCAAAGGACTTAACATTGAATATACCGGCTTCACCGAAAATAACGGTGACAGCTTAATAATTTTTCTTTTTCCCTACTATACAGACTCTGAGGAAGAAAATTCCAATATATCGGTTTATTGCAGAAGCCTTGACTATCATATCGTAATTAAAGAATATTTACACAGAATATCGGAATATATTTATGATAATTTCGGAATAAAAACAGAGGCTTTCGTTGATGTTGACCCGATTTCGGAGGTAGATGCTGCTGTAAAATGCGGTCTTGGTATTAAGGGTAAAAACCATCTTCTGATAAATGAGAAATACGGCAGTTTTATTTTTATAGGAATTTTAAAAGCTGACAGTTTTATCCAACCCGATGAAATTTCAAGCTCTGAAGGTTGTCTTGGCTGTAACAAATGTATACATTTATGCCCTGCACTAAAAAACAATGATTTCAGCATTTGTATTTCTGAAATAACTCAAAAAAAGGGAAAGCTTTCAGATGCAGAAGAAAAGCTGATTGTCGAAAGCGGTTATGCTTTTGGCTGCGATAAGTGTCAGACTGTTTGTCCTATGAACAAATATGTAAAAACTCCTGTTCCTGAATTTTATAACAACAGAATTCACAAACTGAATAAAAATATGTTTGAAAAGCTTTCAAATAAGGAATTCAAAAAGCTTTACGGTGACCGCGCATTCGCCTGGCGCGGAAAAAACGTTCTTATCAGGAATCTTACACTTTTGGAGGAAGAGAATAATCCACAAGAATAATATCGTCACCAATGGTTTTTATTTTGTTCCAGGGAATTACATAATCATCATCTTTTCCAAACAGACCGAGAACTTTTCCGTTTCCCGGAACTATTATGGCATTAAGTACTCCCTTTTCCATATCGATATCTACATCACACACATAACCAAGTCTTTTTCCGTCGTAGATATTAATAACTTCTTTTTGTCTGAAATCTGATGCTTTTAACATATTTTTCTCCTTTAATAAAAAAATTAACCTCTACGCAAATATATGCGTAGAGGTTTTATTTTATTACTCTGAAATTAATCGTCTAAAGAGTTATCTGTAGCTTTGTCGTAAATATCACATATTTCTTTTGAAGGTGCTTTTGAGATGAGCGTTACAATTACAGAAACAAGCAAACCTGCGATAAAGCCCGGAAGAATTTCATAAATACCGGTTGAGCCTTTAATCCATACAAGCCATACTATATCAACAATTGCACCTGCTAAAATGCCGGCAACTGCACCTGAGTATGTAAATCTCTTCCAGAAAAGTGAAAGAATTACAACAGGACCAAAAGCGGCACCGAAAAGTCCCCATGCGTTTTCAACCATATTCATAATTGTTCCGCATTTTCCGCTTGCTACCATAATATAAGCAATTATAGAAATAATAACAACTACAAGTCTGCCCATCCATAAAAGCTCTTTTTCTGTTGCATTTTTCTTGATTACAGATTTATAAATATCACTTGTAAACGAAGATGATGCAACCAAAAGCTGTGAGTCTGCAGTTGACATCGAAGCTGCGATAATAGCTGAAAGAAGAAGTCCTGCAATAAATGCCGGGAAGAATTTATTCACTATAGAAATGAAAATAAGCTCCTGACTTGCTACTTCCAGAGTACCCATACCAACCATCATTCTGCCGAAATAAGCAATAATGCAGGCAGCTCCGAGAGTAAGAATAACCCAGACAATTGAAACTGTTGCTGATTTTTTTATCATACTTGGCTTTTCAATACTCATAAATCTTACCAAGATGTGTGGCATACCAAAGTATCCAAGCCCCCATACAAGACCTGAAATAATTTCAGATGGTGGTGCTTTGAAAGGATTTGTTGTGAAAGCTGATTCATTGTAAAGGATTTCAAGTGCTTTGGGATCAAGATTCTGTGTAAGCTTAATTATAATAGGTACTGCAAGAAGTGCTACAAGCATTAAAATTCCCTGGAAAAAGTCCGTCCAGCAAACTGCTTTAAAACCGCCTAAAAATGTATAGACAAGTACAATCACAGCGAAAATAATAAGAGCTGTTTCAGGCTGAATATCCGCAACGCTGGTAAATACGTCCATACCTGCTTTAAAAGCTGATGCAACATAAATTGTAAAGCTTATTAAAAATACTACGGCACAAACAATTCTTAAAGTAGGATTTGTTGTTGCAAATCTGTTTGAAAGATACTGAGGTAATGTAATAGAATCGTTTGCAGCTTTTGAGAATTTTCTGAGTCTTTTTGCAAGAATAATCCAGTTAAGAGCTGTGCCTATTGCAAGACCTACAGCAATCCATATTTTACCTAAACCTGCTGCCAGGATACTTCCGGGAAGTCCCATAAGGAGCCATCCACTCATATCCGATGCCTGGGCACTCATAGCTGTAACCCACGGTCCCATGCTTCTTCCACCTAAAAAGTACTCTTTTTCTCCGTTTGCATTTTTTGCTTTAAAGAAGAAAACTACGCCTATTGTCAACATTGCGACGAAGTAAAGAGCCAATGCGAAAATTTTCATTTAATCTCCTCCATTAATAAAATATGAAATGATTATATCACACTTTTAACAAGAATGCAATACAGAACAAAGTACAGACTATAGTCTGTACTTTGTTTAAGAATTATTATATTTTATTCTTGTTTTATCGTGTTTTTAAACCGTACGATAATATAAACTTTTATAAAACCAAAATAAAAACTTTTTATTTTAATGATTTGATACCGCTAAGAAACACAGGCATAACCTTTTTGGCATAGCTTTTAAGGGAATATTCGCCTTTAGCAAGGCACCAGTCGTACATAAGACCGTGTTCGCAAAGCGCGTAAAGCTTTACTATTTCGTTTGCACTCATTTCATCGGTAAGCTCGCCCTTTTCCTGCCCTGTTACAACAATTTTACGTAAAAGCTTATAATAAACACGTCCGTGGTCAAGAAGATGACGTTCACCTTTGGTTACAAGCTGAGTAGAAAAAAGGCGGGTAAGCAAATCAATATCCACACGGTTTTCTATCATATCAAACATTTCGTTATTAAGGTAAAGTAATTTCTCAAAGCTGTTTTCGGGCAGCTTCTCACTTTGCATCAGCTCCTCGTACTTTTCATCAAAAAGATATGAAAGCGAACTAAGCAGAGCATCTTTTCCTTCGAAATAATGGTAAAAAGACCCTTTTGAGGTTTTTGATTCATCTATTATTTCCTCAACTGTTGTATCGTCATACCCCTGCTCATAAAAGAGCTTCCATGCAGCTGAAACTATTTTACCTTTTGTATTTTTAGATGTGTTTTTCTTCATTTACTCACGTCCTTTGGCAAGTGCATCGGTAAGCTCTTTATTACAGGTAGTTTTATCTATCAGATTAACCAGCTTTTCGCAAACCTCTACAGTTGACTTCTTTGCCAGTGAACGTCTTATTTTCCACATAGCACTAAGCTCGTTTTCATCTAAAAGAAGCTCTTCTTTTCTCGTGCCTGATTTATTTATATCAATCGCAGGGAAAATACGCTTTTCCTGCAGTTCACGGTCAAGATGTATTTCCATATTGCCGGTACCCTTGAATTCTTCAAAGATTACCTCATCCATTCTGCTTCCTGTTTCAGTAAGTGCTGTTGCAAGAATCGTTATGCTTCCGCCATTTTCAATATTTCTTGCCGCACCGAAAAATTTCTTTGGTCCGTAAAACGCCGCCGGGTCAATACCGCCCGATAAAGTTCTTCCGCTTGAAGGGATTACCAAATTATATGCTCTTGTAAGTCTTGTAAGTGAATCAAGTAAAATTATAACATCCTGTCTTTGTTCAGCTAAACGGTGTGCTCTTTCGAACACCATTTCAGCAACTCTTATATGGTGCTCCGGCTGTTCATCAAAGGTTGAATAAATAACATCACCCTTTACGCTTCTTTTCATATCGGAAACCTCTTCAGGTCTTTCATCAATCAAAAGAACAATAAGCTCCATATCAGGTGCATTTTTATTGACAGCATTGGCAATTTTCTTAAGCAAGGTTGTTTTACCTGCTTTAGGCGGAGCTACAATCAAGCCTCTCTGACCTTTGCCTAAAGGTGCTACAAGGTCAATAAGCCGCATTGCTTTATCATTTTCACTTTCGAGACGTATTCTCTCATTTGGATAAACAGGCACAAGGTATTCAAAAGGACGTCTTCTTACGGCTTTAAAAGGCAATTCATTATTAACCGTTTTCACGAAAATTAAAGGTTTATTTTTTTCCTCTCCCCTTGTTTCACGGGTCAGTCCTACAACCTTATCACCTGTTTTAAGATTAAAACGTTTTATTTGTGTAGGTGAAACATAAACATCCTTTGAGGTGGAAAGGTAGTTTTCGCCTCTTAAAAATCCGTATCCGTCGGCTAAAACATCCATTATACCGCAAACCTCCTGAGTGGTATCCTGTCTGTCAGGCTCACTCTGGCTGTTTACTTCTTCATCTATTATCATATCCTCGGCATCAGCCTGAGGAGGTGTGTTTTCTTCTTTGGGCATCAAATCGGAAATCATTTGGGCAAGCTCAGCCTTTTTATATTTAGAAAACCCTTTTATCTGCATTTCCTTTGCCATTTCCTGAAGCTCAAGAAGTGTTTTTTCATTCAAATTTTCCATAATTATATAACATTACTCCAATTAAAAAAATAAATTCAAGATTAAATTATTGTGGTAGAACAGCCTTGCTATATATGTAGAATCCATTGCCGTGTTTATTGCTCCTCCATCTGAGGTTGAAAATAAAAACAACACCAGCATAGCTACATAAATGAGTATCAATGCATTTATAAACCCAAAGCAAGCTCCCCCGAATGCATTCAATTCTCCTATTTTAAATATTTTCACCTTGTCAAAAAGGAAATTGAAAATCATAAATAAAATTCTTACCGTAACATAAATAATGACTATTGATGCAACGTTTGAAACCAACTCGGTGAGCTTGTCTGCAACGAGCACACCTGCGTTCATACTGCCTTCCGTTATAAAGCTTTCTGCCCATTTTGGGAATATATCTGCCTCCTGAACAGATACGGCAACGTTTTCAGTTATCCCGTTTCTGAAATTTTCAAGGATATTTTTAGCAAAATCAAATTCGAAAATATATTCTGAAACCGGCTTATAAAACATAAATGCCGCAACAAAAGACGCTATTCCTTTAAAAAGCTCCAGTACACTTTTTACCAGACCCTTTTTTATGCCTCTCATTACAAACAACCAAAAAATCACAAGCACTGCAATATCTAAAACAATACTAAGCATACTTATCTCCCTAATTTTACAGAATAAATTTTAATTTTATCATCCGAAAAGCTGTAAATTTTATCCCCTTTTTCGGAAAGAAGAATATCACTTACATTTCCTACCATACTTCCCTTTGCATAAACTCTTCCGCCTGAGGTGAGAATTGCCATATTATCCTGTCCCGATACAGCAATCTTTTTATCGTTACAGCTTATACATTCTGCCTCAAAATCCAGTTCTTTTCTGAACTTTTCCTTCAATTTACTGTTAT
Source organism: Clostridia bacterium (assembly GCA_017626145.1). Classification (GTDB taxonomy): domain Bacteria; phylum Bacillota; class Clostridia; order RGIG6154; family RGIG6154; genus RGIG8497. Next base: position 34,733 of record JAGAJK010000076.1, read on the forward strand.
ACTTTATTATAACACTACCTGAATTTGATGTTTTCTGGGATGTTACAATATTTCCGTCATAATCCGTATCAAATGCAAGCAATGTTCTTCCCTCAAAGTCAACACTTTTAACAACCTGGGATATATCAGCTTTATACAGACCGTTATTTGAAATTACATATGCATTATTGCCTTTATATATTAACTGATATGCAAAACAGTCTTCAATTATAACCTGTCCTGCAGGCTGTTCTTTATCTGTTTCAAACCATGTAACTGCGGAGTTGAGCTTTCCGGCTTCACTAACAAGCGAAAGCACAACAAACTTATTACCTTTATCTGAAACTGCACAATCAATCACGTATCCGCTACCTGAATGCCAGATATATTTCTCATTGCCGTTTTTATCGTATATGTAAACAGAAGATTTATACCCTTTTTCAGAGGTTACCGCTGCTACATCACCTTTTTTATTTACTTTTGCAAAGACAACAGGCTGCTTTAATTCAAATTCCTTCAAATCCTTACGTTCGTGCAGAAGAGAAAGCTTTGAAGAATTCATATCACAAAGGACTGCATAATCCCCCATCGTTTCAACATACGGATTATGAGCGCTGAAAAGAACATCTGACAGATACTCTCCATTGTCGTCATAAAACTTTACGCTTTGCGAATTGGCATACAGTATACCATCTCCATATCTGCAATAGTCATAATCACTTGCTGCATCGGTTCCTGTGATTTTTGCCTCAGAGCTTATACTATGCCCCATTATAAGACTTATAAGAGAGCTTAAAAGCTTAAAGATTACAATTACAGCAATTATAAGAATAATTGCTGCTAAAGCAATTTTTTTGTAATTATATTTACTTTTCTTTTTCTTAGTTTCCTGATCCTTTTCCATCATCAAACTCCACACTCTTCATAAACAAGCCCTGAGGCGGTGCTGTTATCCCTGCCTTAGTTCTGTCCTTTGAATCTATTATTTTCTTAATATCACCAACATCTGCTTTGCCGCCTCCGACATAAACAAGGGTGCCGGTTATTATTCTTACCATATTGTACAAAAAGCCGTCTGCTGTAAGTGACACCTCAACAATATCACCGTTTCTTGTTACATCGGCATTAAACATCGTTCTTACGGTACTTTCAACCTGACCACCGGATGCCATAAAGCAATTAAAATCGTGAGTTCCCACAAGTGCTTTTGCCGCCTGCTGCATTTTTTCCGCATCAAGCGGATACTTGTAATGCCACGTGTAATTTCTCAAAAATGGGTTGAATTCACCGTTATTGATTCTGTAAACATAGGTTTTTCTTGTTACAGAAAATCTTCCGTGAAATTCATCATCGGCTTCCCAGGCTTTTTTTACATACACACCGTCAGAAATAACGCTGTTAACAGCCATTGGAAAACGCTCCGCAGGAATTGTTGAATTCGTTTTAAAGCTTAACAGGTAGTTAAGTGCATGAACTCCTGCATCAGTTCTTCCGCATCCGTGAACATTTATTTCTTCGCCTGTAATTTTAAAAAGTGCGTCTTCAATTGCCTGCTGAACAGTAAAATCTTCCCTTTGACGCTGAAAGCCGTGAAAATCTGTTCCGTCATATGAAATTATAAATGCAATATTTCTCATAATTTCCTCTGTTAGAATAAGGTATTTGTTACTAAAACCGCAACTCCGAACACTACCGAAATTAAAAGTGCAACAATATCACGGGCTTGTATTTTAAGCCGGCGCATACGTGTTCTGTTTTCTCCACCGCTGTAACAACGGCATTCCATTGCAAGAGCAAGCTCATCTGCTCTGCGAAAAGCACTTATAAAAAGAGGTATAAGTATAGGTATCATTGCTTTTGCTCTGGCAAATATATTTCCCGAAGTAAATGACGCACCTCTTGCACTCTGTGCTTTTATTATTTTATCTGTCTCCTCTAAAAGAGTAGGGATAAATCTGAGTGCAATTGTCATCATCATCGCAATTTCGTGTGAAGGAACTTTGATTTTCTTTAAAGGCGACATAAGTCTTTCCAGACCATCGGTAAGTAAAATAGGTGACGTGGTAAGAGTCAGCAGATTTGTTACGGTAATAAGCAAAAACAGTCTTATAACCATAAAAACAGCAAGGTAAACACCTTCGTAGGTAATCTTTAAAAAACTATACTGCCACAAAATTCTGCCATCTGTAAGAAAGACATTTAACATACAGGTAATAAAAATTATAAACAACAGCGGTTTGAAGCTTCTTAATATATATCCGACAGGAATTGTTGAAACGATTACCGCCAGAACACACAAAGCTGCCATAAGTATAAAGCCATAAAGATTGTCTGCCACAAACAAAAACACAACAAGCAAAACCGTAAGAACTATTTTCATTCTCGGGTCGAGTCGGTGAATTATTGAATTTGTAGGATAAAACTGACCAAGTGTTATGTCGTTAAGCATTCTTTTCTCCTGTTAATTTTATTAGCTCCCTTGCTGCTTCCTCTACTGTGAAAATATCATCTCTTATATCGTATCCCATTTTTCTTATACTGTTGAGTATCCTTGTTACCTGAGGTATATCAAGACCGGCATTATTAAGCTCTTCGTCCTTTGCAAAAACCTCAGCCGGCACACCGTCCATCAGTACCTTTCCTTCGTGCATCACAACAATTCTGTCGGCAAAACGTGCGATATCCTCCATACTGTGAGAAACAAGTATAACCGTTAATTTCTTTTCTCTGTGCAAATTCTGAATTTCCCTGAATATAAGCTCTCTGCCAAACGGGTCAAGACCTGCCGCAGGCTCATCAAGAATAAGTATTTCAGGCTCCATTGCAACAACACCCGCAAGAGCAGCTCTTCGTTTCTGTCCTCCCGATAAATCAAAGGGTGAGCTTTGCAGTAGCTCTTCATCAAGCCCTACAAGTCTTGCCGCTGTTTTAATTTTTTCTTCAATTTCGTTTTCCGGCACCTTATAGTTTTTAAGTCCGAATGCTATATCCTTATAAACTGTTTCTTCAAAAAGCTGGTATTCGGGATACTGAAAAACCAATCCCACTTTATGACGTACTTCTTTTAAATCAACGCCCTTTGAAAAAATATTCTCCTCTCCGATAAAAACCTCGCCGGAGCTTGGCTTCAAAAGACCGTTAAGATGCTGTATAAGTGTAGATTTGCCTGAACCCGTATGTCCTATCAGACCTACAAATTCACCATCATTAACTGTAAGATTAATATCATCGAGAGCCTTTTTTTCAAAAGGAGTTCCTTGTTTATAAATATGTGTAAGATTTTTTATTTCTATTTTCATTGTTTACGCCTTGTTAAATCCTTCAAACAAATTTATCGTATTTTTCCGGTAAATTCCTTTATAAATTCTTCTGCCGTCAGAGGTGTTTTTTCAAATTTTACACCCTGTTTTCCCAGTTCATACGCAAGAAGTGACGGCTGTGGAACTCCAAGTCCGAGCTTTTGCATTGTTTCGGCATCAGCAAAAATTTCCGTCGGTGTACCGTCCTTTTCAACTCTGCCTTTATTCATCACAATTATACGGTCACATAATGCGGCTTCTTCCATATAGTGGGTTATTAAAATAATTGTAATACCCTTACTGTTTAACTTTTTTATTGTTTCTATTACTTCTTTTCTGCCCTTGGGATCAAGCATTGCCGTTGATTCGTCAAAAACTATATACGATGGCTCCATCGCAATGACTCCTGCTATGGCAACTCTCTGTTTCTGTCCTCCCGAAAGCATATGAGGTGCATGAGAGGCGTACGCAGTCATTCCTACGGTTCTCAGTGCGTCATCCACCCTTTTTCTTATCTGTTCAGACTCAATGCCTAAATTTTCAGGACCAAAAGCAACATCCTCTTCAACAATTGTTGCTACTATCTGATTATCGGGATTCTGAAAAACCATTCCTACTTTCCGACGTATCTGACCGCAGTTTTCTTCATTACCTGTATCAAGTCCGTCTACAGTAACGCATCCTTCATCAGGAATGCAAATACCGTTAAAGGTTTTTACCAGAGTTGATTTACCCGAGCCGTTATGACCAAGCACAGCAACAAGTTCACCCTGATTAATATCAAGGCTTACGTTATCAAGAACCTTTTTTCTATCTTCCTTTTCTTCACTGTCGTAAGAAAAGGACACGTTCTTTACTGAAATCATACTGCCTCCAATGTTGTTATTCAAAAATGCATCTTGCTGTTGAGCCGCAGGGAAGAACTATTTTATCTCCCGTTACAGGAATACCAAGCTCATCTGCTGCAACCGATTTGATTTTGCAGGTTTTACCTGCTGTAAGCTTTAAAATATTAGTAAGAACAGAAGCTGCAAGACCTGTTGTATATGAATTAATTATGAAAAACAGAGGTTTGTCAGAAAGTACTTTTACGCACTCCTGAACCAGTCCGAAAAGCTCATTTTCAAGCTTCCATACCTCGCCTCCGGGACCTCGACCGTACGAGGGTGGGTCCATTATAATTGCATCATATTTATTCCCTCTTCTTTGTTCGCGCTGAACAAATTTCAACACATCGTCAACTATATATCTTACAGGCTTATCCCCAAGTCCGGAAAGAACGGCATTTTCTTTTGCCCAGTTAACCATACCTTTTGATGCATCAACGTGACAAACAGACGCACCTGCCGCAGCTGCCGCAACGGTTGCACCACCTGTATAAGCAAACAAGTTCAATACCTTTATTTCTCTTCCTGCTTTTTTAATCATTTCATCGATAAAATCCCAATTTGCCGCCTGTTCAGGGAAAAGTCCCGTATGCTTGAAGCCGGTAGGCTTTACTCTGAATTTTAAATTCCTGTATGAAACCGTCCAGCTTTCAGGCAGCTGAGTTTTATAATTCCAGCTTCCTCCGCCTGAGCTGCTTCGTTTGTAAATTGCATCAGCTCTTGAAGTATCAATTTTAGTTTTCCATATAACCTGAGGGTCGGGACGAAGAAGGGTAAAGCTTCCCCATCTTTCAAGCTTGTCGCCATTACCTGTTCTCAGTATTTCGTAATCTTTCCATTTATCTGCAAGTATCATAAATTAATTATTACCTCTCCTGTCATTAAGGATGCTGTTGTTTTATCTTCAAATTCTATAACCAGATGAAATTCATCATCCACATCAATTACCTTTGCTTTTCCTTTTGAAGGAACCTCTACAATTTTGCCACTTAGCATATTTTTATCTCTGTATATGCTTAAAAATTCTTTTGCTTCAATGTTTTCGTAAATACCTATAAAGGTTTCGAGTGTTTCTGCTATAATTCTGTTTTTCAGATTTCCACGGAAGCTTTGTGTTAAATATCCTGCTTTATTTCTGATGTCATCAGGAAATCCGTTTTCAGGCGGATACACATTTATCCCTATACCAAGGACACAAAAGCTGTCATCCCCTGCAAAAACAGATTCAGCAAGTATTCCACACACCTTTTTATTATTATAATAAATATCGTTAACCCATTTTATTTTCGTGTCAATACCGAAAATCTTATCAAGAGACAAAGAAACAGAAACCGCCGCAGCTGTAGTTATCAAAAGGCTTTTTTCCCCGCCTGTTTCAGGTCTGAGCACCAATGACATATAAACTCCGCTGTCATCGGGTGAAAAAAACTTTCTGTTCATTCGCCCTCTCCCTGCGGTCTGAGCTTTTGAAATGACTACCGTTCCCTCTCTCGCTCCTCCAAGTGCCAGATTCTTTGCATCGGTATTGGTAGAGCCTGTTATATCCTTTAAAATAACATCAAAACTGCTTTTCAGATGTTTTTTAATTTCGCTTACGGTTATTTCATCCTTCATTAATTAAAACTCTGCTCCTAATGTATTCTGTGCTACTCTTATCGCATCTATCATACTAACCCGTGCATTTCCGTCAACATCACCGAGTTTATATCCCTTATCACTAATAACCTGATCATCTACCGTTGAATTTGCAATGATTACAGCGTCAGTAATGTCTACTGTTGAATTATCGTCAGCATCTCCAAAAAGGCCGTCATACTCTGTTGAGTACATCATAGGCTGAGAATAAACCATTCGTCCTTCGGTATACAGAGTTGCCGTATGGAATTTAAGTCTGCCGTTTGTGATAATCAAATCTACAGGATATTGATTATTTTTAGAAGTATAAACACGTATCGGAACAGCATTTTCATCTGAATAATCAAGCTTATAAACACCGTCAGCTTCGCTGAAATAGAAGCATCCGTTGTATTCTACAATATATGACATCTTTTTGTAGAAATAACCTGCTTTATCGGCAATATAATATTTACTTCCGCTTTTATATTTCTTTTGGCAATCACCTTTGCAGATGTCACTTGAACAACATAAATTGCCCAAATCATCAATATGATAATATTTTCCGTTTTTGTAATACACCGCTGAATCAATATTTCTCATGGGACTGTTTTTATAGGTGGCATTATCCGCAATATGTTGTGAAACCCAGTCATAATGACCTTCTTCCTTAAAGGTTTCGTCGTCAACCATAAAATACTGATGTCTTGCCCTGCCGTTTACATTAGGTACAGGGTCATCCCAGGTAACATCAACATGGAACCAGTTGTTATCTATTTCCACCATATTCCATATATGATTCATTGCATCACTTGCTGCATAATCACAATTTATACCAATGCGTGAAACCACATACTTGTACGCAAGTGAATAAGCCTCACAAACACCTTTTTTATCAACAAGTATGTCGTATGCAGAATGCTTTTGCAAGGTTGTATCATATTCGTAATTAAGGCAGAAATAATCGTGAATTTCCAGAAGCTTGGTATAATCTGTCATTGAATCATCAATACATGTATTTATAATTTTAGAGGCTTCCTGTCTCATTCTGCCAATTTTCGCCTTAGCTTCAGCTGTACTCATTATGTACGTAGGCTTAATTGCCAATACCACCGGATTTTCCTTGTCTTCCTCATCTTTACTGTAATAATAACTATAAAGCGTGCCAACATAGAAAAACTCCGGATTACTGTTAATAACCTCTCGCATAATACCGGCATATTCACTTGCTCTTACAGTCGGATCAGGAATATAAATGATATCGCTCATCCGGGCTATACCTGAAGCCAGCGCGCTCATTTCTTTTGAATAGTCTGCTGCAAGGGCAATACCGTCACTTTCTCCAAAGTATGTACCTTCCTGGTAAGCTGTAGTTGTTGCCGTGCCTTTGTCGTAATGTTCTTCCGCCATTACCGAAAAGGGCATCAGCGTTATCAACGCAAGAACCAAACAAATAATTTTTTTCATAAATATTACCCCTCTTTAAATAATTCTGTTTTTGCTCGGTTTGTTACATAAGAATGCCTGCATATTTTCTGCAACCGCTTTAACACATCTTTCTCTTGCTTCGAAAGCACCCCATGCCATATGAGGTGTAAGGCACACATTTTTCATATCCTTTAATTTATTATACACACTGTCTTCATCAAAAGGTTCCGACGGATAAACATCACTTCCGAAGCCGCCGATTTTCCCGCTTTTTAAAGCCTTAAGCACAGCTTCTTCATCAATTACCTTTCCTCTTGCGGTATTGACAATTACAACTCCATCTTTCATTTTTTCTATCATTTCGGAACCTATTATACGGTCCGTTGTATTGCTATGTGGAAGATGTACGGTTATAATATCAGATTCTTCGCAAAGGGTTTGAAGAGAAACTGTTTCCAGTTCATCATCAGGTGTTCTTTTAAATGCGATTACTCTGCACCCGAAAGCTTCTGCAACCTTTGCCACCTGTTTACCTATATTACCTGCTCCTGCTATTCCCCAGGTTTTTCCTGCAAGCTCACAGTAAACAGGACTAAGACAGTTGGCTTTACCGCTTTTTGTATATTCACCGCTTTTTACATATTCGGTATAGTCGGCAAGTCTGTTCACAAGATTCAGTACCATTCCCACCGTCACCTGTGCAACGCTGTTGGTTGAATATCCTATTATGTTATATACTGCAATAGAATTCTTTCTACAGTATTCAATATCTATATTATCGTATCCTGTGGCGGTAACACAAATAAGCTTTAAATTAACAGCGCTCTTTAAATTGCTCTCACTAAGCTTTATTTTATTTGTTATTACAGTCTCGCAATCCTTTATTCTTTCTGCTACATCACAAGGCTCTGTAGTCTGATAAACTGTCGTTTCGTGGGCTTTTGTTATAGGTGATAAATCAATATCATTCCCCAATGTTGCCGCATCAAGTATTACTGTTTTCATTTTTCGCCTTTCTTGTCAACGGTCTGAATTTTTTTCTCTTCTGCGCAGGAGCACTTTTCTGCGGAGGATTATTCTTTTTAGGCGCCGACGGCACACTTTTCCTGCGCTCATTCCTCTTTGCAGACGCTTCCTGCTTTACATTTTTCTTATCAGACTCTTTTTTAGCGGCAGGCTTTGACTGCACAGCATTTCCTTTAGGCTTTGTTTCCTTTTTAGGCATATGATTTTTTTCTGTATCCTGAGTAAGTGCCATCATAAGAGCCGCTGAAATATCGTTAAGAAGATATCCCTTTTCAAGCAAGCTTACCACCGCACGGTAGTATTTGATATCAACACGATTTTTTAGTATTTTTTCTGTTAAATTGACAAGGTCGTTTTCTGAAAGACCTTTTTTCTGCATAGCTATAACAAATCTCCCCTTAGTTTATATATTAAGTTTCTTTATTTCTTCATCACTTAAAACCAGATCACAGCAGAACGCCGTATCCTTAAGCTGATTTATATTCTTACATCCCACAATCGGAAGTGAATCGGGATTTTTTTGTGAAATTATATAAGATACAACAATTGCGGCAACGGGTACATTATGCTCAAGAGCTATTTTCTTTGCCGACTCAAACCGTGCAACATTTTTCTCCCATAAATATCTTTCTTTTGCTTTGCCATCAAGATTCCCATTTTCATATTTTGAGAAAAAGCCTTTTGCCTGAGATGCAAACGCCACAACCTTCATTCCTGAAGCTTTGTAAAATTCAAGCTCCCTTTCATCCATCTCAACCAAAGTGGGGTCATCCGAAAAGCAAGGCGCGGTTACAGCAAGGCTCCACTTTATCTGGCTTGCAATAAAACACTCAAGATTATGTTCTTTTGCATAATCGTTAGCTTCTTTAATTCTTTCCGCCCTCCAGTTGGAACAGCCGATTGCCTTTGTTTTTCCCTCTTTTATGAATTTATTGAGTGTTTCAATAATTTCACCTGCAGGACGGTTTATATCGTCACGATGGAGATAATAGAGGTCTACATATTCCTCATTAAGCCGTTTTAAGCTTTCTTCGATATCGCATCTGAGATCCTTTTCATCAAGACGGGATACTGTCATATCCGAAAGAGGAGGATGCCCTCCCTTTGTTGAAACAAATATATCGTCACGATTCTTCGTTTTAAGCCACTTTCCTACCAGACGTTCACTTTCGCCCCGGCAGTAAAGATGCGCTGTATCGAAATGATTTCCACCAAGATTGTAATAGCAGTCAAATAAATTCATTACATCGTTCTCAGGAACAAGTGTTCCCATATAATCGGTGCCCATTACAAGCTTTGAGGTTTTCTTTTGTGAAATATGAGTATAAAGCATACAATCACCTATGTTAATTGTACCATAAATTAAGGAAAGTTTCAACATTTTCTTAAATAGATATTTATTTTTTTTGAAAAATGTGTTATTATGTACATATGAGCTTATCAAAAAGGAGTAATTATGGTTATAAAATGCAAAAATGCCGAAGAAACCGTCGAAGCGGGCTTTAAATTCGGACAGTCTTTAAAACAGGGAGATATAGTTTGTCTTACGGGTGATTTAGGTGCAGGTAAAACCACTTTTACCAAAGGTATTGCCAAGGCACTTAACTCAATATATGAGCCGGTCAGCCCTACCTTCAATATAGTCAACGAATATCCCGGAGATATCCCGGTTTATCACTTTGACTTATACAGGCTTGAAACTGAAAATGATTTATATTCAATCGACATCGACAGTTATTTGTACGGAAACGGAATTTGTGTTATAGAATGGCCCGAAATTGCTCTTGATTTACTTGAAGATTATTATGCTGTCAGGATTTCTTACGACGGTGAGGGCAGAATAATCGAAACGGAAAGGATATGAGAATATGAAAGTTCTTGCAATCGATACATCCACATCATCTGCTTCTGCGGCAGTTGTCAGTGACGGAAGACTGCTTGGGGAAATTACTTTAAATCCCACTAAAGCTCATTCGCAGATTATAATGCCTGTCATAGAAAAGCTTCTTGCTCAGCTTGAATTAACTGCACGTGATATTGACATATTTGCAGCTACACAAGGGCCGGGCTCTTTCACAGGTCTGCGTGTGGGTATAAGCACGGTAAAGGGACTTGCGGATGCTCAGGACAAGCCTGTTATAGGTGTATCAACAATGGAGGCAATGAGCCATATGTTCGGCTTTTGCAACGGTTACATCTGCACTTTAATTGATGCGCGCAGAAACCAGGTTTACTTTGCGCTTTATCAGTATGTTGACGGTAATATTACAACGGTTATGGAGCCTGATGTTGAAGACATTTCAATTCTTCTCAGTAAGCTGAGCTGTCTTAACAAGCAAATCATTTTCACCGGAGACTGTGTGGAAAAATTTGTTGACTTAATTAAGAGCAATATGGGCTCAAATGCAGTAATGCCTATGCGTGCTTATTGCGTGAGCACAGCCACAAGTGCGGCAATACTTGCAGAAAAGATGTATCTGAAAAAAGAATATAAAAGAATTGAACCTGACTATATGATAAAAGCGTATGTTGATCAGGAAAATAAATAAAGGAGAACAGAATATGATAGCAATAGGTTGTGACCACGGCGGTCTTGAATTAAAGGAAAGTGTTATAAAGCATTTAAAAGACAGAGGCTTTGAAGTTAAGGATTTTGGTACATACACCTCCGATTCTGTTGATTACCCGGATATTGCCGCAAAGGTTTGCCCTGAGGTTTTAAACGGAAGTTGCGAGTTTGGTATTTTAATTTGCGGAACGGGAATAGGCATTTCCATTGCAGCAAACAAGCATAAGGGAATTCGTGCCGCACTTTGTTCTGACCCATACAGCGCTGCAAAAACAAAAGAGCATAACAATGCAAATGTTATCTGCATGGGTGGAAGAGTAACAGGTCCTGACCTTGCAAACACAATTGTCGATGCGTACATTGATGCAAAATTTGAAGGCGGAAGACACCAGAACAGAATCCGGAAGATTACCGATATTGAAAATAACCAGTAAGGAGAAATTCTATGGAAAGAATCGATAAAACCAATTATTATCTTGATATAGCAGAAACAGTACTTGAAAGAGGCACTTGTCTGAGAAGAAATTACGGTGCAATCATTGTTAAAAACGACGAAATTATTTCTACCGGATATGTGGGCGCTCCGAGAATGAGAAAAAACTGTATTGATTTGGGCTACTGCCTTCGTCAGCAGATGAATATACCAAGAGGAACCCGGTATGAATTATGCCGTTCTGTTCATGCTGAAGCTAATGCTATAATAAGTGCGTCACGCCGTGATATGATAGGTGCAACCCTCTATCTTGTAGGAAGAGAGGTTGACACGGGAGAATTAATTGAAAATGCATCCTCCTGTGCTATGTGTAAAAGACTTATTATCAATTCGGGTATTGAAAAGGTGTGTGTAAGAAACACCAAGGATAAATATACCGTTATTGACGTTAATGACTGGATTGAAAACGACGATTCTCTTGAAGTTCCGGCTAAGGAAGGGTATTAATGAAAACAATTCTTGCAAAAGCAACTGAAAACGATACAGAAGTTTTGGTCAAAGCCTCCGAATTTATAAAAAACGGAGGTCTTGTTGCGTTTCCTACTGAAACAGTCTACGGTCTTGGCGGAAACGGACTTAATGCTGATGCAGTAAAAAATATCTTCAAAGCTAAAGGGAGACCTATGGATAACCCTCTTATACTGCATATATCCTCCCTGTCACAGCTTGAAGAATTAGTAAAGGAAGTTACGCCCTGTGCCAAAACCCTTATAGATAATTTCTGGCCCGGTCCTATGACACTTATTTTCAGGAAAACTGATATAGTTCCAACTGAAACATCAGGCGGACTTAATACAGTTGCCGTGCGTTTTCCGGAAAATATAATTGCACGCAAATTCATTGAAATGTGCAATCTTCCTATTGCAGCTCCCAGTGCCAATACTTCCGGAAGACCAAGTCCAACTAAAGCTGAGCACGTTTTTGAAGATATGAACGGTAAAATAGAAATGATTCTTGATGGCGGAGAATGTGAAATAGGTCTTGAATCAACGGTTATTGATGTAACGGGTGAAAACCCTGTTATATGCCGCCCCGGCGGAATAACTCTTGAACAGGTTCAAAAGCTTTTTCCTCTTGCCTGCTATGACAGACACCTGATTGAAGAAAACTCTCAGGATTTCAAACCGATAAGTCCGGGTATGAAATACAAGCATTATGCTCCAAAAGGTGATTTAACTGTACTTGACGGTGATTTTTCAAAAATAAAAGAATTTATGCTGAAAAATCCTGATGCAGGTTTTATTACCTTTGATCAGTACAGAATTACGAATTCTGAAAAAGAGTTTTCTCTCGGCAATATAAACTCGCCTCTTGACTGCAGTCACAGACTGTTTGATATTTTAAGAGAATGTGATTCAATGAAATTAACAAAAATTTACTCTATGCGACCTCCTGCCGACGGTGTAGGCTTTGCTCTTTGTAACAGACTTTTCAAAGCGGCAGGTGGAAAAATAATTACTTTGGATTGATAAAATGGATATAAAAATAGTTAAACTTGAGAAAAAACATCTTCAGGACTGTAATGAAATAGACAAACTTTCTTTCTCGTCACCCTGGTCACCGAAAGAGTTTGAAAAAGAGCTTGATAATGCCATTGCTCATTATTTTGTTGCCGAAACCGCAGGCAGAGCTATTGGGTACGGCGGTTACTGGTGGACCTTTGACGAGGCTCAGATAACTAATATTGCCGTGCATCCCGATTTCAGAAAAATGGGTGTGGGTCAGGCAATATTAAAGCAAATGATTGAGGATGTTAACGACGGATTTGTTAAAAGTCTTACCCTTGAAGTAAGAAAAAGCAATATAGCCGCACAAAATCTGTATAAGAAAATGGGGTTTGTGCAGGTGGGACTAAGACCAAAATACTATGAACGTACAGAAGATGCTGTTTTAATGACAAAGGAGATAGAATACATTGATTAAGATTCTTGCAATTGAAAGCTCGTGTGATGAAACTGCCGCCGCTGTAGTGGTTGACGGCGTTAAGGTTTTGTCAAACATTATAAATTCACAGGCAGAGCTTCATAAAAAATACGGCGGCGTTGTTCCGGAAGTGGCTTCACGTCTTCACGTTGAGGTTATAGATTCGGTTGTTAAAGAGGCTCTTCTTGAGGCAAAAACAACTCTTGACGAAATCGATGCAATTGCAGTAACTCACGCCCCGGGTCTTGTAGGTTCTCTTCTTGTTGGATTATCCTACGCTAAAGGACTTGCCTTTTCGGCAGGCAAGCCATTAATAGGTGTACACCATATTGAAGGACATTTATCTGCAAACTATCTGTCGGGACTTACACCACCTTTTGTTTCCCTTGTAGCATCAGGCGGACACAGCCATATAATCCATTCTGAGGATTACAGAAAATTCAACATAATGGGTAAAACCCGTGATGATGCGGCAGGTGAAGCTTTTGACAAGGTTGCAAGAGTTTTAGGCTTACCGTACCCCGGCGGCCCTAATATAGACAAAGCTGCAAAAGAAGGTCAGGCTAATATAAAAATCACGAAACCAAAGTTTCACGAAGAAACTCTTGACTTTTCGTTCAGCGGTATCAAAACATTTATTATAAACTATGCTCACGGTCTTGAACAGAAAAATATGCCTTTGCCTAAAAACGATATTGCCGCAAGCTTTCAGAAAACGGTTGTTGAAATTTTAACGGATAACACCTTTGAGGCGGCAAAACGTGCAAAGGTTAAAAAAGTAGCACTTGCGGGCGGTGTTGCCGCAAATACTGCACTTCGCAAAAGCTTTGAGGAACGTGCAGAAAAAGAAGGTATGGAATTTTACTGTCCGCCTTTTATTTACTGCACAGACAATGCGGCAATGATAGGTGCGGCTGCTTATCACTACTATCTTGAAGGTAATTTTGCGGATATGAGCCTTAATGCAATACCGTATAAGCCAATAGGAGAATAGGTATGCTTTATCTCAGATATGTAATAGCAGCATGGAATTTAATTGTGTTTCTGCTGTACGGAATCGACAAGCTGAAGGCAACGAAAAAATTCAGTAGAATTTCTGAATTTTCTCTGATTGTCTGTGCTATTTTAACAGGTGGACTGGGTGCAACTGTCGGAATGATTGTTTTTAACCACAAAACAAAGAAACCAAAGTTTCGCTTTTTTGTCCCGCTAAGTCTTGGTATATGGCTGTACGTTTATTATTATATATTATAATTTAACACTAATTGAACGGAAGATAAAATTATGAATCAGACTTATATGGTGGCAGTTATTTTTGCAATCACCTGCGTTATTATGATTGCAATGATATTGAAAAAGCCTACTTTACATATAGTAAAAAAAGATTTCTCATCATACTGGGTTGTTGCTCTGCTGGGAGCTTTTACAATGTTGTTATTTAGTAACATTACACCAACATATGCAATAAATTCTATGCTTTCAAGCGGTTCGGTAAACCCGATTAAAATACTTGTTTTATTTATATCAATGACATCCATTTCTGTTTTTCTCGATGAAACGGGATTTTTCAAGTATCTTGCAGTAAAAACCTTAAAGCTTGCAGGTAACAGTCAGTATAAGCTTTTTTTAATGCTTTATATAACTGTTTCGGTTTTAACTGTTTTTACTTCAAACGATATAATTATACTTACGTTTACACCATTTATTTGCCATTTCGCAAAAAATGCAAATATAAGCCCTGTTCCCTATCTTACATTGGAGTTTACGGCAGCAAACACGTGGAGTATGTTTTTGATTATTGGAAACCCTACAAACATATACCTTGCCTCATACTTTAATACGGATTTTGCCAGCTATACTAAAATAATGGCTCTTCCTACTGTACTTGCAGGAGTTACTGCGTTTGGAATTATTCTGCTTTTATTTAAGAAGGATTTAAAGAAAAAAGCAGAAATTTCAGATGTTAAAGCAATTGAAATAAATAAACCTCTTATGATTATGGGCTTATTTATTCTCTCCGCGTGTACCGTTCTTCTTGCAATAGCTTCATATATTGAGCTTGAAATGTGGATTATCAGCTTTTTGTGTGCTGTTTTGCTCTTTACTGTTGTCGCTGTTTTCTGTCGTATTCATCACGATAAAAGCCATATAATTTCAAATACTATGCACAGAATGCCCTGGCAGCTTATTCCATTCGTGTTATCGATGTTTGTTATGGTTATTGCACTTGATTTTAACCACGTTACGGAATTTATTGCCGGTTTTCTTGCAAATCTGCCTATGCCGGCACTCACTTATACACTTTCCTCGGCGTTATTTGCAAATTTTGTAAATAATATACCTATGAGCGTATTATTCTGCTCTGTTTCTCAAAGCTCCGGTCTGGGACAGTTGGCAGAATATGCAAGTATAATAGGCTCCAACGTCGGTGCATTAATTACCCCGGTGGGAGCATTGGCAGGAATTATGTGGGCAGATATTTTAAACGGATTAGGTATTAAATATACATTTAAAAGCTTTGTAAAAAACGGAACGCTTATAGCAATCCCTACTCTTGTTGCCGCGGCGTTCGGACTGAATTTTGTTTTTTGAGGTTGGTTAAATGAAAAAAATTATAACTAAAAAATTTATTCTTACCACTTTCATATGTATCGTAACAATTGCCGAAGGCTTGCTTTTTTATAACAAGCTCCCGGATGAAATGGCAACTCATTTCACATTCAGTGGAGTTCCCAACGGATACTCTGATAAGAATTTTGCGGTATTCTTTATTCCGCTTTTACTTGCTGCACTTAATATTCTTATCACTTTTTCACTTGAATACTCGGAAAAATCCCAAAACAGGACTAAGCTTTACAGAATTGTTTACACCTGGCTATGTCCCGTTCTGGCGGTTGTAATACAGACATCTGTTATACTTTTTGCGTTGGGAATTAATTTAACGCAGATTTCTCTTATAATTATAACCCTTTATATACTTTTACTTATTTTCGCATCAATACGCAAGGAGGACTAATGCAATGAAAGTAGGAATAATAGGTTTAGGATTAATTGGTGGTTCTTTCGCTAAAGCTTACAAAAAAGATAACCATACGGTTTATGCTTATGATTTAAATGAAACAGTAACAGATTACGCTATTTCTTCAGGAGTAGTTGATGTCAAGCTTAACAAAAAGAATGTTAAAGAATGCGAGCTTGTTATAGTAAGTATTTATCCTAAAGCAGCAGTTAAATTTTTAGAAGATTATTCACCGCACTTTTCAAAAAAATCCGTTGTAATAGATATCTGCGGTACAAAGAGATATATTTGCCGTGAAGGTTTTCGTCTTGCAAAAGAGTACGGATATACATTTATGGGAACTCACCCTATGGCAGGTACTCATAACTCAGGGTTTAAATATTCAAAAGAAAATATGTTCTCAGGTGCACCAATGGTTTTAGTGCCCGAAACAGACACAAATCCTGATTTATATGAGAAGGTTACAGAAATGCTCTCCCCCTGCAGATTCGGAAGGTATTCTGTTACAACTGCAGATAAGCACGACGAAATGATTGCTTTTACTTCGCAGATGGCTCACGTTGTTTCAAATGCTTTTATTAAGAGTCCTACAGCCTGCATTCATAAAGGCTTCTCGGCAGGCAGCTACAAGGATTTAACGAGAGTTGCCTGGCTTAACCCTTCAATGTGGACTGAACTGTTTCTGGAAAACAAGGATAATTTAATAAACGAAATTGATATTTTAATATCCTCACTTGAAAAATACAAAACAGCCCTTGAAAACGATGACGAAAAAACACTTTACGCACTTCTTGACGAAGGTAAAAAACGTAAGGAAATGGTTGACGGAAGATAAAATAAGAGAGTGTAGCAAACTGCGCAGACCACACAAGTCAAAAGAAACACTTAACAAAGCCTTTCGGCTGCAACTAAAAAGTTAAAATAAAGCAAAACTGAAGGAAGCTGTAGCAAAACGAGTTTCGTTTTGCTACAGCTTCCTGTTTTTTATTCTATTGTTATTTCATCAGGAACATTGATAACTGTTTCGTCTTTTGTAATATGTGCTTCAATTACACCGTAAGGTGTAGGAATTTTTATATCTGCATATTCAAGATCGAAAAGATTGGGATTTATTCTGATTTTCTTAAATGACGGCTCTAAAATTTCAAGACCTAAAACTTTTGAGGGAAGCTGATATGTTGGAGTACATCCCCATGCGTGGCTGAAATCGTAGCCGTAGCCGGGCATATTTATCCACCCTTCACGCATTGCCTTCGGGCATATTTCAATAAGTCTTCTCCAACGGTCAATTGTTTTCATTCCGTATTTTTCAAAAAGTCCGGACTTGTAAACAGCGTCTAAAACAAAGTGCATAAAATATGGCTGAACGGTTATCAAGGTTTCATCCTCCATAACCTTTGTCATTACATCCTTTTCAAGTGCTTCAGGGCACAGATTATATAAAACAGCTAATGCATTTGTATGCATTCCGAAATACTTCTTGTTTACGTTTTCCGGCATAAGATTGTCAAATTCACCATCGGGCGGTAAAATCTGCTCTGTTCCCAAGCCTGCAATATACAAGCCTCTTTCTTCGTCGAAAAGCAATTCGTTAAATGCTTTATAAAGCTTTTCAGCTCGGCTTAAGTATAATTTTTCCGTATCTGTATTTCCGATTATTCTACAGATTTCTGCCCCGTCTGTTAAGGCTTTGTAGTAGAACGCATTAAGAGGGCCCTGCCCCAAAGCTTTCGGAGGATGATGGAGACTGTAACCGTCATAGGCAATCCAGTCTATAAACATATAATCGTAAGGTGATTCAATCAGATTGTTATCTCCCGTATAGCTGTGGAATCTTTCCATAAGACGGTAAACAACGTCAATTACATCATCAAAAATTGTTTTATCACCTGTTACCTTATAATAGTAAAGTATCATCTGAATCCATATTAACGAATACGTTGTATGATACATTCTTGCATCGGTAACACGCATCAAATCAGCGGTTCTTGTTATATCGAAACGTGTAACATCGAAATTACCAAATGTATATGTGTTAAAAATTGTTTCCAGAAAATAATCGCCTGTACAGCCTAAATTCTCCTGATGACGTGGACTGTCAAGCTCAAGTGACTGAATACAGATTTTAAGTGTATGTGCGCCCACCTGATAAATCTTGTTTAATTCTTCATCGTTACATTTAAAATCGCCCTGCATTGTTACGGGATAATGCGAAAAATAAATATGTACATCTTCAAGAATTAACTCTTCATCACTTTTGTTTTCAATCTCAAATCTGATACCGCCAAGACTTTGAAGCTTCATACTTCTGAACGTCAAATCCTTATTGCCTTTGACAAATTCACACCAGTTTTCAGGTTCGTTATTCTCAAAAATGTGCATTTTAATCTCATATTCACCTTTTGCTTTTACGGAAAAACAAGGATAGCAGGAATATATTTTATCAAAATACACTGTTATATTCTTTGTTTCATTTGGTTTTACAGGTGTTGCCATATAAAAAATCGGCTCAATTTTTTCTTCTGCCATAGGTAAAATCGGCGACTTTTTCAAATTCCATATGTTTTCTGTCAAAACAGCATTTGAAAATTCATCTTCTGCTAACGTATAATCATATGTTGTAGCACTTACAGCATTTGTTTCCCTTCTTGAAAGCCAGGTTTCATCGGTGTTTACAACAGTTTTGCTTCCGTCTGCAAAAGTAATTTCCGCTTCAAGACAAAAGCCGCCGTGACCGGAAGAAACCTCTACCTCAACAACAGGCAGAAGCTGAACTCTTGCAGTAAATGAAACACTGTTTCCTGAAATGTTTCTGTTATATGTACTGTAATACACATAAGGCATTACACCTTTGAAAGCATAATCGCCACCACGGCAAACAATTCCCGTTGAAATATATTCATCGTTCAGATAAAGAATATATTTACAATCGGCACTTGCCTTAATTTCAACACTTTTTACCTCTTTTTCGAATTCGTAAGTTTTTTTGAATTCCGCTACACAGTAATTATAATCTGTTTTATTTGGGCTAAAACGAGTATAAAAGCTTTTCTGATACTCAGGATAAATCACCTCGTCAAGCCATATCCAATTCTCTTTCATAATGTATCCTCCTTTTTATATCTTCTTATAAATTTGTTTCAATTATATAATCTTCCACTAAAGCGTCCTGAATTTTCTTTAAAAGTTCAGGTGCTTTTCCGCCTACAGCAACATTATCAATATGAGTTGCAACAATACAGAAATTCGAGCTTGATGAAAGCATTACCTCATCTGCATTCATTAAAAACTCAAGTGAAAACGGTTCCTCTTTAACAGTAACTCCCAACTTATTACATACCTTAATTAAATTTTTTCTTGCTATGCCGGGAAGAATTAAATTGTCAAGAGGTGCAGTATATAAAATGCCGTCCTTTATACAATGAACATTAGTGTGTGCACCTTCAGTAACTCTGTTTTTTATGCCGTCCGCTTCTTTTCTGTACATAACACACTCTTCCGCTCCTGCTCTTTTAGCGGCTTCCGATGCAAGAACATTAGGAAGAAGACAGAGTGTTTTTATATTACACATATAAAAACGTATATCCTCATACGATATAAGCTTATCCCTGCGGTATACATCTGCCAGCTTTCTCGGTGTAACAGTTACCCAAAGATTTGGTTTTGTATTTTCAGGAAAAATGTGATTACGCGGTACATTTGCTCCCCTTGTAATTTGCCAGTACAAAAAGGTTTCGCCATTTGTGTCGGTAGTATCAACCTTTGAAACTAACTCTGTAAGCAGTTTTTTTAATTCGTCTTTAGTATAAGGTATTTCTATTTCAACCAAGGATGCTGAATTAAAAAATCTGTCAATATGGTCGTCAAGACAGTAGATAATGCCGTTACGGGTTGCTGTTGCATCATAAACACCATCTCCGAACCAGCATACTCTGTCACTCATCGGAATTGTGATATTTTCTATCAAATCATACCTTCCGTTATAATACCCCAGATTTTTCAACTTTTCCATTCTAAAATTTCCTTTCTTTTGTTTCAACTTTTTTCAGCATTCCTTATAT
>JAGAJK010000077.1 GCA_017626145.1 Clostridia bacterium
AATACTGCAGTTTTGGATAAGCCTGCTGATAACAAAAACGGAGCGGTTGATAACAATACTGCGGAGACTGCAACAAAGAAAGGCAACAATGGTGTTGAGGTTATAGGTTTTGACAGAGCAGACGGAAACTATGCAAGGTTTGTTGATGTTATTAAAGAAAATGCACCAAGGCTCAATGATGTAAAACCTGTATTTGATGAGGATAATATTGATATGGATGACAGTCATATTGCCTCGGCGCCGGCTCTGGGTGACGTAGAAATTTTGTTAAATATATCGGACCCTGAAATTTTATCAGCGGTAAAAAGAGTAATATCGAAGGGGAATATCTGTAAAGCAGAAAAAGTAAGTAACGGTAACATTTATACTGTTATAGGCAAAGGAAAGCTTAAAGGTCAGAATAGTGTTTTAGGAGTAGTTATTGAAGAAAACTCTTCAGGGAAAATGTCTGTTAAAGGAGTGGTGAAAACAGGATTTGGCTCTGATGGTTTTGTTGGTGAAGTTGTCAAGAACGGCAGTTCGACAGAAAATGTCGGCTCTGAAAAAAGTCCTGCAAAATTTACCGAAGATGATTTGCTTGAAGCATATGACAGAAAGGAAACTCTTCAGAAAGATTATGAGAAGGCTAAAAGAAAGATTCGTTTGACAGATGAAGAAAAATATCAGCTTGATGGTTTATTAAGTGGGAAAGTAAGAAAAGAGAACAAGAAGGATTTACGATTATCTGTTTGATGAGATGAATAGAGTAAGAGTAAGAAACGGTTACAGTCCTGTTGAGTACAGACACAATTATTTTCCTCACTTCATAACCGAAGAGGCAGACGGTATTTTAGGGCAGATGGCAAAAGCTATCGGAATTAATATGGATGTAACGGAGCTTCCGACAAGTCTTACCTGGAAGACACATACTTAGGTACTCCTTGTGGCTTAACAAAAAGCAACAAATTTAGTAACAAAACACATTGAAATACATAAAAACATATGAATAATATTAGTAAAATATTGTTAAAAAGTACAAAAAACACCGACTTTTTGTAATTCTGACAAAAAAGTCGATGTTTCTTATATTGGCGGAGAAAGAGTGAAAAGAGTCATATCCACAATAGCTTTGAATGTGCATATATACTATAAATTATGAATTTTCAGTTTGTATTCGGTGGGGGATGTACGCATTATTTTTTTAAACTGTTTGCTGAAATGATATTCGTCGTAAAATCCCAGGTTAAAAGCCACTTCCTTTACGGTAATTTCAGGAAAATTTTTGAAGTAGGTAATTGCTTCGGTTATTTTAAAATCGAGCATATATTGGTGTATTGTTATGCCGAAGGCTTCTTTGAATTTTGTTTCGGCGGTTTTGACAGAAACATTACATTTTTTTGCAAGATAAGCGTTTGAGAAAAACTTTTCTGGACTGTTATGTACGATTTTTTTAATACGTAGCGGGATATTGTTTTCCGTATCTTCTACAGGTTGACACAGCTCATATAAAAGCAGATTAAAGAAAATATCTGCTTTTTTTTGTTTGCCCTGAAGATAGCAGTTTACAATTTCTGAGAAGTATTTTTTAATATCAGAATTTGATGAAACATCGCAAAGGCTGTTTATGCATAAACCGTCTTGGGGAATGTTACTTGTAAAATCATTTTCGCCTTTTACGTGAAAATACATTGTTTTGGTGTTTGGCAGGCAAGGTGAAATTCCAAAGTGAGTATTGTTTGCGCTTAAAATTAAAATATTATCTTTTTTTGCTGTGAATTCTTCGTCATTTTGACCGAATTTCCATTCTCCCTGAAGTATGTATATAAAGTCATGGTCTTTCATTTTACGTTTGGGATGCACAAAGGGAGATGCGTAAAAATTTATATTTGCTTCAGTTATTAAGTGATTATTATTTTCGGAAAATACTGTATACATACACTCACCTCTTACGTTATTTTACATCTATATTTCTTTTTTGTCAATTCCATAATCAAAAATATATATGTATACTAAAACTGTATAGTGAGAGGTGAGTCTATGAAAATTTTCCAAAAAGGCTTTAATTTTGGTCAGGATGGACCGGGAAACCGACTTGTTTATCACCTTCAGGGATGCAATATGGCATGTATATGGTGCTCAAACCCTGAAGGTATGAATATTAATGGTGGAAAAGAATATACAATTCAAGAGATTTTTGATGAGTGTAAACAAAGCAGGATGCTTTTCTTTTCAGGCGGAGGAGTAACATTTACAGGCGGAGAGGCAACACTTCAGCATAAGGAGCTTTTAGAAATTCTTAAACTGCTTAAAGAAGAGAAAATACATACCTGTATAGAAACAAACGGAACCTCTCCAAAGCTTAAGGAATTACTTCCGTTTATCGATTATCTTATAATGGATTTCAAGCACTATGACAGCGATATACTGAAAAAATATACAGGCGTTGGTAACGAGGTAATAAAAAATAATTTTGAAGAAAACTGCAAAAATGAAAGACAGCAACATATAAGGATACCTCTTATAAACAGAATAAATACAGATGCACCTGAAGAATTTGCAAAATATTTTTCACGGTTTGATACAAGTAATACAGTGTTTGAATTTTTAACCTATCACGAATACGGAAAAGAAAAATGGAAAACTCAGTACAAGGTTAAAGACGGCTTTGTACCCAGAGAAACCTTAAATAAATTTACAGAAGTTTTCAATGAATATAATCTGAAATTAATAACTACATAGGAGGAGTTAATATGTACGGTATATACAAATCGGGAGAGCTTACAAAAATGGCAAAGGCTCTTTACAGAGAAGAAAGAGAAATTAAAAGACTTGATGGATGGTTTGTTGCAAAAGAAACTGAAATGCTTGCTGATGAAAAATATAAGGATTGCAGTCCTGAGGTAAAGAAAGCACATCTTTTGTGTGAGGTATTGAAAGAAATGCCTTTATTTATCAGCGAAAATGCAGTTTTTGTGGGAACACAGAGAGATGCTTTTGCAAAAAGCTATGCACTGATTAATCCTTCCTTTACAGTTGAGGGCTTTTCAGGCTATTGCGACCCTATGGCAATATACAACGATATTGAGCCAAACGAAGAATTTACAAAAGAGCGTATTGATAGTGTCCGTAAATTTACTTCAAAAACGAAAATGGTGGAAATGCTCAATAAAACTTATGGTGAAGCTGAAATCTACACAAAAGAAGTTATTTTCTTTGTTGAACAGGTAACAGGGCACATTATTCCTGATTTTCGTTATGCTTTAAAGTATGGTATTGATAAAATGATACAGAAAGCAAACAAAAAACAAGGCGAATTTTTTGAAGTGGCAGCAATTGCCCTTGGCGGAGTTAAAATTCTTGCAGACAGATATATTGAAATAATAAATGAGCAGAAGAAAACCTGTTCCGATGAAAGAAAAGCTCAGCTTGATTTTATGGAAAAAGCTCTTATAAATATATCTTCAAAGGGTGCGGAAAATCTGTATGAAGCACTTCAGCTTTACATTCTTTTATGGACTGTGATGTGTCTTGAACAGGCACCTAATCCGTATGCATTTTCTGTAGGTAATGCAGACAGAATTTTTGAACCTTACAGAGGAGAATTAACCAGAGAAGATGCAAGCGAATTATTTAAGCATTTTCTTGTGTTCTATAATGTAGGCGACAGAAGCTGGGCAATTTCACAGAATGTCCTTATCGGCGGAAGAGATAATGACTCAAATGACCTTACCAACACCATGAGCTATGCAATTATGGATGCGTACTACGATATGAACCTTCCACAGCCTATTTTGTCAGTTAAATTACATAAAAACACACCCCAAAAGCTTTATGAGGAAATGGGAAGATTTTTCTTCTCACCCGGTGTGCTTACACCGTCTCTTTTTAATGACGATGCACTTTTTGAGGTGCTTAAAAATAACGGTATTGATGAAAAGGATATCCCTGACTATTCTGTTGCGGGCTGTCAGGAACCTCTTATTATGGGTAAAGATAATGGTAACACAACCAACAGCTGGCTTAATCTTCCAAAAGTTCTTGAGTTGATACTTACAGGTGGAGTTTCTACTATTACCGGAGAAAAGCTTATAGAAAAGACAGAGTATTCTCTTGAAAACATAAGAGAGGTATTTTATGAAACTCTCGATAAAATTTGCAACAAGATGACAGAGTACGCGAATGGAGCATCAATAGCATTGTCAGAGCTTAAAGTACCATTCTTAAGTTGTTTTATGGGAGGAATGGAAACAGGTGCCGATATGCGTGATACCAAAGTACAGGGAACAAAGTATAACGGAAGCGGATGTTTAATTCACGGTCTTAGTGTTCTTGCAGATTCATTTATCGCAATTGATGAGTTTGTTAAGAAATATCCTGATGGTAAAGAAATGCTTGTGGATGCACTTAAAAATAATTTTGAAGGCTACGATGAATTAAGAGAATTTTTACTGTCTTGTCCTAAATTTGGAAACAATATTGAAACTGTTGATAACGAGGCTCGTGAGATTGCAATCAAGGTTTCAAGTATAGTAAGAAGCAAGAAAAATTATCTTGGCAATTCTTTCAGACCTGACTTTTCAAGTCCTTCAACACATCTTACCTACGGTTACTGGGTAGGTGCAACACCTGACGGAAGAGGTAGCCGTGATATGCTAGGCTACGGAGTTGACCCTCTTTATGGGGAAGCGTCAAACGGACTTGGATTTAGAATGCTTTCAAATATGAAACTGCCATTTGAGGAATTTAATGGCGGTTACGCTTCTCACTTAGGAATTGACCCTAAATATTTTAAAGGTGAAGATTACAGCAAAAAGGGAGTAGAATTCTATCATAATGTTGTAGAGCCTTTGTTCTTTAATGAGCTTAAAGAGGGAGTATCACCATTTTACCTTTATGTAAATGTAACAACACCTGAAACTCTCCGTAAGGTTCTTGCAAATCCGTCAAAATATGCTCCGAGCGGTGTTTACATTATGAGAATTCACGGAACATTTGTAAACTTCCTTGATTTATCTCCTGAAATTCAGCAAGATATAATAACAAGACTTGATTTACAGTCTACAACTATGGGGTGCTGAATATGAAAGCAATAGGAATTGATATAGGTACAACGAGTATATGCGGTATTGTGTGCGATGCAAAAAGCGGCGAGATTTTAAAGGTAATTAACAAAGACAGTAATGCATTTTTAAAAGGCTCTGCCGATTGGGAAAAAATTCAGTCGGTTGACAAAATTATATCTTGCGCAAGAGAAATTCTGGACAGCCTTATAGATGAAGATGTCAAGGTTATAGGTGTTACGGGGCAGATGCATGGAATTGTGTATACGGATAAAAACGGAGAGGCTGTAAGTCCGTTATATACCTGGCAGGATGGCAGGGGAAATCTGCTATATAAAGATACCACATATGCAAAGTATTTAAACAGCTTTACAGGGTACGGAAATGTAACGGATTTTTATAACAGAGAAAATAATATCAGACCTGAAAATGCCGAGTATTTTTGTACAATACACGACTATTTTGTAATGACTCTTTGTAATCTTTACAAACCTCTTATACATATAAGCGATTTAGCAAGCTTCGGTGCAGAAAACAAGAGCGGAGCAGATGTTACGGATGGTTACACCATTGCAGGTAAGTATAAAAATATTCCCGTAAGTGTTGCAATCGGCGACAATCAGGCAAGTGTATTTTCAACTCTTGCAGATGAAAATGATGTTTTGATAAATGTAGGTACAGGCAGTCAGGTTTCCGTTATTTCTTCAAATAAGGTTACGGGTGAGGATATAGAGGTAAGACCTTATTTTGAAAATAAGTATCTTATTGTTGGAGCTGCCCTTTGCGGTGGAAGAGCTTATTCACTTCTTAAAGATTTCTATTCTGAAATTTTTGAATATACAGGTGCATTTGATGACAATGCTGTTTACAGCATTATGAATAAAATGCTTCAAAAAACGGATAATTTAACTCTTGAGGTTGATACCCGTTTTGCAGGCACAAGAAAAAATCCACAGCTTTGCGGAAGCATATCAGGTATAACTACAGAAAATTTCAATCCGTCAGCTCTTACATATGGTATGCTTTCAGGCATGGCAAACGAGCTTTTTGAAATGTACAAACAGATGAAGTCTGAAAAGTTGGGAATAGTAGGCTCAGGAAACGGTGTGCGTAAAAATTCAGACTTCATAAAAATTCTCGAAGAAAAATTCGGCGGCGAACTGAAAATACCTGTGCATACGGAGGAAGCATCCTTCGGTGCAGCACTTTACGGACTTATTGCCTGCGGTGTATATAATAATGCCGCAGATGTTCAGAAACTTATAGAATATATAAAATAAGAGGAGGATAAGTTATGAGATTTCTAAATGATAAAGCTTTAAAAACGGTTACAATGCTTGAAGGATTTATTGTAAAAAATTCAATTGAGCTTGATGGTTTTAAAATTAAGTATTGTGATTATAAAACAGATAATATTATTCCTGAAATTGATGAATCTTGGGATAATCTTGAAAAATTTGTTGAATTTAAGGAGCTTGCAGTTCATTTCTGGATAAGAGGAACTGTAACAACCCCAAAAGCTCAAATGGGCTGTTATTATGCTCTTGATTTTAAACAGGAATACATAGGCAGAGTTCAGACAATTTTATATTTAAACGGGGAAATGACACAAGGTCTTGACGAAAACCACTTCAGAACAATACTTGAACCTGATACAACATACGATGTTGCATTTTACTGCTACCTCGACCCTGTATACTCGCCAAGGACACATCTTGTTTCTTCAACAGTACCCAAACTTGTAACAGTTGACGAAAAAACAGAGCAATTATATTTTGATTTTGAAACACCGTTTGAGGCACTTGAGGCTCTTGAAAAAACAAGCGATGATTATAAAACAATTCTTCACCATCTTGAACTTGCGGCAAATTTAATTGATTTCAGACAGCCGTATACACAGGAATATTACAATGCGATTGATAAAGCTATAAAATACCTTGATGAGGAATTTTACGGTAAAGCCTGCGGTAAAGGTGATATTACGGTAAACTGTCTTGGTCATTCACATATTGATGTTGCCTGGCGCTGGCCTGTAAGACAAACTGTTGAAAAGGTTCAAAGAAGCTATTCTACAGTTCTTTATCTTATGAAGCACTATCCCGAATATATATTTATGATGACTACACCACAGATGTATGAATTTTTAAAGGAGCAGGCACCTGAAAAGTTTGAAGAACTCAAAGAGCGTGTGAAAGAGGGAAGATGGGAGACTGATGGAGCGATGTGGCTTGAATCTGACTGCAATCTTCCATCGGGTGAAAGCTTTGTTCGTCAGCTTGTACACGGAAAGAAATATTTTATGGATGAGTTTGGTGTTAATAGCCGAACACTTTGGATTCCCGATGTGTTCGGTTATTCTGCAGCACTTCCTCAGATACTTAAAAAAGCAGGCGTTGACCGTTTCGTTACAGGTAAAATAAGCTGGAATGATACAGACAGAATGCCAAACGATACATTTTACTGGAAGGGTATTGATGGTACTGAAATATTTACACAGTTTTTAACAACCAAGGACTTTGTAATTCCTGAAAAATCAAGAGATTTTGTTATGATTAACGGTGCGCTTGATGCCCGTGAGGTAAAAAGCACCTGGGATATATACAGAAACAAGGAATATAATGACGAAACAATTCACACCTTCGGTTTTGGTGACGGCGGTGGCGGACCTACTTATCAGATGCTTGAGCGTCAGCGAAGATTCCAAAAAGGTATTCCGGGAATTCCTAAAACAAGAATGGACACACTTGACAATTACTTAACCAGATCTCAGGAAAAATTTGACAAATCATGCGAAAAATTCGCCAGAACACCAAAATGGTCGGGAGAATTATATCTTCAGTATCACAGAGGTACATATACATCTATTGCAAGAACCAAAAGAGCAAACCGTATATGTGAATTTATGCTTTCTGATACCGAACAGCTTTCGGTTATGAATATGCTTTTAAGAGGCGGAGTATATCCTCAAAGTGAGCTTGATGTTGCATGGAAGCATATGCTACTTAATCAGTTCCACGATATTATTCCGGGAAGCTGTATTAAAGAGGTTTCTGATGTTGCAGAGGCTGAATACAACGAGGTAAAAGAAATCTGCAAAAATGCAACTAAGACGGTTTATGACAGCATTGTGCCCGAAATCAGTTCTCAAGAGGGATATGTTGTGTTTAATCCAAAACCTTTTGAGGGTGATGGAATTGTTGAGGTTTCCGACAGCTTTGCTTATGTTGAAAGTATTCCTTCACACGGATATAAGGTTGTTAAATCTCTTGATTTTTCAAATAATGCAACAGTATCAGAAAATGAGATTTCAAACAAGTATTTTAATATACATCTTGACAAAAATGGAAATGTTTCATCAATTTTCGATAAATCTGCAGACAGAGAAATCCTTTCGGAAACAGGAAACAGATTTGTTGCCTATGAGGACAGACCAAAGTGGTCGGACGCATGGGAGGTTACACACTACTATAAACAAAAGTCTTATTATGCTGATGATGTTATAGATATTGTTCCTTACGAAAAGGGAGTAAAAAAAGGTCTTACAGTATCAAGAAAATTTATGAATTCTACAATTAAGCAGAACATTATTGTATACGATAACATACCAAGAATTGATTTTGAAACAGAAATTGACTGGAAAGAGGAGCATCTTATATTAAAAACACTCTTCCCTGTAAATGTATTTGCCAATACTGTAACTGCAGATATACAGTTTGGTAATGTTGAAAGACCTACTCATAAAAACAGAAGCTGGGATGAAGCGCAGTTCGAAATGTGTATGCATAAATGGGTCGATATATCCGATAACGGCTACGGAGTAAGCTTTTTGAACGATTGCAAATACGGCTATTCTTCAGAAGAAAATGTAATCGGACTTACAATACTTAAATGTGCAACTGATCCTGATCCTGAAGCAGACAAGTGCAAGCATGAGTTTACATATTCACTATACCCACATAATGGCAGAGTAACAGATGGAGATACTATAAAGCAGTCATATAACTTAAATCAGCCTATGACTGTGGTAGAGAAAACAGCAACAAAGGGATCGCTTCTATCAGAATTTTCACTGGTAAGCTTGGAAAATCTTGACACAGACTATATAGATATTTATTTTTTACATAAGGATGACCCAAATGTTCCGGTAGGTGAAATAATGGAGATGCTGGCTGAATATACCGACAAAGGTGTTATTCGCCACATAGGCGCATCCAACTGGAGCAGCGAAAGAATTGAAGAAGCTAATAAATATGCTGCAACTCACGGTCTTAAAGAATTTGAATTCAGTGAACTTTCTTTTTCTTTAAAACATAAAGCTACATATCCTTGGGGTGAAAAAGAGCTTGTACGTGAATTGGATTGTTCAGATTATAATTGGTATTCCAAAAACAAAGTTCCGGTTTTTGGATATGCTTCTCAGGCAGGCGGTTTTTTTTATAAAGATTTAAGCGGAGATGCTTCCGATATAAATAAAACCATATATATGCGCTTTAAAGAAATTGAACAAAAATACGGTATAAATTCTATGCGGGCGTTATTTGGTTGTTATTTTGGTTGTGACATTTCAAATATTCCGCTTGTTGCGGCAAGCAGTGTTGAACATATGCAGGAAATAGTTGATAACTGTGATATAACACTTGATAAAAATGATGCTTATTATCTTTTTGAAAAAAGACTTGAAATAGTAAAATAAAGCAAAGGAGAGATTGTATGAAAGAACGATTAAGACAGCTATTGGCACTTGTCCTGATGGTTACTGTGTTGCTTTCTTCTGCTATAGTATATGCAGAGGAAGAAATTGCGACAGAGCTACCACTTGAGGAAACGACAGAAGAGATTGCTACTGAAGAGGAGGCACAAATTCAAAGAATCATTGGTTCAACTGAATTTGAAGACGAAAAAGACAAGCTTGTTCTTTACGTTGCAACAGACGGTGATGATAAAAATGAAGGCACGATTGACAAGCCTTTAAAATCACTTGAAGGTGCACAGATGAAAATTCGCGAAATTAAGAAAACAAGCGGACTTCCCGAAGGAGGTGCAATAGTTTACTTCCGTGGCGGTACCTATATGTTTGAAAAGGGTGTTAAATTTACAAGCGAGGATTCAGGTACCGAAAACGCAAGAATTACCTACAGAAACTATCCTGACGAAAAGGTTGATTTTGTAGGTGCAAGAACGCTTTCCTGGGATGATTTCAAAAAGGTTACCGATGAAAAGGTTTTGTCAAAAATCATTGATAAAAATGCAAGAGAGCACATTTATGCGACAGACCTTAAGGCTCTTGGATTTAAGGAATTAAATCCACCGGTATGGCCGGGTTCATATTCCTACTGGAGCACCTTAATGCCTATCCTTGAAGCACAATACGGAATTACGGCACCGAAATCCAAATCATCCGAGCTTTTTATAAATGATAAATCGATGACCATTGCAAGATATCCCAATGATGGCTTTATGACTATTAAATCTGTTATCGAGTCTGGAGTAGAATCCAGTGTATATGCAAATACTCCTGCTGAGGATGCGGCAAAGCTTGATGCTCCACCTACGGAAATTGAGGTAGCGGATAAAAGAATTTTAGAGTGGGAAGGTGTTAAGGGTGCTATTATGTACGGAACCTTCTCTCTTTCCTGGGCAACTCAGGCTACCGAGATGGGTTCAATCAATAAGAAGACCAATTCAATGGACAATAATATATTAATTAATTGTATGGAATCCTTCAGACTGACGCGTTCATTTAATTACGGTAACCCCGATAACTTTACTGTATATCACGAAACTACTGCACAAGTGCCTGTTAAGAGCGAGCTTTGGATGAATGCCTTCCCCGGAATTGAAAATGTAATAGATGAAGAAGGTAAACCTGATATGAATAACTATATTGTTGCAACAGACAATGTTCTTATCAACACACCGCTTCCCACAACCTCAGAGCAGGTTAAGGCAACAGCAACTATTGAAAACAATATAACATTCGGCGGTGATCCCGGCTTCTACGATATGGAAAACAGAAATTATCTTCTTAATGAAGATTCAGAAGTTTTCGAAAAAATTCCTGACTTTGAGCCTATTCCGTTTACAAGAATAGGTATGTATACAGACAGAGCGATGTCAAGAATAAAGAACGCATATGTATTCTGTGTAAACAGTCCTTATGTGTACAAAAATGGTCAGCGTGTAAAGAGCAGCAAAAATGAAGCAATTATTGAAAATGATACTTTGTATGTTCCCTTAAGAAGCGGTGCGGAAGCAATCGGAGCTACAGTTGATTTTAATGAAGAAACAAACAACGTAATTGTTTCAGTTTCAGGAAAGGCAATGGAATTTGTATCAAACGGTTCACTTGACAGCGTTAAGGTTAACGGGCAGGATTACAAGCTTTCAAAGCCTGTTATCAATAAGGAATATACAAATTACATATCACTCGAAGACCTTGTAAATATTTTCGAAAAGCATTTGGTACTTAATAATAATATCGCGGTAGTAAGTGATATTGAAAAGCTCTTTACAATGGGCGCAGATGACGGATTACTTCGTTATATAGAAGAACAGTTAACAATTTATTAATGTATTTAAATGAATCGTAAAGATTCATCTGAATAAAAAATTTATTAATGAAAGGGATGTTTTGAATCATGAAAAGTAAAAAAATCTTATCCTTGGTGTTGGTATTGTGTATGTTGCTTCCAATGCTACCTGTTTTTGCAACAGCGGCTACACAGACAGGAGCAACAGGTAATGTCAGAGTAATTTACGAAAATGATTTCGAAAATGACATTAATGGCTGGGTTATTGGCGAAACCTTAGCCAAAGACGGAAGTTACAGTTTAAGCCATGAAACTTTTGAGGATAAAGGCGTTCTCGCACTTACCTCAACATCAGGCATTTCAAACTATTTTTGTGAGCAGCCAACTGCATTTCTCGATTTTGATGACATTGATTTCACAAGTGGAAACAAAATCGTAATTGAAATGAGCCTCAAGCAGAGCGGCGCTAATGAATTCGGTCAGGCATGGTCTTATCTTAAGTATAACAGACCAAATAAAAGTGACCTTACATATGCTAAAGCTGACGGAAGCGAATTTCATACAAAGAATGTATCGGAAGATGCCGACAACTGGTGGACAATGCTTATGTTCCAGGCAGATACTAAAGAAGTAACCAATGAAGACGGAACTACTACAGCTTCAGGTACTAATAGGGTTGCTTATATGTATAATAACAAGCAGGACACTTCATTAAATGTAATGTCTGATGCCGATACATCTGCCGAATGGACAGATCTCAGAATAGTCATTGATGAAGGAACAAAATACTTTAGTGTTGATGGAAAAACAGGCGATCAGGAATATTCAATAACCGATGGCTGGATTAATGCAAATGCTTATGAAATTAACAACACAAATATTGCATACGGTACTCAATTAACAGATTATGACTCACTTGACAACTTGACACTTTATTTAAGAGGCTACGCACAGACTCTTTGGTTAGCTGATGGAAGTAATAATAAATGTGAGTGTGACGAATGTAAGAAATTACGTATTTCCGATTGGTATGTTATGATGCTGAATATGCTTGATGAAAAGCTTACTAAAGAGGGTATTGATACAAGGATTGTTTTCATTGTTTATGTTGATACTTTTTGGCCTCCAATAAAGGAAAAATTTAAAAACAACGACAGATTCTTGCTTCAGTATGCGCCCATCACCCGCACATACACTTCATCCTTTAAGTCCTCGAAGAAAGGCGAAATGCTTCCATACGAGTTGAATAAACTTACTTTCCCGACTAAAGTAGAAGATAATTTAGAATATTTAAGAGCTTGGAAAAAGAATTTTTCTTGTGACAGTGTGATTTTCGATTACCATTTTACGTGGGATCACTACTTGGATTTTCCACAGTATAATCATGCAAGAATACTGAGTGAGGATATTAAAAGTCTGGAGGATATTGGTTTAAATGGATTAATGAATTGCAAGGTTCAAAGAACATATTTACCGTCTTCACTCGGTGTAAATGTTATGGCAGATACTCTTTGGAATAAAGAAAGCGATTTTGAAGCTATATCTGATAGTGTATTGAGGGCAGAGTTTGGTGATGCATATACCAAGGTGAAGGAATATCTTTCAGACTTATCTGTTTACGGATGTCCTAAAGCTTTTCGAGGCGAAGAATCATTTGTTGAAAATGACAATATTGATAGCATCAAAAAAGCCGTTGATATAATCAAAAACTTCCGTTCGGTTCTTCAAAAAGAAATGTGTACAAGTGATTCAAAAGTAATGTTTGCATGGAAAAAGCTTGAATTTTTCTCTGATTTGTATGAGCTTTTACTGAATTTTACTTTAGATAGTGTACAAAAAGATGAAATTGCCGATGATTCTGAACTCAGAGATTTTGTTCAGAAAAATGAAATGTGGATAAAAGATGAATTTGATGCTATGTACTTTTTAATGGTATTTCAAAGCCGAATTTTAAGGGTGATTAAAAATGATAAAGAATTATTCCTTGGAAATGCAGATAATTAAAAAGTATAAAAATGAAGACGCAGAGTGCTAAATGTCTCTGCGTCTTAATAATTATTTGTCATATTTTAATATGAAGTCAATAATAGGAGAATTGTCATCAAGAGAGTGAGGATGATGGTCTGCCCCTTTTTTGATGATTGTTTTGATTGTGCAGTTATTTGCTTTGTAAGTATCCTCGATAAATTTTCCGTTTTCATCAAAAGGAACAACCGTGTCGCTGTCGCCTGCAACAAGCATAACAGGAATGTTATGTTTTGCAAGATTATCAAGGTGGTCAAGTGGGTGATTTCGGTAACCGATAAGCTCCGATATACTCATTTTCGTATGTTCGTAAAACTCGTCAAATAAAGATGTTGCTTTTCCGAGTCCTGCAGGACATGAAAGCAAATTAACTACAGGTGCATCAAGATACATACAGGATACAAGCTCGGGATATTTTGATGCAAAATAAATTCCCTGCATACCACCACAGCTCATACCTATAATTACACATTTTTTACTGACACCATAGGTTTTAACCATATATTCGGCAAGCTTTGCTCTTGCATCTGTGTCTGTGGGATGATGCCAACGGGTAATGTTTTTAATATGTGCAACATAGTAGCCTAAACTTAAAAGTTCATTTTGCACATCGGGAAATGCGGTTATGTATTCCGTTTTAAGTGCCCATTTTCCATTTGGTTTATCAGGGATAACGATAATTGCCTCTCTGTCATCAATTTTAGTTGTTATTGTTTTGTAATCTTTATGCCAACACATAATTTTTATCCTTTCGTATAGTAATTTTAACTATCTGTATTATATCATATCTATCAGTAATAAGCAACTGCTTGAAAACACAACTATTTTAAATTCTGTAGTTATATCACGAAATGATAATAGGACATAGTAATGATTATGATTCAGATGATTAAATTCCCATATGATAAAGAAAACCATATGGGAAATTTTTATAAACCTTTCAGATATTCAATTAAGGCATCGCGGGTTGTGCGCCAGCGGTTACCCACACGAAAGGTGTCTATGTAGCCATTGTGAATTAGATCAAGCATTGAATTTTTTCCGATTTTGAGTATTGCTCTTGCTTCATTAAACGTCATAATTACAGGAATTTCATTCATGAAATCCGCTCCTTTCTATATAAAATTTGTTTTATATAAGTGTTCTATAGTTTATTTGTGATTATATTACGTTTAACCTTGTTATAGTCAAGAGAGATGTCACGGAACTCTTTAATCAGCTCATTATCCTTTACGACCCCGATACCGTAAGTTACTGAACTTTTATCCTCCACGGTGATTTCTGTGGAAATCAGAATAAAGGAACAACGCAAAAAATAATGTCGAAAATAACAAAAAAACAACGTGTTTTTGTATATTTTCAACAAAAAACACGTTGTTTTCAATATTGGCGGAGAAAGAGGGATTCGAACCCTCGCGCCGGGAATCCCCGACCTAACGGTTTAGCAAACCGCCCCCTTCGGCCGACTTGGGTATTTCTCCGAATAAATTTTTATCGCACTAATAATTAGTGCGATAATATTAAATTGGCGGAGAGGGTGAGATTCGAACTCACGGCTCTTGCGAGTCACCGGTTTTCAAGACCGGCTCCTTAAACCACTCGGACACCTCTCCGTACCGAACAAAAATGATTATACCAAAAAATGCGCACAATGTCAAGTGTTTTTTAATAATTTTTTCTTAAACTATTTACTTTTTTTTAATAATGTGGTATTATGTTACAAAGAAAGTCTTTAAGTTGATGCGGAGACATCGGCAAGATAAGAAAAATAAACTTCCTTACCCTGTCGTGTCCGGACAGGTGTTTTTACTTTTCGGAGGAAAGGATAGTATATGAAACTAAAAGCTACAATTCTTGATGAGGATACCATAAAAAGAACACTTATGCGTATTTCACATCAGATAGTTGAAAAAAACAGTGATATAGAGAATGTTTGTCTTGTAGGTATCAAAACAAGAGGAGTACCGATTGCTGAGATTTTAGGTGAAAATATTTATGCTATTACAGGAGTTAATGTACCTGTAGGTGTACTTGATATTACTCTTTACCGTGATGATATTCCGGATAAAGATCCGGTTATAAAGAAAAGTGATCTTGGTTTTTCGGTTGAGAATAAGTGTGTTATTCTTGTTGATGATGTTATTTATACCGGCAGAACAGTAAGATGTGCTATGGATGCTGTTATGAGAAACGGAAGACCTGCGATGATTCAGCTTGCGGCGATGGTAGACAGAGGACACAGAGAATTACCGATACGTGCAGATTATGTAGGAAAAAATCTTCCTACCTCCAGAAATGAAGTTGTTCGTGTTAATTTGAAAAAGACAGATAATATTATGAATGTGGAATTATATGAGAAAACAGGTGACTGTAATGTATGCAAAAAATGAAATTATAACTAAAAAAGTTTTGAATGAACAGGTAGTGCTTCTTGAAATATATTCGCCTCTCGTTGCGAAAAAGGCACAGCCCGGTCAGTTTATTATTTTCAGAATTGATGAGTTTGGTGAAAGAATTCCTTTAACCATAGCTGATTTTGACAGGGAAAAAGGTAGTGTGACCATCATTTTTCAGAAGGTGGGAAAGTCTACAAATCAGCTTGCTTCACTTTCCGAAGGAGACTCAATTCTTGATTTTGTCGGACCGCTCGGAACTGCATCCCACCTTGAAGGTTACAAAAAGGTAGCAGTGATTGGCGGTGGCCTCGGAACGGCTATCGCATACCCACAGGCAAAAAAATTAAATGAGCTTGGTGCTGAGGTTCATATGATTACCGGATTTCGCAATAAGGAACTTATTATATTAAAAGAAGAATGCGAAAAAGTAAGCAACAGATGTGTTATATCAACAGATGACGGTTCAAACGGCAATAAAGGCTTTGTTACAGATATACTGAGACAGTTAATTGAAGAAGGTAACAACTATGATCTTGTAATTGCAATAGGTCCTTTACCTATGATGAAATTTGTAGCTCTCCTTACAAAGGAATATGGCATTAAAACGATTGTGAGTATGAATCCTGTTATGATAGATGGAACGGGAATGTGTGGAGGTTGCCGTGTGACAGTAGGTGGAGAAACAAAATTTGCCTGTGTTGACGGTCCTGATTTTGACGGTCATCTTGTGGATTTTGATCAGGCTATTATGCGTCAGCAGGCATTTAAGGATAAGGAAAAACAGTCGTTTGAGGAACACATATGTAGAATGGAGGGCTTTAAGAATGCCTAATATGTCAAACGAAAAAGTTAAAATGCCCGAACAAAAACCTGATATCAGAAACAAGAATTTTATGGAAGTAGCATTGGGGTATACAGAAGAAATGGCTGTTGAAGAGGCCTCTCGTTGCTTGAATTGTAAAAATGCACCGTGTATGAACGGTTGTCCTGTAAATGTAAAAATACCTCAGTTTATCGATTTAATAAGAAAAAAAGATTTTGAAGGCGCATACAAGAAGATTAAAGAAACCAGTGCGCTTCCTGCAATCTGCGGAAGAGTATGTCCACAGGAATCACAATGTGAAAAGTATTGCGTAAGAGGAATAAAAGGTGAAGCAGTAGGTATAGGCAGACTTGAACGATTTGCTGCTGATTATTTTATGAATAATTGTGACGGCGGTGAAGAGAAAATTGTTTCAAACGGAAAAAGGGTCGCTGTAGTAGGCGGAG
This sequence comes from Clostridia bacterium, assembly GCA_017626145.1. Lineage (GTDB taxonomy): Bacteria > Bacillota > Clostridia > RGIG6154 > RGIG6154 > RGIG8497. The sequence continues at coordinate 17,260 of JAGAJK010000077.1, forward strand.
GTCCATCAGGTCTTACCTGTGCAGGTGATCTTGCGAAGCTTGGATATAAAGTAACGATTTTCGAAGCATTTCACAAAGCCGGCGGGGTTCTTGTTTACGGTATTCCTGAATTTCGTCTTCCGAAAGCAATAGTAGAGAAGGAAATAAACAAATTAAAGGATTTGGGTGTAGAAATTGAAACAAATGTTGTAATAGGAAGAACACTTGATGTAAAAGAATTATTTGAGGATGGTTTTGAGGCTGTATTTATCGGAACAGGAGCAGGACTTCCTTCATTTATGAATATGCCGGGTGAAAATTTAAACGGGGTATATTCAGCAAATGAATTTTTAACAAGAATTAATCTTATGAAAGCATATAAGTTTCCTGAGTACGATACTCCGGTAAGTGTTGGCAAAAGCGTTGCAGTAGTAGGTGGCGGTAATGTTGCTATGGATGCTGCAAGATGTGCAAAACGTCTTGGTGCTGAAAATGTATATATTGTATACAGAAGAAGCCAGGAAGAAATGCCTGCAAGACTTGAAGAGGTTCATCATGCAAAAGAAGAGGGAATAATTTTCAGGTTGCTTACAAATCCCGTTGCGGTAAAAGGCGATGAAAAAGGAAATGTGACAGGAATAGAATGTGTTGAGATGGTATTGGGTGAAGCGGATGCTTCAGGAAGACGCAGACCTGTAGCAAAGGAAAATTCAAACTTTATTTTAGATGTTGACAATGTAATTATAGCAATAGGTCAGACTCCTAATCCACTTGTAAAAGCAACAACAGAAGGCTTGGAGACTCAGAAATGGGGCGGAATAATAGTTGACGAAGCAACAGGGAAAACCTCACTTGACGGTGTATATGCCGGAGGAGATGCAGTAACGGGAGCGGCTACTGTGATACTTGCAATGGGTGCAGGAAAAACCGCAGCAAAAGCAATAGATGAATATTTACAGAATAAATAGAAAAATTTTCAAAAAACACTTGATTTTTTAAATATCTTGTGATATACTTAATGAGTTAATGAGGGTGGTCCTCTGAAGTGAGCCATACTTTTATGAACACCTGCTAAGAGAGGAGGAGCATAAATGAATATAATTGATTCAATTACAAAAAGTCAGATCAGAACTGATTTGCCTGAACTTGTTATCGGTGATACTGTAAAGGTTCACGTAAAGGTTAAGGAAGGTACAAGGGAAAGAATCCAGGTATACGAAGGAACTATCATTTCCAAGAAACATGGCGGTATATCAGAAACAGTAACCGTAAGAAGAATTTCTTTCGGCGTAGGTGTAGAAAGAGTATTCCCAGTAAATTCTCCTAATATCGCAAAGATTGAAGTAGTGAGAAAGGGTAAAGTCAGAAGAGCTAAACTTTACTATCTCAGAGATAGAGTTGGTAAGGCTGCCAAAGTTAAGGAAAAAATCTGATTGTACTGAAATTAAGCCGGGCATCTTTACAAGATGTTCGGCATAAATTTTATCAAAAACGTTTGTTTGGAGGTTTTGCTATGAGTTTATGGAATAAAAAAACTGAAAATACCGAAGCTTTTGAAGAGGTTGAGGAAGTAGTTGCCAAATCGATGAAGCGTGAAATTCTTGAATGGGTTTTATGCATAGTAATCGCAGTTGGTCTTGCATTGCTCATCAGACAGTTTATATTTAATGTTGTAAAGGTTGACGGTGCGTCAATGGAAAACACATTACACGACAAAGATCAGCTTATAGTATGGAAGCTTGGTTATACCCCTGAAAAAGGTGACATTATTGTTCTCCATCAGGCAAACCATCCACCTTATATAAAGAGAATTATTGCAACTGAAGGACAGACGGTTGATATAGATTTTAATACTCATAAGGTTTATGTTGACGGTGTTGAAATTGAAGAACCGTACATTAAGGAACCAACAGCAGTGAGAGGAGATGTCAAGTTTCCTGTAACGGTAGAGGAAGATTGTGTGTTTGTTATGGGTGATAACAGAAACCATAGCAGCGACAGCAGATTTTCGGATGTTGGATTTGTTCACCGAAGTGAGATTTTAGGAAAAGCGGTTTTTAGATTTTGGCCGTTTTCAAGTATTAAGACTTTCTGAGAAATGCCCGAAAGGGCATTTTTTTAGAATAGCCTTCGGCTTATTGAATAGCTTGTGCGAAAAAATGTTCGCATATTACCAAAATGCATATAGGTGTAAAAGCTCTTATCATTTCTTACCATACGGATAAGAGAAAACTTTAGTTATTATTTGTGCCGACGTATGGCGGCAGAATGGAGATTTTTTATGGCGATACAGTGGTTTCCGGGACATATGGCAAAAACAAGAAAACAGATAAGTGAGGATATTAAGCTTGTTGATGTGATTTATGAGCTTGTTGATGCACGAATTCCTATGTCAAGCAGAAATCCTGAAATAGATAAAATAGCTGCCGACAAACCAAGAATACTGCTTCTTAATAAAGCGGATATGGCAGATGATGATATAAATAACCTGTGGATTGATTACTTCAAAAAGCAGGGGGTTGAATGTATAAAGCTTTCTTGTAAATCGGGAGAAGGAATTGAAAAAATTCAGCCTCTTACACAGAAAATTCTTTCCGAAAAGAACAGGAAAAGAAAAGACCGCGGTATAGTTGATACAAGTATAAAGGCAATGATAGTAGGAATACCCAATGTCGGTAAATCCACATTCATAAATAAATTATCAGGAAGAGCAGGAGCAAAAACAGGGGACAGACCGGGTGTTACTACAGGTAAGCAATGGATAACTGTTAAAGGTGATTTTAAGCTTCTTGACACACCGGGAATATTATGGCCTAAATTCGAGGATGAAAATGTTGGTTTCCGTCTTGCGTTTACAGGCGCCATTAAGGACGAAATTATGGATGTAGAGGAGCTTGCCTGTAGATTGTTAGAGGTGCTTTCAAAGCATTATCCGGATAATATTTTTGAAAGATATAAAATAGATTGCGAAGGTCTTGATTCGTACGACCTTTTAGAAGAAATCGGCAGAAAGCGTGGCTGTGTTATGAGCGGCGGCAGTATTAATACCGAACGGTGTGCCAATATGCTTCTTGATGAATTCAGAGCTACAAAAATAGGTAAGATTTCTCTTGAAAAACCGACGGAGGAAATGTAATGGACTACGAAATTGAAAAAAACCTTTATGAAAAGGGTATAAATTTTTTGGCAGGAGTGGATGAGGCAGGCAGAGGGCCGTTGGCAGGTCCTGTTTTTGCGGCAGCAGTAGTTTTGAAGAACGGACAGTTTTTAGATGGTGTTACAGATTCTAAAAAGCTTACCGAAAAGAAGCGTGATTATCTTTTTGATAAAATAATGGACGAGGCTGTTTGCTTCAGTATAGCTATTGCAGATGAAAAGGAAATTGATAATATAAATATCAGAAATGCTACATTTAAGGCAATGAATGAGGCTGTGAATAACCTTGAAATTACACCTGAATTTGTTTTAATTGACGGTAATGCTATCAAAGATATGACAATTCCTCACGAATGTATTGTAAAAGGTGATTTTAAATGTAATTCAATTGCGGCAGCTTCAATTCTTGCCAAGGTATCCAGGGACAGATTTATGTTAAAGTGTCACGAGCTTTATCCTGAATATGAATTTGACCGACATAAAGGTTATCCTACTAAGCTTCATTATGAAAAAATCCGTGAATTTGGCGTATGTCCGTTGCACAGACTTACTTTTTTGAAAAATATTGTAGATGGTGACGGAAATGTCATATAATAAAGCGATAGGGGATCTCGGTGAGGATGCCGTAGCAAAATTTATAAGGAAGAAGCATTTCAGGATTCTCGAAAGAAATTATGCTTGCAGGTACGGAGAAATTGATATAATAGCAAAGCGTAAAAAAGAGCTTATTTTTATTGAAGTTAAAACACGCAGCTCAAAAGCCTACGGAGGCGGAGTAAGTGCTGTAAATTTTCATAAAAGAAGAAATATAGTTCTTACCTCACAGCATTTTATGAGAAGCATAGATTATAACGGCCCCAGACGGTACGATATAGCCGAGGTTTATATTAATGAAAATAAAGAAGTATCCGAAATTAATTATATAGAAAACGGGTTTCCGTGGGAAGGACACAGATATGGTAGTTGGTGATTTACACTGTGATTTACCGTATAAAATGTATAAATCCGGAAAAACTTTAGATAATAATGACTTTAATTGGTCTTTAAGTCACCTGAAAGAAAATGATAGTTTTATACAGGTTTTTGCTACCTGTGTTGAGGATGACGAAAAATTAAATTCTTTTGACGGAGCCGTAAAAGTTATAAATAACTTTAAAAAGGAACTTGCAAAATTCGGCTTTAATACAACAGAGTTATATTTTGAGGAAAGTAAAGTTAATTCTGTTTTATCATTAGAAGGTGGTGGAGCACTTGGAGGTAAAATCTCCAATGTTCAAAAAATGTACGATCTCGGTGTAAGGATTATAACACTTACCTGGAATTATGAAAATGAGCTTGGCTATGGAGCTGTAACAGGTAAAACTGACGGGCTTAAGCCATTTGGTAAAGAAGTGGTTAAAGAAATGAACCGTCTCAGAATGGTGGTTGATGTTTCTCACCTCAATGAAGCAGGTTTTTATGATGTTGCTGAGTTTGCAGGAATCCCGTTTATAGCATCTCATTCAAATTCGAAAAGTATTTGTGATAATCTACGTAATTTAACAGACCATCAGTTTCTTGAAATAGTAAAACGAGGAGGTCTTGTGGGTATTAATACGTATCCGTATTTTTTAAATAATACTGACAAATCAGATGTATGTGACATAATAAAGCATCTTGAACACTTTCTTTCTCTCGGAGGAGAGAACGTGGTTTCACTTGGTGCGGATTTTGACGGAATAGATGCAGTAACTTCGGATTTTGAAAACATATCAGGTTATTCAAATTTAATGAAAGAATTGGTTAAATTAAATTATTCCGAAAGTCTGATTGCAAAAATATACTATAAAAATATGAAAAACTATTTTAATAGATATATTTTTTGAATTTTTTTGTTTTTATTCTTGCAATTTTGCAGGTTTTGTTATACAATATATATAATTAATTTGATATAGGAGCATATTTATGAATATTTCACAGAAAATACAGTCAGTTTCAGCGTCGCCGACGTTGGCAATTGATGCTAAATATAAGGAGATGAAGGCTCAGGGTGTAGACGTAGTTGGCTTTGGTGCAGGTGAACCTGATTTTGAAACTCCGCAAAACATCAAGGATGCGGCAATAAAAGCTATAAATGACGGATTGACAAGATATACACCGGCATCAGGTACTCTTGACCTGAGAAAAGCAGTAGCTGAAAAATTTAAAAACGAAAACGGTCTCTGCTATGAACCAACACAGATTATAATCAGCAATGGTGCAAAGCATTCTCTTGTAAATGCACTTATGGCACTTCTTAACCCGGGTGAGGAGGTTATTATTCCTGCACCTTTCTGGGTAAGTTATATTGAAATGATAAAAATTGCAGATGGTGTACCTCATATAATTGAAACCAGCGAGGAAAATAATTTTAAATTCACACCAAATCAGCTGGAAGAAGCTATAAACGAAAAGACAAAAGCTCTCATTTTAAACAGCCCTTCAAACCCTACAGGTATGGTTTATACAAAAGAAGAGCTTGAAGAAATTGCAAACATTTGTGTTAAGCACGATATTTATGTAATTTCGGATGAAATTTATGAAAAGCTTATTTATGAAGGTGAACATATTAGCATCGGTTCTTTGAATGATGAGATTATGAAGCGTACAATTACCATTAACGGCGTTTCAAAGAGCTATGCTATGACAGGTTGGAGAATTGGTTTTGCGGCAGCTCCTGCTCATATTGCAAAGGCAATGGCAAACCTTCAGTCTCACGCTGCATCAAATCCTAATTCAATCGCTCAGGCAGCTACAATAGAAGCTTTGAAAGGACCTCAGGATGAGGTTGAAAAGATGAGATTGGTTTTCGCACAGAGAAGAATTAATATGTGTAAAAGAATCAATTCAATCGACGGTGTTTCATGCAAAGAACCTCAGGGTGCATTTTACATTATGATGAACATTACAAAGCTTTTCGGAAGAAGCTTTTACGGTCAGGTGATAGATTCATCTGATAAATTTGCAGAAGTTTTTCTTGAAAACGCAAAGGTTGCCGTAGTTCCGGGTAGCGGATTCGGTGCAGATGGCTATGTAAGATGGTCATATGCTACATCAGAAGAAAATATAAATGAAGGCTTGAACAGACTTGAAGAGTTCTTAAAACACGAAGATAAATAAATACAATGCTCCGTTGCTTTTTAAAAGCAACGGACTTTTTTTATCTTTGTCCGCATATACATTACTGAAAATATCAGTAAAGGCTGTGAGTGGATGCTTTATAGGGTACGAAAGAAAATACAAAGACATTTTAAAATTAATATTTTTATATGTATATTAATGTTTACTGTCTTTACGGCGGGCGTTTCAGCAGGAAGCAGTAATTTTGTCCTGACAGAGGAAAACAGTGATGTTATATTGTCTTATTTCAAGAATAAGGGTAATTTTGAAGCTGTAGTTACCGATTCTTTTTTTAAGAATATCAGAATTATATTTATAATATTTATAAGCGGAATGTCTGTTGCCGGGATTCCGGTAATTTTGTATACTCTCTTTAGCAGGGGTGTTTCATTAGGTGCAGGGGTTTGTGCTCTTATTTCAGTATCGGAGAGCAGTTATGTCGGAATAATTTTAAATTTATTACCACAGATTGTTTTTCTTATTCTTGCAGTTATGATTATAAGCTATTATGGATTTACGTTTTCGTGTTTCTTATGTACAAGAGTGTTTTTTGGTAAAAGCAGATACCCTAAAAGGGATGTAAGTGTTATAACCTTTGCAATTGTTTTTTTGATTTCAGCATTATGCTGTTTTTTATCAGCTTTGTGTGAAGGTTGGTTTATTCCTGTATAAAAATCTAAAAATTTCTATGTACAAAAAGGATTTTTTGTAGTAAAATGGTGTAAAGGATGTGAGATAATTGGAAAAGGCTGTAGATACATATCTTAATTTTCAGAATAAAGTAAAAAAGCTGTCAGGTAATACCGTTTCTTCTTACAGAAGAGATTTATATGCTTTTGCGGTTTATCTTCAGGAAAAATCAATAAGCTATAAAAAAGTAAAGAAAACTGATATATATGAGTACATATCACAGCTGCAGCATAAGGGAAAATCTCAGGCAACTGTAGCAAGAGTTGTTGCATCTATACGTAATTTTTATCATTATCTGTGTATGTCCGGAAATATGAAAAAAGATCCGTCGTCGGGAATTTCTGCACCTAAAATCGAGAAAAAGCTTCCCGGTATCCTGACATTAAGCGAGGTTGACAGACTTCTTTCACAACCGTCAGGTACTTCTTACAAAGAACGTCGGGATAAAGCTATGCTTGAATTATTGTATGCAACAGGAATCAGAGTTTCGGAGCTTATTGAACTGACTGTTGATAATCTTGATATGGATAACTATGTGATTATGTTTATTGAAAACGGTAAACAGAGAATAGTTCCTTTTGGTAATCAGGCACATAAGGCGCTTGAATTGTATTTTGAAAGCTCACCGTATCATAGTGAGCCGGGCATTTCACTATTTACAAATCTTTACGGTAAAAAGCTTACACGTCAGGGCTTCTGGAAAATTATTAAACATTATAAGGTAATGGCAGCAATAAAAAAAGATATTACACCACAGATGCTCAGACATTCTTTTGCAGCCCATCTTATGGACAACGGTATTGATAATTCATCATTACAGGAGCTTATGGGTTATTCAGCGATAGCATCTGTAAAAAAGTATGAGGAGCTTTCAGGAAAACGTATAGTCGATATTTATAAAAAAGTACATCCGAGAGCATAAATTATATAGAATATACATATATTGACACAGAAGATTTCTGTGTCTTTTTATTATATTCAGAAAGGAAGAATAGATTTGAAAAGGCTTGTGTCCATAATTGTATTAATTGTAACGCTTTGCGTTAATCTAAGCGTGTATGCTAAAGATATGGAAACACTTACAGGCAGGTCACTGATACTTGCATCAGGCGACGGAAAAGTTCTGTTTGAAAAAAATGCTGATGAAAAGCTTCCTCCTGCATCGGTAACTAAAATCACAACTGCTTTGCTTGTAATGGAAGCAATTGACCAGGGAAAGGTATCTTTTGAGGATATAGTAACAGTAAGTGAAACGGCAGCGAATAAAACAGGCTCGCATATTTTTCTTGCACCGGGAGAGGAAATGAGCGTAAAAGACCTTATGAAAGGTCTGATGGTTGCATCTGGTAACGATGCCGCTATAGCTCTCGCTGAGCACTTGTGCGGAAGTGAAGAAGCGTTTGTTAAAGAGATGAATGCAAAAGCAAAAAAGCTTGGAATGAAAAATACAAACTATATTAACTGCAACGGTCTTGATGCTGACAATCATTATTCATCTGCAAGAGATATAATGATAGTTACCTCAGAGCTTATGAAGTATGAAAAAATATTTGAGTTTTCTACTATCTGGATGGATACACTCAGAAACGGTGAATTTCAGCTTGCAAACACCAATAAGCTTGTAAGATTTTATGAAGGTGCCAACGGTATGAAAACGGGTTCAACTTCGATTGCTAAATATTGTCTTAGTGCCACCGCAAAAAGAAACGATGTTCAGCTTATCGCTGTTGTTCTTCAGGCACCTACATCGAAGGACCGTTTCGGGGATGCATCAACAATGCTGAACTATGGCTTTAATACATACGAAAATGTAAAGGTTTGCGAAAAAGGGAAGGTGCATTCATATACCGATGTTAAAAAAGGCACGCAAAACAGCGTAGGACTTATGTTTGAAAATGATTTTAGTTCATTGGAGAAAAAAGGAAATGCACAAAACATACATTACGAAATAAAGAATATCGAGGAATTTGTAACAGCACCTGTTAAAAAGGGAGAAAAGCTTGGAACAGCGGAAATTTATAACGGAGAGAAAAAAATAGGAGAGGTTAGTCTTGTAGCTCGCGACAGCATAGAGAAAGTAACCTTGTGGTACACGTTTACAAAGCTGTACAATACATTTGCAAACTTTATAATTTAAAAAAACAGGGATTATATTCCCTGTTTTTTAAATTTATCGGTATTCTCTTTCAATTGTATCTGAAAGTAATATAGGGTTTGCTTGCAGAATAACCTTGTCGCCGGGTTTTGCATCAATATCAGTAATATCACATATTATGTTGAACATACCTGTTCTCCCTAAAATCTCAGCTTTTTTACCGCATATTTCAACATAATGCTTCTGTGTTTTCAAATCACTTAAAATATAACGTATTTTATCACGCAATCTGAAAGTGTCCCTGCTTTTTTCTGTCATAAAGCCATGAGCATATCCAACAGGCACAATTGCAGTTTTTGTATCTTTTGTAGTATTGTATGTGTTTCCGTAGCCAATGTTACTTCCTTTTTTCAGAAAATTGGTGTCAACTATTTCTGATTCAAGAAAACCAACCTTTTGAAATCCTATAGATGCCGAACCCAAAATTCTTCCCAGAAATGCTGAACCTACACGAACGCAATCAAGATGACTCTCTTTGCAATTAAGAAATGCACTTGAGTTGGATATATGCAAAGCACCGGTAGCAAAACCGTTTTTGTTAAGAGCTTCAACACAATTTTTAAAGCTGGAAAGCGGCTCAAGAGTATCATTCTTATTTTTTGAAAAGCTGAAGGAAAAATGTGAAAATGTACCGCAGTAGTCAATATTATATTCTTTAAGGCTTAGAATTAAATCTATATCATTGTAATCGAAGCCACATCTACCCATTCCTGTATTTATTTCTATATGAGCCTTCGGTATTGTATCAAATTTTTTGCCGGCTTCTTCAAGTGCCTTGGCAGAATCAACAGAGCCTACTGTTGCAATGATATTGTTTTCTGCAATTTTTTCACAGTCATTTCTGGTTGCATATGATGTAAGAAGTAAAATATCTGTTTCGGGGAAAGCATTTTTAAGAGTTACAGCCTCCTCAATCTCTGAAACAGCAAGTATTTTAATTCCATTTTCAGTCAGAATTTTGGCAAATGGTATTAAACCAAGTCCGTAACCGTTGCATTTAATCATAGCAATTACCGTGCTGTCGGTCATTTGTTTAATTATATTTATGTTGTTTATAAGCTTATCTTTTTCTACAATGTATTTATTCATTACTTACGGAGCATAACCTTTCTGCGTAAATTTCTGTATGCAGGTTCACCTTTTTCAACGAGAAATCTCATAACAGGGTCAAAAACAAAGTCAATATCTCCTATAAATTCGGTAAAGTCACCCATAAAGCCCTTCTTGAAACGGTAAAGTCCGTATAACGGATTATCAGGGGAAAGGTCTCCGGATACACCTCTGAAGTCGTAAATTCTTGATTTTGATTCAATTGCCCATTTAATCATTTCCCACTGGAGAAGGTAGTTTGGCATAACATTTCTGTAATCATTGGAGCTTGCACCGTAAAGATACCATACCTTGTCGCCGTATTTAAGTGCTATTGTACCGGAAATTATCTTACCTTCATAATGCGCAAGATATAAACGCAAATTATCGCCGGGAGCCATAACATCATACATTTTTTCAAAGTATTCAAGAGTTCTTACAACAAATTCGTCTCTCTGTCCTGTTTCAACCATTATCTCGTGAAAACGCTTAAGATCTTCACGTTTTCCCAGGGAAACTGTAACATTGTTTTTTATGGCAACACGGATATTGTAGCGTGTTTTATTGTGGAATGACATAAAAACTTCATCTTCGGTTTTATTTTCAACATTAAGTCTGAAAACGAAACGAGGCTGAATACCTTCAAAATTTTTTGACGCTTTTTGAATTTTAAAGCCATTTTCCGCTACGATAGTTTTAAATTCTTCATCTGAAATAACAACATCAGGGTCAATTTTTAAGGTATAAGCATTATATTTTTTACCCAGCTCTTTTGCAGAGTCGAAAAGACTTTTAAGTACTTTACGGTCGTGAATATCACAAACAGGTCCTCGTGGACTGTACATAAGTGTTTTCTTAAAAATCGGAACCTTGCGGATGAGGATGCTCATAACGCCGTTAATTTTTCCATTTTCGTCACGGCTTAAAACAACTTCATTTTTCCAGTTGTTTTTAATTTCAGACCACATAGTTGTCTGGCAAAAATGTCCCTTTGGGCAAGCTGCGACAAAGTCATTATATTCCTTTACTTCATTTTGGTTGTTTTTGTCAAGTATCATTGTTTTCTCCTTTTTGTGCATTATCACATAAAGCCGTCTCATATAATTAAAGGGTGATTATATGATTAAATTCCGTTTATTTTTATTATTTGTATTAACTGTTCTGGCAATTCTCTGTATAGTAAGAATTACATTTTTTTAAGCTCTTCAAAACGGGCACGTTTTGCTTTTTTCTTCTTTATAGACTTGTTTTTGTAATATATAACAAAAATAATGAATAAAAGAATTGCAATTATAAGCAATGTGTTAACCTTTGAAAAGAACTGATTGTAAAGGTATGCAAAGGGGCTGCCTTTAACATCGTTTTCTGCGACGAGAGAAACTGTTGCAACCTTCTTGCCGTCGTAAAGATATTCTACGGTTCCGATTTTCTGACCCTTGGTCACAGGTGCGGAAATTTCCTCAGGAATCTGAGACTGTGTTGTAATTTTCTCCTTTGTATAACCGAGAGGAATAAGTGTCATAACATCCCTGTCCGTAACAAGATGGAGCACGGGAGTTTTCCCATTCGGAACATTTACCTGCTCAATAATATCACCTGCAGTACATATTTTACGTGGATAATAGTTTTTAAATCCGTGTTCAAAAAGATTTATAGTATCTTTATATATACTGAAATCATCGGGTGAATTTACAATTATAGCAATAAGAGTTGAACCGTTTTTGGTAGCTGTAGCTATAATGCTTTCAGTTCCGTTGTTTTTGGATACCATCATACCGTTTGCCGCAGAGTATGTATAATCTGAATAGGTATATTTGCTTATAAGATGATTGCGGCTTGAGTACATTTCCATTTCTTCATTTTCAAACATAAGTTCAAACTGGTCCATAGCAAGAACATCCATAATATCCTTATCTTTGGATACAGCCCTTGCAAGGATGTACAGGTCGTTTACCGTCGTTTTACTTATGCCTGTCTGGTCGTAACCGCATGGAGAAGCAAAAACTGTATCGTTCATACCAAGCTCTTTTGCTTTTTTGTTCATTTCTTCGGTAAAGGCCTTAACACTGCCGCTGTATGCTATAGCAAGCTCTGTGGCACTGGCGTCTGAATACAAAAGGAGCATATTTCTTAAATGATGACGAACCTTAACTTTAATTCCGGTTTTATAGCCGGCGATGTTTCCGTATTCATTATGAAATACCAAAGGCTCCTGCTTAAAGGTGAGCCAGTCACCGGGGTAGAATTTTTCCATACATATTAATGCTGTCATAAGCTTGGAAAACTCATTAGGTGCAATTGAAACAGAGCAACCCTGCTGTGTAAGAACATTATCCTCGCTGAGTTCAGCCAGAAAATAAGAGTTTGCCGTAACAGCCGACAGATTGTTTGCACTGACTGTTGTGCTGAGCATCATAATGATTGTTAAAATTAAAATAATAGTCTTTTTCATATTCTTCTCCTGATTTTGTACAATTATATAAGAAAATTGTAGCATAAATATGCATTAATGTCAAACAAAATACGTTTTTCCTCTTGCATTTGTTTTAAATTTGGTTTATGATATATATTAGAGATAATTATAAGCATTTGTAAGAAGGAAGGAAAAAAATGAAATTATTAATTGTTGACGACGAAAGACTTCTTGTTAAAGGTCTTAAATTCAATTTTGAGCAGGACGGATATGAGGTTGAAACTGCCGGAGATGGTGAAGAAGCAGTCCGTATTGCAAGAAGTCAGAATATAGATTTGATTATACTTGACCTTATGTTGCCTAAAATGGATGGTCTTGAGGTTTGTCAGAAAGTAAGGGAAACCTCAAATGTTCCAATAATTATGCTTACGGCAAAGGCGGAGGATATGGATAAAATCTTAGGTCTCGAATACGGAGCGGACGATTATCTTACAAAGCCTTTTAATATACTTGAATTAAAGGCAAGAGTAAAAGCAATTCTCCGTAGAAGAGGAGCTAAAACAGATACAGCGGATAACGAAATATCCAAAAGCGGAATCAAGCTTGACCGTATGTCGAGAACAGCAAATGTTGACGGCAGAGTTATTGAGCTTACCGTAAAAGAGTACGATATTATGGAGCTTCTTATGACAAATACAGGCAGAGTATATTCACGCGATGATTTGCTTGACATAATCTGGGGTGTAGGATATCCAAAAGATGCAAGAACAGTTGACGTTCATGTAAGAAGACTGCGTGAAAAAATTGAAGCCGATTCGGCTCAGCCAAAATACATAATGACAAAATGGGGAGTGGGTTACTATTTCAACAGCAAGCAGTAAAAACGGAGGAAAATATAAATTCGGACATATAAGATTCCGTCTGATAATTGCATATCTTAGTATCATCGTGCTTACTCTTGTTTTTATATCGACATATATTCTCGCGACCATAAGTCAGTATCTTTATAATCAGAATCAGGTTGAGCTTCTTGCCAATGCAAACGTAGTCGCAAATACGGTTTCTGATTATATCAAGGATAATCGGGAATTGATTCCGGTTGCTGTAAGCCGTCTTAGCCTGGGAGATTCTGTAAGAGTAATAATTACTGATAAAGATGCAGTTGTGCTTCATGATTCTGCAAGTGAACACGCAAATATCGAAGGTAAAACGCTTGTAAAGCCAGAGGTTATTAAAGCTCTTAAGGGAAGCGACTCTGTAGGCAGATATGATGAGAGTGAAATAGGTACTATTATACAGGGAGCGGTTTCGGTTATATCTGATTCAGATGTAGTAGGTGTGGTATACCTTTCCGAAGCAGCAAAATCAACTGATGACTTTATGGCGGACATACGCTGGATACTTATTGTCATTTCACTTATAGTATGTATTCTTATTGGCGTTTTAAGCTCAGTTATGGCAGATGTAATAGTAAGCCCTATAGAAAAGCTGACTAAAATTATCAATAAAATGAAAAGCAGTTCTATGGAAGAACGTGTTCCTGTTAACGGTAATGATGAAATTGCTCAGCTTGGGGATGCTTTTAATCAGCTTACCGACAGACTTAACGAAATGGAGGAAAAGCGTCGTCAATTTGTTTCAAATGCATCTCACGAGTTGAAAACACCTCTTAGCTCAATTAAGCTTTTAAGTGACTCCGTTTTATCTATGGAGACCCTTGATGAGGAATATGTAAGGGAATTTATGGAGGATATAAACGGTGAGATTGACAGACTGACAAAAATTATCAACCGTCTGCTTTCACTGACCAAGCTGGATATAAATTACGAAGAGCTTGAGCTTAAGGTAACAGATATAAATGAAATGGCACAGCGAATAGTAAAGAGTCTTATGCCTGTTGCTCTTAATAAATCAATAAAACTGCATTTATTTACCGAAAATGAAGTTCTTGCAATGGTTGACAGGGAAAAATTCTGGCAGGTGCTTTATAACATTACCGATAATGCTGTTAAATATACTCCCGAGGGCGGCACAGTAAGTCTTTATGTGTTTGGTGAAGGCGACTATGTAAGAATCGAAGTTATTGATAATGGTATAGGTATACCTGAAGGTCAGATTGATAAGATATTTGACAGATTTTACCGTGTTGATAAAGCCCGTTCCCGTGAAAGCGGCGGAACAGGACTTGGACTTTCTATTGTTAAGGATGTTGTTGATTCTCATAACGGCGAAATTGTTGTAGACAGTAAAGAAAATGACGGAACAAAATTTGTTATCGTTATTCCTAAAAAGCTTTGACAGTTAAAGGAGGAATCGTATGAAAAGGATAACAGCACTTATTTTATGTATTGTGTTTCTTCTGCTTACCGGCTGCTCGGGCAGCTCTGAGAAAATGAATGTAAAGCTTTGCTTTCTTGATTCGGAGAAGACGGGCGTGGTATATGAGGAAAGGGAAATTTCATATACGAAGGATGAAGAAATTCCATCCCTTGTTATGGATGAGTTTCTTAAAGGTCCTGAAAACAGTGAATTAAGAACAATTGTTCCGGAAGGATTAAGAGTTAATGAAGTAATTACAAATAATAATCTTATTGTTGTGGATTTTTCTTCTGAGTTCGTACAGGAGAACAATGCAGACAATCTTTTGCTTCGTACTTGCGTTGTAAATACATTAACAGCAGTAGCCGGTATCGATAATGTTCTTATTCTTGTAAACGGAGATAATCTAACCGACGTTAACGGAGATGTTATAGGTATAATTAAAAAAGGGGATATAGTTTCTGACCAGGAGCTTACCCAGGAAACTGATGCTCTTATTACCTTGTACTTCTCTGAAAGTGATTATGCAGCACTTATTTCTGAAACGAGAGAGGTTACTATATCTCAGAACGAAACTACCGAAATGAAAATAATGAAAGAGTTACTGAAAGGACCGGAGAAAAAGAATCTTCAGAGGACAATTCCGGCAGAAACTAAAATTCTTTCTGTAGAAACAAAGGACGGTGTGTGCTTTGTAAATCTTTCACAGGATTTCATATCTAAAAATTCAGGCGGAATCTCCGCACAGACTTTGTCGGTATACTCAATTGTAAATTCACTTACAGAGCTTGAAATGGTCGATAAGGTTCAGTTCCTGATAGAAGGACAAAAAGTAGAAAGCTTCATTGATATGATTTTTAACGAGCCATTTGTACGTGATGAAGGGCTTATACGAAACTAAAAAAAATGGGATGTAGATATATACATCCCATTTTTTAATCTGTAGTTATTTTAACTGTTCTTCTTTTTCTTACAACACGTTTGGTAAGGTCTTCCTCATACTTTCTGCAAGGGCTGTCTTCGGACATAACCCCTTTTTTAGCACAAACTATATCGTTATTACAGCACAATACGTTACCGTAAACACAAGTTGTGCAGCTTTTAACTGTTTCTTCCATTGTGAATCCCTGCCTTAAAAATTTTTATATTCTTATTGTATCACGAAATATTTGATTTTGCAACTGCATAAAATTAATTATTGATATTAATTTCGATTTATGATATACTTAATGGTATATAACCTACATCTTGTCAGGAGGCATTAATTTGGGTAAATTGAAGAAGCAGGGTTTTTTGCAGGGGGCAATGATTCTTGCAATTGCAAATATTCTTGTAAAGTGTATAGGGCTTTTCTTTAAGATTCCTATAAGAAGACTGTTTGGTGCTAACGGTATGGGTATTTACACATCGGCTTACAGTCTTTATAATATAATGTTTGTCATTGCTACTGCAGGACTTCCTGTAGCAATTTCAAAAATGGTTTCTGAAACTTCCACGAAGGGAAACTGGAAGGAAACCAAAAAGGTATATAAAATAGCACGTATTATTCTTCTCGCTATAGGTGTAGTGGGAACTGCAATTTTATTTTTTGGCAGTAATTTTATAGCTGATAATATGAAAATTTCCGATTCGGCTATGCCTATACGCGCATTGGCACCAAGCTTGTTTTTTGTTGCGATTCTGAGTGTAAACAGAGGACTTTGTCAGGGACTTTCCAATATGGTTCCCACAGCAATTTCGGAAACTATTGAAGCAATGGGAAAACTTGTGATAGGTCTTGGTCTTGCTATAGTGTTTTTGCAGACAACAGGTGATGTTGTAAGTGGTGTTTCAGGTGCCATTTTAGGTGTTACTACAGGTACTTGTATTGCAGCGATATATATAACTATCGGAAGCAGAAACATTAAAAAACATATTTATGATAAAGCAAAAGAAGATTCAAGTACAGATAGTGCATCTGTAAAAAGTCTTGCATTACGTCTTGCTAAGCTTGCTATTCCTATTACCATAGGCGCTTCTGTATTTACGCTTGCTTCAACAATTGATTTATTTATGATAACACGTCAGCTTGAAGGGCTTGGTTATTCAGAGGCCGCAAGAACCACTATGTATGGATATTACGCCGGCGATGCAGTTACAATGTTCAATATGCCGCCAACGGTTATTACTGCACTTTCTGTAAGTATAGTTCCTGCAATAGCTTCAGCCTTCGTTAAGCACGATATAATCGGAGCAAGAAAAACTACAGAAACTGCAATAAGAATAACTCTTTTATTTGCATTACCATGTGCGGTAGGTATGTCTGTTTTGTCAGCACCTATACTACAGCTTATTATGGGTGATGCAGGTGCATCAACACTTCTTTCAATACTTTCTTACGGTATTATTTTTGTGTGTCTTGTTCTTGTTTCAAATTCTGTTCTGCAGTCTATGGGGCAGGTTTGGACTCCCGTTATACATATGTGTATAGGTGGGATAGTAAAGGTAGTGGTAAATTATATTCTCGTAGGAAATCCGCAGATAAATATCAACGGTGCTCCGGTGGGAACAGTTCTTTGTTACCTTGTTACATCAATGCTGAATTTAATTTCAATCAGCAAATATTTAAAACCGAAATACGGAATTGATTTCATACTCAAATCAGCACTTGGTGCAGCGATTATGGGATTTGCGGTTTATTTTATTTATTCGAAGATGTCTTTGATGGGACAGGGAACACTTACTATGCTTGTTGCGTTAGGTGTATCAATTGCAGTTGGCGTAATTTTATATTTTGCTCTCCTTTTTATAACTAAAGCAATGAAAAAACAGGATATAGAGTTTATGCCAAAATCCGAAAAAATCCTTAAATTAGTTGGAAGGTTTCTTTGAGTGAAATTAAGGATTTCATAAAAAATCGGGCATTTTTTGTAGAAAATTCATAAAAAATCGTAAAAATTTTAATATTTTTGTTATGGGTAAAAAGCTCTCAAAACCGCATTGCAAAAGGGAATTTTGGGGTTAAGAACAAAAAAAATAATATTTTTTAAAGAAATTTGCACAAAAACACTTGAATAATTGGGCGGTTTTGTGTATAATAAGTAAGGAATTGATTGATAAAATGGCGGTAACGCCTTTTATAAACAAACCCAATATGTTTAAATTTCAATAGGAGGTGAATGTTTCGTGAATAAGACAGAACTTATCGCTGCAATGGCTGAAAAGGCTGGTTTATCAAAGACCGATGCTGAAAAGGCTCTTAACGCTTTTATGAATAGCGTAAAGGACGCATTAGCTGATGGTGACAAGGTACAGCTCGTAGGCTTTGGTACATTCGAAGTAAAGGAAAGAGCTGCAAGAAAGGGTATTAATCCTCAGACAAAGGCTGAAATTACTATCCCTGCATCAAAGGCTCCTGCTTTCAAGGCTGGACAGGCTTTCAAAAGTGCTATTAAATAATCAGCAAGCAAATGTTTAGTGCAGTCCGTTTTTTGCGGGCTGCATGATTTTTTTAAGGAAAGGCAAATTTATGCGTATAGATAAATTTTTAAAGGTATCAAGACTTATCAAAAGAAGAACTGTTGCAAATGAAGCGTGTGATAAAGGAAGAATAAGTGTCAACGGAAAAATTGTAAAAGCATCGTATAATGTAAGTGTAGGGGATATAATGGAAATATCCCTTGGTGAAAAAATACTGAAGGTGGAAATTTTAAAGGTTGACGATAAGCATATTACCAAGGATGATGCACCGTTAATGTACAGACAGTTTGAACAGTTATCATAATTAAGGCTCCTTTCAAATATTATTAAATATGGAATTTAATAATGAAAGGAGCTTAATATTTTATGGAGGAGAAAAAATACAGCCGAATACATAATGTTATAATGGAGGACCGTGAGCACCTTAGTGTTTCCGGAGTTACTGATGTAAGTGAATTTAATGAAATGCAGATAATTCTCGTAACGGAAATGGGAATGATGACTGTGGAGGGAGAAAATCTGAGAATAAGTGAGCTTAGTATTGAAACCGGGGATATGAAAATAGACGGAACAGTAAATTCAATAATCTACAGCGAAGAAGATTTGAGGGGAGTACATACAAGCCTTTGGTCAAAGCTTTTCAGGTAAGAGACTAAGAAGGCGGTGATTATTTGACGGTCAATACAACGGTAGAGCTGTTTACTTGTTTGTTTTCATTTCTCTGCGGACTTGCAGCAGGCTTTATATATGACTTTCTTTCAATTATTATCTGTAAAGAAGGGAAAGTGGCTTCGTTTTTTAAAGAACTGTTTTATTTTACGGTTCTGGCATTTATTTCTGTTAATGTAATACGATTTGTTAATGACGGCGTTTTCCGTGCTTATGAACTCGTTTTTTTGATTGTAGGCGTGCTTGGGTATGTGCTTGTGTTTGGAAGTATCGTACAAAAGATCTTAAAAGCATTACTTAAAGCTGTATACGTAATCATGAAATTTATCGTAAAGATTTTTATTTATCCCTTAATTTTTATCCTCAGTCC
The DNA here is from genome assembly GCA_017626145.1 of Clostridia bacterium. Classification (GTDB taxonomy): domain Bacteria; phylum Bacillota; class Clostridia; order RGIG6154; family RGIG6154; genus RGIG8497. The sequence goes on from JAGAJK010000077.1 coordinate 36,697, forward strand.
GGTAAAAAGACTATTTTTTAAGAAATATTTGCAAATTTGCAAAAAAATCTCTAAAAATAGATTGACAATGAAGCAAATTTGTTTTAGAATTATTATGTATATGGGTGAAATTAAAAGATTTTATAAACATAAGTAGGAGGCTGTGTTAGTGAGTAACGGTTCAAGAAAGAACAGAAAGTCTAATAAAAGATTATACTCATTGCTGATATTGGTTGCTACATTTGTTTTCGGGATATATTTTTGTGTGACTTTTATTAAACAGGAAATAAACATTTCTCAGCTGGAGGCAGAGGCTAAGGCTGTTCAGGAAAAGGTTGATGAGCAGGTTCAGTATTCAAAGGAACTTGAAGATAATATGAAACCGGATAATGAATTGAAGCGTGTTGAAGAAACTGCAAGAGAAAAATTAGGCTATCTGAAGAATGATGAAGTGCTCTTTATCGATTCTTCTGAGAAATAAGTTTATTTATATACCGAGGAGGAAATTTGCTTTATGCAGCTTGAAGTTGGAAATAATTTAGAAGGAAAGATTACCGGAATTACGAATTTTGGTGCATTTGTTCAGTTAGAAGGAGGAAAATCCGGACTTGTCCATATTTCCGAAATTGCAATTGATTATGTTAAGCAAATTGAGGACCATGTAAAAGTTGGAGATAGTGTTAAAGTAAAGGTTGTAGGTATTTCTCCTGAGGGGAAAATAAGCCTTTCGATAAAAAAGGTTCTTGAAGAAGAACGTGAGGAAGCAAGAAAAAATCCAAGACCTGCGGATGTAGGTATGTTTACAAAACAGCAAAAGCCTGCAGAAATGTCCTTCGAGGATAAAATGAATAAATTTAAGCTTGACAGCGATGAAAAAATGCTGGCTCTTAAAAGAAACTTCGAATCTAAAAGAGGTTCAGGAAGACGAGGAAACTGATATAATACATAAAAAGCTCCGTTATAAGGGGGCAACTCGTAAGGATAGTAATTAAAAAAGCAGAAACGAATTTCGTTTCTGCTTTTTATTATAATGAGGTAAGGATATCCTAAACAATTGGAAAATGTGTGATATTGACTGTCATCCTAATTATACACATACTTATCCTGTGTCCAACTGTAACTATTTTTATACATATGTTCGTATTCGAATGAATCGTAATCGAAATACCATTTAGATATAATTATTTTTCTGTTGTTATATTAACGGTCGGGAAGTAGGTTTCCGTCTTTATATGTCCAAACTCCAAACCAATCATTAGGACCATATTTATTTTGCATACCTAAATGTTCGCATAATACTAAATAGGCCGCGGCTTTTTTTGCTTCTTTTTTTGATGTTGCATAAACAGTTTTAATAAGACCTATTTTATCATTTATTATTGTGCAACTGCATACCCATTTTGGATTGCCATCACTATCATAGCCGTTGTATTCAGGTCCTCTGAATTCATATTTGGGCATTGTACATCGACCATTTTCAGCTAATTCCTTAAGCATAGTTATGGCATTATTAATATCAAAGCACCTCACTTTGGTATCGTTTTCAATCATTTTCTTAATTGTTTCATCAATTTTTAGTGCATTTGAAATGGCAACCTCAAGAATTTCGGAATTCCAATTGCTCTCAACTGCAAGAGCTCCGATAATTGCTTCAAGTAAATCAGCTTTTACTTTGGGTTCATTTGTAACATCATTTTTTATGTCACTTTTACCTAAAAGCAGATACTTTGAGATGTCCCAATCATCAATTATTTTTGCAAGTGTTTCATTGCTGACTAAAGCTTGTTTGATTAACGAGAACTGGTTTTCTCCAATTCTAAAAGTGTAATCTTCTGTTAAACTAAGTGAACCGCATCTTTCAGAAACAATTTTTACAACAAAATAACTTAGTACCTGATCTCCGATAAACTCAAATATTTCATTACTGTTTAGACCGGTTTCTGCTGTAAATGAGCTTCTTCTGAAAATTTGATTCAAAATACTTGTGCTTTTGAAAACATAACCTGTTTTTTCTTCAATAATCCTCCTTACTTCCGATTTTTCTTTTCCATTTAGACATTCTCTTCTAATCATTGTTTTCCTCCAATCTGTTATTACGTCAAAGAAAACAAAAAAACTTGCATCACAAACAAAACTTATCCAAAATGGAAAGCCTTGCTAAGTGCTCAAGTTTTAAACATATCAAAATAACTTTTATAATACTTTCTGCTTTTGCTTTCCACTTGCATAAAAAGTAAAAACAAATCACATTATTCAACTACTTCAAAATGCTTTTCCCTGACACTAATAGTATAATTGTTTTGTTAATTAAAGTCAAGTAGATAATATTTGGTTGGCTTATAAATATTATAACAAAGAAGCATTGCGGTGTTTACAATGCTTCTTACTGTTGCATACCCGGTTTATTATCTTTTCTTTTTTATATGGTAAAACACAGGAATTGATATAAGCGGGAAAAGCATTCCTGCAAGCATTCCGAGCTTCATACCCATTTGTTCAGGTGTTACAGATAAAATACTTGCAAAATTAATTACTGTGTTGTTTACAATAGCAGAGTCTGTAACTATTCCAACCAACTGTGGAACAACCGAAGCACCAAGGTCACCGCCTGCAGCCATCATAGCATAAATAAATACACCGCTTTCAGGAAATCTTTCGGATGCTACAATCAGACTACCGGGCCATAGCATAGAAGTGCATAAACCGGTAAATATGCAGGCGAGAAGCCCTGATATAGGAAATGGCGTAACAGCGGCTACAAAGTAACATAATGTAGCCCCTAATCCACCTAAGAATAAAACCAGTGTTATATTTTTGCCTTTCTTTGAATATAAAGTACGTCCAAGGCCGAGCATTACGGAGAATAATGCAACACCTAAAACATCGCCCCATACTTTAGGGATTTTCAATGCCATCTCCAGATAGCTTGAAGCCCATTGTGCCATTGTACACTCTGCGGCACCGCCTAAGAATATAGCAAAAACAAATAACCAAAGACTTTTATTTTTCAGATATTTGAGTGTACCCGACAGTTTTTCGGGAGTTTCCATTTCAGGTATTTTTGTTCTGGAGAATAAACAAACCGAAGTAAAAGGTACTACCAAAAACAACAGTACAAGTATCTGCCAGTTTTCTGAACCAAAAACAAGTAAAAATAAGGTGCTTATAATTATTACAGGTGCGACACCCCATGCGTAAACAGAGTGAAGCTTACTCATCTCGTGTTCAGGGTCGTCTGATGGGATGGCGGCAATAACAGGACTTATTAATACTTCAGCAAGGCCACTTGCCGCAGAAAAAATAATTGTACCTGTAACCAACCCTATGTAAACATTATTAGGGAATATATAAGGCCATACAGCGTATATAAAAAGTCCTGCCAATGTAAGAACAGGAGTAAGCTTGACCGCTTTGGAAATATTAAATCTGTGTGAGAAGAATGAGAAAATTAAATCCACCAGAAGCTGAGTAAAAAAGTTAGCAAGTACAAGTAAGCCTAAAAGTGAATAAGAAATTCCGTATAGTGATCGAAAGCTTAAAAATAAAATAGGTGAGATATTCGCAGCAACAGACATAGAAAGACTTACTGTATAACAAGCATATTTAACTCTTTTATATTTTTTATTCATAATATTCTGCCTTTCTTTAAGTTGTGTATAAAAAATCGAAGCAAAATTTTCTTTGCTTCTATGCGGTGCGAGCGTTAGTGATGAGTAGGTTTGGTGTTTAATTTCAACTGTTTATGTGAAAGTAGTATTCAAATAAAGGATATATTTGTTTCATAAATTCGTTGTGGGAGAATATCTCTGCCGAAGAGTTGCATAATTTACAAATTAAATACCATTTGTCACGCAAGAGAGTAATATAATTAAAAAAAGACATCCGAAGATGTCTTTTTTGGTCGGAGTGACAAGACTTGAACTTGCGACCCCTTGACCCCCAGTCAAGTACGCTACCAGCTGCGCTACACCCCGATACTCAAAATATTTTATCATAACTTTTATTGTTTGTCAATAGCGAATTTGTAAAAATCACGAAGAAAGAATTTACTCTTTCTTCGTGACAGATGTGTAATATTAAAAAATCAGTACTGCTGAGGCTTATCAAACATACCGGCACTCTTAAGCTCAAGATATTGTTCTTTAGTAAGAAGAATCTGTCTGGGTTTGCTGCCTTCGGATGGGCCAACTATTCCACGTTCTTCCATCTGATCCATAAGTCGTCCTGCACGTGCATAACCTACACTCAGCTTTCTTTGAATCATAGAAGTTGATGCTTGTCCCATTTCCATTATTAAATCTATTGCCTTTGGCAACATATCATCGTAATCACCCGAATCCTCGGAGTTGTCTTTAACCTTTTCTGTTGCGGCTGATGCCGTTTCGATATGTTCGATAATATCAGGATTATAAAGTGCTTCTGAATTTTGTTTTACAAATTTAACAAGACCTTCAACCTCGGAATCGGAAACGAAAGCACCCTGAATTCTTTGCGGTTTCGATGAACCTGTAGGATGGTAAAGCATATCTCCTCGTCCTAAAAGCTTTTCAGCACCGGCAGAATCGAGAATGGTTCTTGAGTCAATCTGTGATGATACTGCAAAAGCAATTCTTGAAGGAATATTCGCTTTAATAATACCTGTAATAACGTTAACAGAAGGACGTTGAGTAGCTATAACAAGATGCATACCTGCCGCTCTTGCCAGCTGGGCAAGACGACAAATGTGGTCTTCCACTTCGTTAGGAGCAACCATCATAAGATCGGCAAGCTCATCTATAATAATTACTATCTGAGGCATCTGAGGATATCCTTTATCCTTCATTACAGCATTATATCCCTTAATATCTCTTACTTTGTTTTCAGAAAACTGGTCATAACGCTTCATCATTTCGGTAACTGCCCACGAGAGAGCACCTGCCGCTTTTTTTGCTTTTGTAACAACAGGGGTGTCAAGATGTGGGATACCATTATATACACTGAGCTCTACAACCTTGGGGTCGATTAAAAGCAGCTTAACCTCGTTAGGGTTTGCTTTGTACATAATACTTGTTATAATTGAATTTATACAAACACTCTTACCTGAACCGGTAGCGCCTGCTATAAGTAAGTGAGGCATTTTAGCCAGGTCGATGATAATGGGGGAGCCACTGATATTTTTACCTAAAGCAACAGCAAGCTTTGACGGATGATTTTTAAATTCGTCGCAGTCAATAACCTCTCTCATTGAAACCATATCAACGTCTGAGTTGGGAACTTCTATTCCTATAGCAGCCTTTCCGGGGATAGGAGCTTCGATTCTTACACCGGAAGCGGCGAGATTTAATGCAATATCATCAGCAAGCCCTACGATTTTACTAACCTTCACGCCTGCCATAGGCTGCAATTCATAACGGGTAATTGCAGGACCTCTGCTAACCTGAAGTATTTTTGCCTGAACTCCGAAGCTTGCAAGTGTATCAACAAGCTTTCTGGCATTCTTCATAAGGTCTTGTTCTTTTACAGACTTTCCTGTTTTTTTAGGAAGCTTGAGCATTTCAATATCAGGGAAAATGTAATTTTCAATATATTCATCTGCATACTCAGGTGTGAATTTTTCCTCTGCTTCGTTAGGCTCTGAAGCTATCGCAACCTGATTATCCTGTTCAATTACAGTTTCGAATTTTTCTTTTACAGGAAGCTCCGGGGGAATAGGATATCCCGGACCTATTATAATATCATCCTCATCAGAAATTTCAAATTCCTCAGGTTCTTGTACTGTATTTCTTGGTATTTCCTTTATCTCATCATCAATTTTGATTACTACAGGCTCGTCATCCCGACGTGATTTTTTCTCATTGGATTTTTCCTTGTGTTTTGCATAAGCTGTTTTAAATTTCTCAGCTACAGATTCGTAAATATCAGAAAGAGAAATATTAAATAAAAATACAAAGCACAAAATTGCCGCAAAAATATAAAGGATTGTCGCACCTATGTTACCAAGCAAGGTAGAAATAAGCCAATGAAGTGAACCGCCGGCAATGCCTCCGCCTGTAAGGTTCATACCTCCGGTATATAAGCCACCGAAGAAGTAACCTAATCCGCCCTCAGCAAATTCACCTGATGTTAACTGCATCACAGACGCGAAGATAATAAGGAGAATCGAAATATTTATGTAAATACGACGAAATTTGTGTATTCTTTTTTCAATTATGTAGTTCGTTGCAAGAGCAAGTATTATAAACGGTACTCCATATGCCGCAACCGAAAATATACCTGTAAGTAAATCCCTGAACAGCAAGCCTACAAAACCTGTCTTTCCGGGCATAAACATCGAAAAAATCATAAAGAATGAAACAGGTATAAGAATAACGCTTATAATATCTTTAGTTGAATAACCTGATTTGTTGGATGGTTTGTTTTTTGTCTTTTTTTTAGCAGCCATTTATGTTCTCCTTTAACAGTAGCTATGTGTAATTTCTATATACCTTTTTATTATAACATATTTTTCAGAAAAAATCTACAAAAATTTACCGCCGAACAATTAATTTTGTCCGGCAGTTACAATCAGTTCTTTTAATTTTGACAATGCATCGCTTATTCCGCCTATTTCGTTAATAAGCCCTGAACTTACCGCATCTTTACCATAAAGCAGGGTACCTATATCATTTGATATATTTTTTGCATCAAACATCAGCTTTTCGAAATATTCTGCACTTATTTGTGAATGCGCTGTAATGAAGTTGGTTATACTTTTCTGCATTCTGTTAAAATATTCAAAGGACTGAGGTGCTCCAATAACAGTTCCGTTTGTTCTTACCGGATGAATAGTCATAGCAGCAGAGGGGACAATATATGAGTAGTCGGCAGATACCGCAAGCGGAACACCGATGGAATGACCGCCACCAAGAACTATGGATACGCTTGGTTTGCTGAGGCTTGCAATCATTTCTGAAATTGCAAGACCTGCTTCAACGTCACCACCTATTGTATTAAGCAATATAAGAAGCCCTTTGATTTCATTATCCTCTTCAATTTCAGCAAGCTTTGGAATAATATGTTCATATTTTGTAGTTTTGCTCTGGGAGGAAGAGGTGCTGTGTCCTTCAATTTCTCCTATTATGGTAAGACAGCAAATATCAGATTTCAATTTTGTTATACCTTTTTCAGTTTCATTTCCCATAAAAACCATCCTTTCTTTGTAAGGTTTAGTTTGTTCTTATAAGCAATTTTTATGCTTCAAATTAAGAATTTGGTATTGACTTTTCAAGTGATAAATGGTATTATATAAGAAGTCTGCGGGTGTGACGGAATTGGTAGACGTGCAAGATTTAGGTTCTTGTGTCCTTCGGCGTGGGAGTTCGAGTCTCTTCACCCGCACCACTTTCCATTATGTATTTATCTGCAATAAGCAGTTAAATAACCAGGCTGTACTAACCGGGACGGTAGCGGTGTCCTGAACCTGCAATCCGCTATAGCAGGGGTGAATGCCCGTTTGAGTTTTATATTTACACGGTCTGCAGTGTTATCTGAAGTGTTGAGGACCGGGTCTTGCGCAATTGCAATTTGTGAACCTTGTCAGGCGGGGAACCGAGCAGCAATAAACAAAATCTGCAGTGTGCCGCGAGGTAGCCTGATCTGAGTGGACGGTAATGCTACGCGTGTGGATATACTGCGATTTCGGGCTGTATAGCTATAAAAAAGGAGGAGCTGTTAATGGAATATCAGGCATTGTACAGGCAGTTCCGACCTTCAGTATTCGGAGATATGGTAGGGCAGGAACATATTGTAGCCGCCCTTGTAAATCAGATTAAAACAGGCAAGCTTGCTCATGCTTATTTATTCTGCGGAACAAGAGGAACAGGTAAAACAACAACAGCACGTATTTTATCACGTGCCGTAAATTGTGAAAATCTGCAGGGAGCAGATCCTTGTAACGAATGTGAAACCTGTCGTTCTATAATAAACGGAAGCAGCGTTGATGTTATAGAAATTGATGCCGCTTCAAACACAGGTGTTGACAATATCCGTCAGATAAGGGAAGAGGTTGCGTATCCTCCTGTTCTGGCTGAATATAAGGTTTATATCATAGACGAAGTACATATGCTGTCAGAAGGAGCATTCAATGCACTTTTAAAAACTCTTGAGGAACCGCCGGAGCATGTAATATTTATTCTGGCAACAACGGAATATCATAAAATTCCCGCAACAATTCTTTCAAGATGTCAGCGTTTCGACTTCAGACGTATAACGTCAAAAGAAATTCAGGAAAGACTTAAGTATGTTTGTGACAGCTCACAAACTGAGATTGACGATGATGCACTTTCTGTAATTTCTTATGCGGCAGATGGCTCTATGAGAGACGGTCTGTCAATTCTTGATAAATGTATTTCCTTTACAAACGAAAGAATTACAAGTCAGGAAGTTTCAAAAATACTTGGTATTGTTGATGATAATGCAATGTTTCAGGTTGCTGAATGTGTTGCACATAAAGACCTTGAAAAACTGATTGAGATAGTTGAAAATGCAGTTTCAGAGGGAAGAGACCCCATATTATTTACATCATATCTTATCGAGCATTTTCGTTGTCTTATGGTAGCGTCACTTGTTAAAGAGCCTAATGACATATTGCAGATGTCTGATGAACGCACAAAGAAATTTTCATCTCAGGCATCGCAGTTTACTACACAGAGAATTATAGATTTATTAAAAAATCTTAATAGTATATATAAACAGCAAAAGGAATCACCAAATCCGAAGGTTATGCTTGAAATAGGTCTTGCAGAGCTTTGTTCCGATGAGATTGTAAAGGTTGAACAGCCTGTCATCAGACAGCCTGCTCCTGTATACAGAGCTCCCGAGGCGGTTCAGACCTACGTAGAACCTGAAATTCCTATTCCGGATCAGGCACCACCCGAGCCGGAGGAGGAAGTAATGGCTTCTGTTAGTAAAAGACCTACAGGTGGAATAGTTGATTCCTGGGGTATGGTTCTCGATGAACTGAAAAGAACAGGGAAAATGATGCTCGCAATGGGTGTTACAATGGCTTATCCTATGGAAAAAGGTGATAAGCTTGAAGTTGTTTTCAAAACTCAGAATTCTGCTCAAATGAAGTTAATTGATAAGCCTGAAAATCAGAAAGCACTTGAAGATGCTTTTTATGAAGTCACGGGTAGAAATATATCTGTAAAATTTGTTGAAGAGGGACGTAAAGAGGTTCCGAATGCAGAAAGGCAAGGCAATGTTATGGATCTGGCAAAGCAGTTTCCTGATATTGTTTCTGTAGATGAAAGTGAGGAATAAAAAATGGCAAAAGGAAGATTCCCCGGCAATATGGGTGGAATGAATATGAATCAGATGATGAAGCAGGCTCAGAAAATGCAGCAGGATATGTTGAAAATGCAGGAAGAGCTTGACAATTTAACTGTAGAAGGCACAAGCGGTGGAGGAATGGTAACTGTTACCGCAACAGCTAAAAAGGAAATTACTTCGGTTAAAATTAATCCTGAAGCTGTTGATCCTGATGACGTCGAAATGCTTGAAGATTTAGTTCTTTCAGCTATTAAGGATGCCCTTTCAAAAGCTGAAAAGGAATCGGAAAGCCAGATGTCGAAAATCACAGGTGGACTTAACATACCGGGTCTTATATAATTAAGACCCTTCATATAACGGGAATTAGCGCAGTTTGGTAGCGCGCTTCGTTCGGGACGAAGAGGCCGCAGGTTCAAATCCTGTATTCCCGACCAGAAAAAACGACTTGTTTTGACAAGTCGTTTTTTCAAGGAATTAAAGTCATATCTCGTTTTGTATCAATATTTAAACTGTTTGTTAAAGGCTTCAATGATATTGTTAGAGATACCGTCTTTAAAGCTTGCAACTTTGATGTGTTTAACATCACATGTGGCTTTGGCTGGTATTTTATAAGCCGAATAATACTCAGTAACAATAAGAGTGAATGAGAGTTGCATCTTTGGTAACTATGTGATATGTTTTTACCTTAAGGAGTTCAAGGTCTCAATTTTCATTTAACTTAACAAAACGATAACAATTCAAAGGAGATACAACTATGAAAAATATTTTTCTTATTGGGGATTCTATACGTTTTGGAGCAGAACCCAATAGTCCGGGATATGGAGTTTATGTTAAAGAAAAGCTTGAAGGTAAGGCAAATGTATACCAGCCGGATGAAAACTGTCGTTTTGCTCAGTACACCCAAAGATACATATGGGAATGGACAAACAGCTTTAAAGGTGAGGATATTGATGTTGTTCATTGGAATAACGGATTGTGGGATGTGTTGAGATTAAAAGGCGAAGAACCTTTCACTCCTGTTGATATGTATGTTCAGGTATTAGAACGTGTATATCGTATGATTAAAATATTTATGCCAAATGCAAAAATTATCTTTGCGACCTCTACAGCGGTAGTAGAAGAGTGGGCTGACCCTCAGTTTATGCGATATAATAAGGAAATAGAAGAATATAATGCAGCAGCTGTTTCTCTTATGGAAAGTCTTGGCGTTGAAGTTAACGATTTATATTCAATTACTAAGGATTTTGATAATTCCTTGCATTCAGATTGGGTTCATTACGGAGAAGCCGGTTCAAAAATTTTAGCAGACAAAGTTGTTGAAAAAATAGAAAAATACCTTTAAAATATTATTTACACGCCCTTTGTATGATAATCATACAAAGGGCATGTTTACTTTTTCTGAAATTTATGTTAAAATTACAATAGGTGGTGAATAAAATGCATAATAAAAAACAAACACTTACGTGTGTTTTTGCAGTTATAGTCGCTTGTATTCTTATGGCGGTTGTAGACGGCATCTGGCAACCTGTTTATGCTGTGAAATCAGCAATAAAAATTGTTTTGTTTTTAGCCTTACCGTTTATTTGCGGAAAGCTTTCCGGTGAGCAGAATCTTACATCTCTTTTTAAAGCAAATTCAAAGGGAATAAAATTTGCACTTTTACTTGGTATTCCTGTATACATATTGATATTAGGCGGTTACCTGCTTTTGAAGGATGTTTTTGATTTTTCTTCAATAACGGGTGCTTTAACAGGAAATGTAGGAATAAACCGTGAAAATTTTGTGTTTGTTGCAATATATATTTCATTTATAAATTCACTTCTTGAAGAGTTTTTCTTTCGTGGATTTGCATTTTTAACCCTTAAAAAAACAGCAACACGTAAATTTGCATATATTTTCAGCTCAATCGTTTTTGCTTTATACCATGTGGCAATAATGACAGGATGGTTCTCTGTAGGATTATATATTTTAATTATTGCAGGCCTGATTATTGCCGGTCTGATTTTTAATTTCCTGAATGAAAAATATGACAATATTTATGTTTCATGGTTTGTTCATATGTTTGCAAATTTTGCTATCAATACCGTAGGCTTTCTCCTTTTCGGTATAATAAGTGTATGAAAAATAATTAGAGAAATTTATAAATAACCAATATACAATAATAACTTTTGTCCCTGACTTGACACGAGTAAAAATCCTGTCGAATTATGCTGAATGATGCCAAATAGTGTTGATAAATGAAGTAAGAAGGAGTTGAGTATTATGGCAGAAAAGAAAGAAAAAAGATATGTGAGCGATAATGCTCAACTTATGGCTGAATGGGATTGGGAAAAGAATAACGAATTAAACTTCAATCCTGAAAAACTAACACTTGGAAGCAACAAAAAAGCATGGTGGAAGTGCAGTAAGGGGCACAAATGGCAATCCACAATTTTTCATAGAAATAGTGGTACTAGTTGCCCATATTGTACAGGAAGATACGCCGTTAAAGGTGAAAATGATTTACAAACAGTTAATCCAACTTTAGCGAGAGAGTGGAATTATGAAAAGAACAATGGATTAACACCCATGGATGTATTGCCTAATAGCAACAAAAAAGCATGGTGGAAGTGCAACAAAGGACACGAATGGCAAGCATCGATATCCAATAGAAATATAGGAAACGGATGCCCTTGTTGTGCAGGACAAATGATTTTAAAAGGCTATAATGATTTACAAACGATTAATCCAACATTAGCAGAAGAATGGAATTATGAAAAGAACAATGGATTAACACCGGTGGATGTAATGCCTAATAGTGGGCAGAAAGTATGGTGGAAATGTAATAAAGGGCACGAATGGCAGGCTGTGATAGCAAGTAGAAATAATGAACATGGATGCCCCGTTTGTAATTCTGAACGAAAGACCTCTTTCCCTGAGTATGCACTTGTATATTATCTTAAAGAATACGGACTGGATGTAATGCATTCATATAGGGAACAGGGATATGAATTGGATATTTATATCCCATCTAAAAAAATAGCCATTGAATATGATGGATATCTCTGGCATAAAAACATAATTAAGAAAGATTTAGAGAAAAATTATAAATGTAAAAAAGATGGAATTGTATTATATAGGATAAGAGAAGGGTTGGCATCGTTAAGTGATAGTTCTATAGACTATGTTATTCAAAGAAATCAAAAAGATCTGTCAAAAATACTTGCAGAAGTTTTATGCAGGATAGTTGGAACAGATGTTGATGTTGATTTAGAAAGAGATACTATTGCTATAGAAAATTTGCGAGTATACACGGAAAAGGGAAAATCTATTTTGTTTTCTAATCCGAAAGTAGCAACCGAATGGAATTATGAAAGAAATGGCAATTTAAAACCAGAACATTTTCCAGCCAATAGCAATAAAAAGGTCTGGTGGAAATGTAATGAAGGGCACGAATGGCAGGCGACAATTGTTAATAGAAACAAAGGACGCAAATGTCCATATTGTGCGGGCAAAAAAATTTTGGAAAGCTATAATGATTTACAAACGGTTAATCCGAGTTTAGCGGAAGAATGGAACTATGAAAAAAATAATGGATTAACACCTTCGGATGTATTACCTAACAGTAATAAAAAAGTATGGTGGAAGTGTAGCCAAGGGCATGAATGGCAAACTACAGTAGCTCATAGAAATAGCGGGCGTGGATGTCCTTATTGCACACATCAAAAGGTTTTAAAAGGCAATAATGACTTAAAAATAGTGAATTCGAATTTAGCAGAGGAATGGAACTATGAAAAGAATAATGAACTAACACCTTTGGATGTATTACCTAACAGCAATAAAAAAGTATGGTGGAAGTGTGGTAAAGGACACGAATGGCAAGCACTGATAGCTGATAGAAACAACGGGCGCGGATGTCCGTATTGCACAGGCAAAAAAGTTTTAAAAGGTTATAATGATTTGCAGACAGTAAATCCAACTTTAGCAAAAGAATGGAATTATGATAAAAACGGCGAATTAACGCCTATGGAAGTAGCCCCTAATAGCGGGAAAAAAGTATGGTGGAAATGCAGTAAGGGGCACGAGTGGCAAGCGATAATACAAAATCGAAATCGAGGGCGTGGGTGTCCAATTTGTGCAAAAGAAAAGCGAAGCAAGTGAAATATCTTGCTTAATGAAAAATCATGTAAAATAATTTATACAAGCCACACATTAAGAATTTATAAAAGCATATCAGAAATTAGCAAATAATAAACACTAAAGGAGTAAAAAATATGGACAAGATAGCAACCTACGCGAGCTTTATCGGTGCGGCAGCGTGGATACCAATAATAATAAAACCAATATATAATTATTTTAGGAAAATACATATTGCACCACTAGACATAAGAGTATTAACTGATGCTTTTGGTATATCTGCAAACAGAAGAGAAAAAAAGCATGGAACTATAATTATGTTAGCACTTAATATCTATATCAAAGAATTGCCATTGTTTGCTGAGAATATATCTTCGACCGTGATTCTTAAAAATGGAACTAAATTAAAAACAGAATTGTTAGACTTCTCAACATTAACGTCAAACAACGATGATAAAACAAAAAGCATATACAACATACATATCAGTCAAGAGTTAAATATAACAAGAACAATACATCCTAATGTAGATAATATAAAATACATAGCTTTTCTTGTGGAAAATGCAAATTTCAAATCTCCAGAGGAAATCGATAAAATCAAATTAAGATTGGGAAAAAATAGATGGTGGAGCGTTAAGAAATCAACCATTTTGTATGATTCGTTTCCAAAGTTTAATAGCACACATATGTTTGATGGCTGTGAAAAGGTAATTGAATAAAGTAATTCAGTGCTATGATTTCACCGGCTTTTTACTCGTGTCAAGTTTATACAATTTAAAAGAATAGTTTGCCGATTTTGATATTTACATATACTATCGGGAGCGAGAAAATCCAGTATTCTCGCGGGTTCTAAAGAATTTTGCTCAGGAAAAATTTAGTGAAAAAATAGGGAAAAGTTAGTAGGTCCTATTATTCACTGTTCTCCAGTCTTGACACGAGTAAGAATTGTATCAGAATATATAAAAAAGAGATGATGAATGTATGAAAAACAAAAAGCGTTTTTATCAAATATTAAATATAACAGGCTTGTTTGTTTGTATAATAGGTTTTGTACTTTTTATTTCGCAAAAACCATTAAACTATTGGTGGTTTGTTATCGCACTTATAGGTGCAATAATGAGTTCTTTTGCGAATAAAACAGTTTATATTTGCCCTAAGTGCGGTACTGAATTTGAAAGCAAGGACAAAATAATTCTAACTACAGGGAAGTCTGGATTTCGTCGTTCACTTGCAACTTGCCCAAAGTGCAAAAAAACATTTTTTTGTCGTTCGAAAAGTGTCAGTAAAGCTCATGATTGAAAAACACGACGGTGTGGAACTGTTGTGTTTCGACTCGGAACGATTTCAAAATTTAATATATATTAGTTTGCCGATTTATAATATTTACATATACTATCGGATGCGAGAAAATCCAGTATTCTCGCGGGTTCTATATAAAAATTTCCACAAAATGAGAATGAATTTGAAAAAATTGATAATATTGACAGTTTTATGTGTGATTTGTGCGAGTTAAAATCAATTGTGAAAAATAATAACTGTTAGAAAATATATCCGTTAAAGCGGGTGAAATACTTGAAAATTCCAATATATGGAGGGTGTGTTATATGATTAAAATTGAAAATGCTTTAAAAGATTTAAAAGAACAAGATCCTTCTCTTGAGGCACACCTTGAAGATGTGAAAATGCATCTTGAACGTTTTAACAACCGCAGAGAAGAGCTTATCCAAGACAGCACCATAATCGATGTTGCAAATGGCTATATGTATTTTGGATTTCACAGAACAAAGGATGGTTGGGTATTTCGTGAGTGGCTCCCTGGAGCGGATGCTGTGTGGTTGTATGGCGATTTTAACAAATGGTTAAAATATGAATATCCGCTTACCTGCATAGGTGATGGAGTGTGGGAGATAAAGCTCAAAGGTAAAAATGTTCTTAAACATGGTCAGTTTGTAAAGCTTATCGTTGGAAGAGATGAAAATTCATTTGAACGTATTCCTTCGTATATACGACGTGCGGTGCTTGATGTAAATACAGCATCTATGTGTGGGCAGATATGGATGCCCGATAAACCTTTTAAATGGTCAGATGGCAGATGGTATGGCAAACGCAGTCATAAATCACCTCTTGTTTATGAAGCTCATATAGGTATGGCACAGGAACACGGTGGTATCGGAACATACAGAGAGTTTGCCGATAATAACCTTGAATGGATAAATGAACTTGGCTATAATACAGTTCAGCTTATGGCAATTCAGGAGCATCCTTATTACGCATCCTTCGGATATCAGGTAACGAATTTTTTTGCACCGTCTCACAGATACGGTACGCCTGAAGATTTAAAATATCTTATTAATAAAGCTCACAAGATGGGTATTGCGGTAATTCTTGATGTTGTCCACAGTCACGCATGTGCAAATGAAGGGGAAGGACTGCATTTTCAGGACGGAACAGAGAATCAGTATTTTCTGGAAGGTGAACGTGGATGGCATAAAGCGTGGAAGACACGTTGCTTCGATTATTCTAAAACAGAAGTATTGCATTTTCTGCTTTCTAATCTGAAATACTGGCAGGAGGAATTCCATTTTGACGGTTTCCGTTTTGACGGTGTAACATCAATGCTTTATGAAAATCACGGCATTGATTCTGCATTTACCTCATATAATCAGTACTATTCTTTAAATACGAATATAGATGCGCGAATTTATTTGACCCTTGCAAATGAATTGATTCATACTGTAAACGAAAAAGCAATTACTATTGCTGAAGATATGAGCGGAATGCCCGGTATGTGTCTTGCAAAAGAAAGCGGTGGTTTTGGTTTCGATTACCGACTTTCTATGGGCGTACCTGATATGTGGATAAAGCTAATAAAAGAACAACCAATGGAAAAATGGGATGTTATGTACATATGGAACGAGCTTACAAGCAGACGCCAAGGGGAAAAAGAAATTTGTTATTGCGAATCTCACGATCAGGCACTTGTGGGAGATAAAACCATAATGTTTCGTCTTGCTGATTCTCAGATGTATGATGGAATGCATAAACGGTATCATAGCTTGGTAATTGATACCGCTGTGGATATGCACAAACTGATTCGTTTTTTAACCATAGCAACTGCAGACAGCGGTTATCTTGATTTTATGGGTAATGAATTTGGCCATCCGGAGTGGATTGATTTCCCTCGTGAGGGTAATAACTGGAGCTATCATTATGCAAGAAGACAATGGTCACTTGTAAAAAATGATGAATTAAAATACAAGTATCTCGCAAACTTTGACAGGGATATGATACATTTTGTTACGGTGAACAATGTGCTTTACGGAAGAAAGCCTGAATGTATGTGGCTTGATCAGCAGAAAAATACTATGATATTTAAACGAAATAATCTTATATATATATTTAACCTGCATCCGTTACAGTCTTTTGAAGACGTTTTTATAAGCTGTGCTTCAACGGGAGGAAAATATAAAGTTGTTTTTTCCACAGATGATGGGATATACGGAGGTCAGGAGCGTATTTCAAAACAACATATTTATACTGCGGTAAACGATGAATTCGGAACAGGCTTCAGAATATACATTCCGTGCCGTACAGCTGCTGTTATCCAAAAGTGTAAATAATAAACGTTCTTGACTAACATAGCTTAAAGTGTTATAATTGTGTGATAGAAGAAAGATTACGGAGGAAAATAGATGAAGTATTCTAAGCAATTTGAATCAAAGAAAGAATTAGTACAAAGTAAAAAAGTTTGTGTTGGTTTTGACGGTTTTGTAGATTATGTTATCCGTCCTGTTAAAACAAGAGTAGATGAAAATAATTGTACATATTTTCCTACTATAGATCAGTTTGGTGATAAAATTTCAAGCCTTGCAGGCAGAAGCGGAAATATTGAACTTATAATAAACAGTACAGATTTTGGCGGTTGCGGACCTCACTATGCAAACGGTCTTGCTAATATGGGTGTAAGTTGTACTTGTATCGGTGCTATGGGATATCCTGAAAAGAATTCGGTGTTTGCACTTAACGAAAACTGTAAAACTGTAAGTATCAGCGAACCGGGGTATTCATATGTATTTGAATTTGGCGACGGCAAAATCATAATGAGTGATATTGAGAAAATAAGTAAACTCAGATGGAATGACCTTATTGAAAGAATCAGTATAGATGAAATGGTTGAATATTTCGAAGATGCGGATATAATAACTCTTGTAAACTGGAGCTATCTTGTTCATTTTCACGAAATATATGAGAAGTTTCTTGAATTAGTAATGCCTAAGCTTAAAAACAAGGACAGAAAGGTTTATATTGATATTGCGGACTGTGCGAAACGTCAGCCGGAAGAAATCAAAGCTGCACTTAAGATGTTTGGTGGTTACAGCAAGTACGCTCCCACATATCTCGGTCTTAATAAAAGTGAAGCTATGGTTATGCACTCTGTTCTTTGTGAAGGGGAATATGAAGGTTCATTACCTATAGCAAGAGCTATTAAAGAATATTCAGGTATAGGAACGGTAATAATTCATCCTGTTGACAGCTCCGCTGCTGTATTTGATGGCGGAGAAGTTGAGGTTCAGGGTGTATTGTGCGAAAATCCAAAGAAAACCACCGGCGGCGGGGATAACTTTAATTCAGGCTTCTGCGCAGGACTTTTGGCAGAACTGGATGTTAAGAGTTGTCTTATAAGCGGAATGAGTACATCTTATACTTATGTTAAGAATGGAAAATGCAACAGCTTTGAAGCTATTTGTGAAACTATGAAGATGTTTGATGATAACGAATAATATAACAGCTAAAAGAGTAGCATTTGCTACTCTTTTTGTTTTTTTCTTAAAACAGTAATAATATTTATAAATTCCGCCGATATTAAAAACGGTGATATAATGAACAAAATTTTTAAAACTGTTACGTTTTTCTCTGTGGGCGGTATCGGGTACGGAATAATAGAAATACTCTGGCGAGGATATACTCATTGGTGTATGTTAATTGCAGGAGGTATATGTTTCGTTAACTTCTCATATATTGCAGAAAAATTCAAACGGAGATGTTTACTGTTTAAAGCAATGCTATGTGCGTTTAATATTACGGCTGTAGAGATGTTGTTTGGATTTGTATTTAATATTTGTTTGAAGAAAAAAGTGTGGGATTACAGTAATCAACCATTAAATTTTCTTGGGCAGATTTGTCCTTTGTATACTTTCTTGTGGGGAATACTTGGAGCTGTTTTTATTCCGTTAGCTGAAACATTAAATAAAAAAATAAGATAATTACGTTGCCCCCCCAAAACTGCAACGTAACTTTTTTTGACAATTTTATGTTTTTGTAGTATAATATATTATTATTTATTTGTGGAGGTACAAACGTGAATAAGTATAAGGATTTTGATAATTATTTAAAAGAATATCCAAGTGAAGATGGCTTTTTTGGTAGCTACGGTGGCTCATACCAGGCAGAAGAGCTTATTGAAGCATTTAAGGAAGCAGATGATGCTTATGAAGCAATTTGTCATTCTGCGCAGTTTATAAATGAATTAAGAAGAATCAGAAAAGAATTTCAGGGAAGACCTACACCGGTTTACCATTGCGAAAGACTTTCAAAAATTTTCGGAAATTGCCAGATTTATTTAAAGAGAGAAGATTTAAATCATACAGGTGCTCATAAATTAAATCATTGTATGGGTGAAGGTCTGCTTGCAAAATACATCGGCAAGAAGAAGCTTATTGCTGAAACGGGTGCAGGTCAGCACGGTGTTGCTATTGCAACTGCTGCGGCATATTTCGGTATGGAATGCGATGTTTATATGGGTGAAGTTGATATTGAAAAACAGCACCCTAACGTTGTTCGTATGAAAATGCTTGGTGCAAATGTTATTCCTGTAACAAAAGGACTTAAAACATTAAAAGAAGCTTGTGATGCTGCATTTGAAGCATATCTTAAGGAATATAAGGATGCAATTTATTGCATCGGTACAGCTGCAGGTCCTCATCCTTTCCCAAAAATTGTAAGAGATTTTCAGTCTGTAATAGGTATCGAAGCACGTGAACAGTTTTTAGAAATGACAGGTATTATGCCTGATGCTGTTTGTGCTTGTGTTGGCGGTGGTTCAAATTCATTGGGAATGTTCATACCATTTCTTTCAGACCCTGTTGAAATTTACGGTGTTGAACCTTTAGGAAGAGGTTCGGGAATAGGTGACCATGCAGCAACTATGGCATATGGTACAAAAGGTATTATTCATGGATATTCAAGCTATGTTCTTCAGGATGAAAACGGTGAACCGTTGCCGGTATATTCTATTGCCAGCGGTCTTGACTATCCGGGTGTAGGGCCTGAACACGCACATCTTCGTGATCTTGGCAGAGTTCACTACGAAACTGTTTCCGACGAAGAGGCAATGGAAGCATTCTTCCTTCTTTCAAGATACGAGGGTATTATTCCTGCGATTGAAAGTGCTCATGCAGTTGCATATGCGATTCGTTATGCAAAAGAACATAAATCAGGCTCAATTCTTGTTTCTCTTTCAGGAAGAGGGGATAAGGATATTGATTATGTTTATGAAAAATACGGTTGCGGCGAACAGTTTAAGCTTGACTATGAGGTGAAATAATGACCACTTTGTTATTAGTTCGTCACGGTCAGAGTGTTGCAAACCTTGAAACAAGATTTGTCGGACATATAGATGCTGACTTAACCGATACCGGGATGTTACAAGCAAAAGAAACCGCTAAATTTATCGCTGAGAATTATAAAGTAAGTAAAGTATATGCCAGTGATTTAAAAAGAGCGTACAAGACAGGAAAAGCTGTTTCTGACCTGCTTGGCGTTGAAATTATCGGCAATAAAAATTTGCGTGAGATTTACGCAGGTAACTGGGAAGGGAATAAATTCGATGACCTTGCGGTGATATATAAAGAGCAATACGGATTATGGCTTTCTGATATCGGAAAGGCTGCTCCGGAAAACGGAGAAACCGTAAAAGAGCTTGGCGATAGAATTTATGCAGAACTTAATGAAATAGCTACCCAAAATGATGGTAAAACTATCGTTATTGCCACCCATGCAACGCCTGTAAGAGTGATGCAAAGCCTTGTTCAGACAGGCAGTCTTGACGGAATGAAAAATATTCCGTGGGTTTCTAATGCATCGGTTACAGAATTGTTCTTCGATAACGGTTTATTCCATTTTGGTAAAATAAGTCAGGATAATCATCTTGGAGATTTAAAAACATATTTTGCAAAAAATGTTAAAGTTTAATACATTTAAAAAGGTCTGTAAAAAATCTTTGATTTTTTACAGACCTTTCGTTTGTTTTATTTGAATAAATACTCGGTAGTTGTATCGTATCTTTCCCCTTTTTTCAAAACAGGAGAAGGGAAATGTGTGTAATTAATTGCATTTGGAAAGCCCTGTGTTTCAAGACAAAAACCTTCGTGAATTTTGTATGTTGCACCATCTTTGCATGGAAGAGGCTCATCAAGCCCGTTTGATGTGTAGAGTTGAACTCCCATCTGGTCGGTATATCCCTCCATAGTAATACCGCTTATATCACCCTTAGCTTCGCAGAATTTTCTGTAGCCTGATGAATTTATAATAAAGTTGTGGTCATAGCCACCAAACATTTTGATTTGTTCATCATCACTTTCGAATCCGGCTCCGATTTTTTTAGCGGTCGTAAAATCAAATGGAGTTCCTTTAACATTTAAAATCTCACCGTTTGGATAACAATCTTTAACGTTAGGTGTAAAGTAATCTGCATTAAGGAAAAGTGTGTGATTATCAATTACACCGCTTTTGTGACCGTTCAAATTAAAGTATGTATGATTTGTCATATTCATAATTGTATCAGCATCACAAACACCTTCGTAATGAATATTAATTGAGTTTTTCTTTGTAAGTGTATAAGTTACTTTGATTTTAGCGTTTCCCGGAAATCCTTCTTCTCCATCAGGACTATCTAAAGTAAGGATCAATTCAGGTTCTTCTGAATCGTTAATTTCGTAATGCCAGACTCTGTGAGAGTAACCTGTTATTCCACCGTGCAAATTGGCTTCTCCGTTGTTTTTTGCAAGATTGTAAGTTTTACCGTTTAAAGTAAATTCAGCACCTGAAATACGGTTTGAATTTCTTCCTACCAACGCACCTAAATATCCTTCGTTTTCAGTATAATCTTCTCTTCCGAGAACAACATCGGTATCTTTGAAAATAAGACTTTTCACAATTCCGCCAAGATTTAGAATTTCAGCTTTTAAATCCTTGCCGTTATCTAACGTGAAAAGATAAATGTTGTCTTTAATTAAAGTTTTCGTAATACTCATATTATCACCTCATTTGTATTAATGATATTTTAGCATAAAATCATAGTAAAAGCAATATGTAAACAAATTACAGTTTGTATTCTTCTAAGAATTGCACTAAAAATGTCCTCTGTATAAGTTTGGCTGCAAAACAAATCTTTGAGCTTCGCACCTTTACAAGGTTCGAGCCCTCAATATTTAAACAAACAAAAAGCTCCCATAGGGGAGCCTTTTGTTTGGCGTGCCTGAGAGGACGCATATTGCAAAGCAATCTGCCGTGCTTGTCGACCCAAAAGCAAGCTTTTCGGTACCCGACTACGCACCGAAAAATTAAAAAACTTGCCACAGGCAACTTTTTATTAACATTTTTCGCCTTCACAAGGTTCGAGTCCTTCATTATTTAACAAACAAAAAGCTCCCATAGGGGAGCCTTTTGTTTGGCGTGCCTGAGAGGACTCGAACCTCCCGCACACAGTTTAGGAAACTGTTGCTCTATCCGGATGAGCTACAGGCACATAACTATTATATTTTACGACGAAATTAAGTATTTGTCAATTCTTTTTGAAAAAATGCCAAATTTTCTGTACATAAATGCAAATTGTTGACATTGATACTTTTAAACTATATAATCTATATTAGAGTATTCCGTGGACGGTGATTCTATGATTATTAATTTTGATAAAGAAAAACTTCAGAAAATAGTTGATGATTTTGTTAATCTGACAGGAATCGGTCTTTCTGTTTTGAATCATAATTATGAATATATTGCAAGTAACGTTGAATGTGATTTTTGTTCTCTTGTTCATAAAACCAACGACGGTGCGGCTAAATGTAGAAAATGTGATAAGGAAATATTGGAAAGATGTACTAAAAGCAGAAAAATTGAATCGCATATATGCCACGCGGGATTATTGGAAACAGTAGTACCTATAATCAAGAATGATATAATTTTAGGTTATGTATTTCCGGGGCGTATGCGTTGCGAAGAAAATTTTGAAAAGGTGTTTCAAAATCTGAACGTTGCAAACAAGGAAGAGTTTAAAAAAGCTTTTTATAAGCTACAATATCGTGATGATGATAAAATTAAAAGTGCCGCAAGTCTTTCTGAAATATTAACAACATATATTTTGACCGAGAAATTTATAAATTTTGAGTATAATCCGGTAATAGATGCGATTGAGAAATATGTAGAGGAGAATATGGACAAAAATATTTCTGTTGATGATTTATGTAAGAAATTATATATTTCCAAAAGTATGATTTACAAAAATTTCAGAAGCTCAATGAACTGTACTGTACATGAGTATATAATCGATAAAAGAATTCAAAAAGCTAAAGAGTTGCTTTGTAATTCGTCTTATTCAGTAAACAATGTGGCGGAAATGGTAGGGATAAGAAATTATACTTACTTTTCAAAATTATTCAAAAAGAAAACTGGTATATCTCCGTTGCGTTACAGAAAAGAAGTTACCGCAAATTCGGGGGTCTGAATTTTTTGTTCTGCATATAAAAACAAAAACAGTCGCAAAAGCGACTGTTTTTAGTTTGGTTGCAGGGACGGGACTTGAATACCCCAAGGGCACTTCCTCACTTCGTTCGGGGCGCCACGCGACCTGCGTTGTATCGTTAGTTGGGTGCAGACCGACCTTATAACCCGAAGGTCGCATGCTTAGTCTGTGTTCTGCATACAAAACAAAAACAGCCGCAAAAGCGACTGTTTTCAGTTTGGTTGCGGGGACGGGACTTGAACCACGCGACCTTCGGGTTATGAGCCCGACGAGCTACCAACTGCTCCACCCCGCGATATAGAGTTGTTTCTTGCAACTATTAAATAATACCATAATTTTGTCTCTTTGTCAATACTTTTTTCAAATTAATTATTTTAATCCGTCGACAAATTTTTTATTGAATGAGAAGAAGTCAGGTGTGAAATTTACGATTTAACATATAAACGGCAGAAGTATCATTGATTCGATATTGTCGTTAAATATTTTATCAAATTGTGAAAAGTTTAAAGGATTTTTTCCTTTTCCAAGCTCAACTGTGTAGGCGGGCTTATTGAATTTATCTATAAACCAGTCCTTGCATCCGCCAAATGATGCAATTCCTTCGACGTTATCAAGAGTGTATCCCGTTTTTCGGCTTAATATTTTTCCTAATTCCTTACTGTTTTTTGGAACTTTGGAATTATAGTCATAGTAAATAACTTCGCCCTGACTATGATAAGTTATTAATAACGAAAGGGGAGTCTGACGTATATAATCACATAATGACTTTACTTCAGGCTCACTTTCAGGATATGGTCCACCGTAACGTGTGTTTGACGGACCTTTTACACCGTATTTCTGTTCAAGTGCTTTAGCTTTTTCAAAGCCGGCATCGTAATTGTGATTTAAATCTACCCCATTAGCATTTGCTTGCCATTTAAAAGAAAAGTCATCACCTTTATTCCATTCAATTAACTTTTCATATAAAGTATGATCCACTATTTTATTGTTTATTATATCAATGCCGTCCGGATTAAGCATTGGCATTATGTGAAAAGTGACTTCTTGTAAAAGTTCAGATATGCTGTATGATAAATATCTTGTTTTACTGTTGGCTGAATTTAAAATACAATATGAAAATTTCATCAAAAGGGAAGCGGATATCCACTCAAGTGAATGATGAGTTCCTATATAACATATATTCTTTTTTCCGTGACCTATTTTAAGACAGTAAATATTTTTACTTAAAACGCTTTTTCCTATAATTTTAACTTTTATATCTCCAAAAACAGAAAGTTTTTCGATATCAGAAACCATTTTGTCATAATCATAATTATTTTCATTAAAATACATAAGTATCACCCTTATTATTATATATCTAAGAGTTTTATAGGTGAAAAAAATAACCATTAATCAATGGTTATTATTTTTGAATGTTCATATTTAGTTGCTATATCAAGTGAAAATTCCTTTTCTTGATAGCCCATGAAAATCAAACAGTCACGCACTGTATTATACGCTATTGTTGTCATATTGTTATTTGAGCTTATATGTCCCAGCATAAATTTTCTTGTGCCTGAATTTGCAAGTGAACAAGCAAGCTTTCCGCAGTCGTCGTTGGATAAATGCCCTATTTCTGAAGCGATTCTCCGCTTTGTTTCCATAGGATAGCTTCCGTACATAAGCATTTTTAAATCGTAGTTCGATTCGATGAAAGCAAAGTTGCAACCATTGCACTTTTTTATAATTTCGTTAGTAACAAAACCAAGATCTGTCATAACAACAATTTTGCTGTTTTCATGTTGGAATATGTAACCGCAAGAATCAGGGGAATCATGGGATGTTTTAACAACGGAAATTTCCAAGTCTCCGATGTGGAAAACCTCCTCGTCGATTATTGTGTATTTGTCAATCTTGCTATCGTAATTTAAGATGCTTTTCATTGTAGGCATACTTGCATAAACAGGAATTTTAAGTTTCCTTGAAATTACGCCAATACCGCTTATGTGATCACTATGGTCGTGAGTAACCAGAACAGCTTTAATTTTATCAGAATTTTTATCTATTTCTTTTAGTGTATCGATAACTTTTTTACCGCTGATGCCGCAATCAACCAGCACAGCAACATCGGGAGTTTCTACATACAGACAGTTGCCGCTGCTGCCACTGGCAAGTGAACAAAATTGTATCATTTCAGTTAGCTTCTTCCATTTCGTCATCGGGAACATTGATATATCTGATATCTGCTCCGATATTTATAAGTTTTTCTTCAAGGTTTTCATAACCTCTGTAAATGTAACAAAGGTTTGTGATTTCGGATTTTCCTTCAGCCATTAACGCAGCCATAACCATAGCAGCACCTGCTCTCAGGTCAAGAGCTTTTGCAGAGCATCCGTTAAATTTAGTCACGCCTTCGAGAACAGCCGTGCTTGCTTCAACATTTACTTTGGCGCCAAATCTTCTTAATTCATCAATATACTGGAATCTGTTGTCCCATACGCTTTCATTTACATAACTGGTTCCTTCTGAAACTGCAAGAAGTGTAGTAATAAGCGGTTGAAGATCAGTAGGGAAGCCGGGATATGGGAGTGTTTTTACTCTGGCACTTCTGAGTGGGAGAGTTGCGCTTACTCTTACGCTATCGTCAAATTCAGTAACAGTTGCGCCTATTTCCTTTAATTTTGCTGTAATTGATTCAAGATGCTTAGGGATAACATTCTTCACAAGAACATCACCACCGGTTCCGGCAGCCATAAGCATATAAGTGCCTGCTTCAATGTAATCGGGAATTACAGAATAAGTACCTCCACCTAATGTTTCGACACCTTTAATTTTTATTGTATCAGTGCCCGCACCTTTTATATTAGCACCCATAGAGTTTAAAAAGTTTGCAAGGTCAACTATGTGAGGTTCTTTTGCCGCATTTTCGATAATTGTAATACCCTGAGCTCTTACAGCAGCCAGCATAACATTCATAGTTGCTCCTACTGAAACCACGTCAAAGAATACGTGTCCGCCTACAAGTGAGTCGGCATGAAGCTCATAATTACCGCCGTTCTCGACAGTTCTTGCTCCAAGGCAACTGAAGCCTTTTAAATGCTGATCAATAGGTCGCGATCCGAAATTGCATCCACCTGGCATAGAAACAACAGCTTCTCCAAAACGTCCCAAAAGAGCACCCATAAGGTAATATGAAGCACGCATTTTGCGAACAAGATCACTGTCTGCTACAAAAGTATTTATATGTCTTGAATCTATTTCAAGAGTAGTTTTATTAAGTAATCTGACTTTAGCACCTAACTCAGAGAGTATTTTACTTATAACTGTAACATCGTCAATGCATGGGACATTTTCGATAACGCAAATTCCTTCAACAAGAAGTGCAGCCGGAATGATAGCTACAGCAGCATTTTTTGCACCGCCTATTGTAACTTCACCTGTGAGTCTGCGTCCTCCGTTAATGATTAATTTTTCCATTAAAAACCACCTTACTGTTTTGATTACAGCCGCAGGATTTATTTATATACGCATTAAATTCAGTATTTCCGCAGCAATTAATATCGGTTGTCTGTACTTATATTGTAACCTCAGAAATCAAATGAAAACAGAGAATATATGGTAGGTTGATGTGATAAGTACACCTAATTGTTGTGTTTGATAACTAATTATAGCATATATTGTTTCAATTATCAAGTGATTTTGAAATTTCTTTGCGGTTTTATTTCAAAAATATTACATATTTTCAGAAAAGTCGACAAATACTTCACAAAAATTACTTAAAATATATACAAAATGCTTTAAAATTGCACAAAACTATGAGCAAAATGCACAAAAATCAAAAAAGTTATTGACAAATTGATTACAGATGTGTTAAATTACAATCAAGGTAAAAAGAAGCCATTAAGGGATGATTGGCAAGTAAGCTGGACAAGGAGGGGATACGTATGAATATTACCGATATCAGAGTTAGACGCATCAATGCCGAAGGAAGGATGAAAGCCGTTGTATCAGTAACTTTTGATGATGCTTTTGTAGTTCACGACATAAAGGTTATAGAAGGACAGGATAAGCTGTTTATTGCTATGCCTAGCAGAAAGACTCAGGATGGAGAATTTAAAGATATAGCACATCCTATTAATGTTGAGATGAGAGAATCATTACAGCAGGCAGTTCTTGCAAAGTATGAAGAATCACTCAGCGAAGCTGATGAAACAGCAGAATAAAGTATAATACATAGAGCCACGGAAATCATTTATTTCCGTGGCTTTTATTTTTGTAAAAATAAGTTTCTTGACTTTATTACGGTAATAGATTATACTGTTAAAAAAAGGTCAGGTAGAATATGAAAAATTTTAAGTTAACAGTTGAATATGACGGTTCACGTTACAGCGGTTGGCAAAGGCAAGGAAACACCAATAATACTATACAGCATAAATTTGAAGAAATACTTTTTAAAATGCTTGGTGTAAAAACTGAGATTTTTGCTTCCGGAAGAACGGATAGCGGTGTGCATGCTAAAGGGCAGGTTTTTAATTTTAAATGCGAAACAACATTAACGGAAATTGAAATTAAGCTTTATATTAACAAATACCTTCCTGAGGATATCAGAGTTCTGTCGGTTGAATCTGTGGATATGCGCTTTCACAGTCGTCTCAGTGTTAAAAGCAAAACTTATCAATATCGTATGTTTAACGGAAGTAAGTGTCCCGTTTTCGAAAGAAAATATGTAACATGCGTAAATGAAACTCCTGATATAGAAATAATGAAAAAAGGAGCAGAAAAGCTTGTTGGGAAATTTGATTTTAAAGGCTTTTCTACAAAGACCTTTAAAAAAAGCACGTTCAGAGAAATATATGATATTTGTATAAACGCAGAAGGGGATTTCATTAATATCACAATCACCGGAAACGGATTTTTATATAATATGGTCAGAATAATTACCGGAACATTATATGAACTTGGAACAGGGAAAAGAGATTTATCATCTATAGATGAAATTTTAGAAAAATGTGACCGCAGTCTTGCAGGCATAACAATGCCACCGCAGGGGTTGTGTCTTTTAAAGGTTGATTATTAAAGGAGGAAACTAAGTGAAATATACTTACAGAACCAAAGGTGTCTGCTCTATGCAGATCGAATTCGAGCTTGAAGGCGAAATAGTAAAAAATGTTAATTTTATCGGAGGCTGCAGTGGTAATACTCAGGGAGTTGCAAGGCTTGCGGAGGGCAGAAGTAAGGATGAACTTATTACTCTTTTGAGCGGAATAAGATGTGGTTTTAAAAATACCTCCTGCCCGGACCAGCTGGCAAAAGCTTTAAGTGAGGTTAAATAACGAAATATCAAAATTACCGTCTTCGCAAATAACATAGGTCTTACCGCAAAATGCGGTAAGTCTTATTTTTTTATTTCTGAATTGTTCGAGCTTTTTTATTTTGTTATGCAGTTCTTTGATATCAGGAATTTCGTCGGTAAATTCTTCAGGAAGATAAGCTTTTTTGTTATTATCTAAAAAATCAAGTGCTAACGCTTCCTTGTATTCTTCTCCTAATATTTTAAGTAACGCAGTATAAAGCCCGGTTCTTGACAAAGGTGCATTATATTCAATTTTAAAAAGTTTTTTTCCTATGTTTTCAAAAAAAGAATACATATCTTTTTCCTGAACAAAATTTATGCATCTTTTAAATGCACCTGAATTATATAATCTGTCAACAGCCTTCTCGGTTAATCTGATATCATTCATTTCTGATGCCGTAAGCGTGCTTGTGGAAAGAGTTTCATAAGGTGGGAAAGCGGTTGTCTGTATATTAAATTTATTTTGCATTGATTCCATCTTGGTTCCTTTGAGAACTTTCAGAAATCCAAGCTGCAGCATATCAGGCTTTAGAGAGTATACATAATTAAAAGCTTCTTTGATAGATTCTTTAGTGTCAAAAGGAAGGCCTGCTATAATATCCATATGAGTATGAACATTCTCCGGGATTTTCAAAACCCTTTCTTTTACTTTATCAAGGTTATAGATTCGGTTTATGGCTTTCATAGATTCCGGGTTTGTTGTTTGAATTCCTATTTCAAGCTGAATTAAATCTCCTGCTTTTTCACATAAAGATAAAAAGCGGTTACTTATCAGCATAGGTGCAATTTCAAAATGAAAGTGAGTGTTTTTTGAATTGTTTATTATATATTCAAGAATCCTGCAACAACGTTCATCGTTATCATTGAATGTCCTGTCCACAAGCTTTACCAATTTAACGTTATTTTCTATGAAGAAATCAATTCCTCTGAAAACATATTCATCACTGAAATATTTGGTTTTTTCCATAGCGGAGGATAGACAATAACTGCAATTAAAAATGCATCCCCTTGAGGTTTCAAAATATAGAATTTTACTGTCGGGTAAATCTTCCTTTTTGTAAGGAAATTTCATAGTTTCGAGATTAGTTGGAATATACTCTGTTTTGAAATCTTTAAAAATCAGATTGGGAGCTTTAGTTAAATCACAACCATTTTCAAGTGCAATGAATGTATTTTCTCCTTCGCCAAAGCATATTGCATCTGCCTGAGGACAAAATCTGAAAAAATCATCACTTCCGAATGCCGCTTCGGGGCCACCCGCCAGAATAGTAATATTTTTGGTGCTTTTGAGCATTTTAATCAGTCTTACGCAAAATTCCCTGTTCCATATATATACAGAAAAAGCAAAAATTTCGTAATCTTTTTCGGACAGTTTTGTATAAACATCGAAAATATTATCGTTTATACTGCACTCAAAAATATCACAGCCTGCATTTTCTCTGTAATATCTTATTGCAAGATTTGTATGTACGTATTGTGAATTAACACCTATAACAAGAACTCTTGAACTCATAAATCTACCTCATAAATATTATTAAAATACATTTTACCATATGAAACAGCAATTGACAAATAATTTTTTTATGATATACTGTTTTCTGGTGAAAACAATGAAAATTTATGTGGATGCAGATGCCTGTCCGGTTAAAAAAATAATAGTTGCAGAGGCATCAAAAAGAAATATTTCCGTGGTAATGATTTGTGATACAAGTCATATAATTAATGATGGTTATTCGGAAGTTATTACTGTCGATAAAGATTCTGACAGTGCAGATTTGGTGTTAATTAATAAAATAACTAAAGATGATATAGCTGTTACACAGGATTATGCCCTTGCTGCACTTGTGTGTGGCAAAGGTGCAAGATGCATAAATCAGAACGGGATAATATATGATGATACAAATCTTGACCGTATGTTATTTGAACGCTTTCTTTCCGCTAAAGTACGACGTAGTGGTGGAAAAACTAAAGGTCCGGCTAAAAGACAGGAAAGTGATGACGAAAAATTCAGAAAAAATTTCATTCTGCTTCTTGATAACGAGTAGTGATTTGTGTTATAATTATCTGTAAATCATAATTGTAATAATACGATTGACTATAGATGTAGCTTAGGTGATACTGATGAAAAAAAGTGTAACAAAAGATTTTACAAAAGGTAATATACCAAAACAATTATTTATATTTATGTTACCTTTTATGCTATCCAACGCACTTCAGGTATTATACAATACTATTGATATGATAATTGTTGGTGAATATGTAGGTATAGCAGGATTATCTGCCGTTTCTCAAAGTGGTCAGATAGTGAATTTCGCCACTATGGTTTGTCTTGGTGTGGCAAATGCAGGACAAGTTCTTGTTTCGCAGGCTCTCGGTGCAGGTAAATATGATAAAATGAACCGAATAATAGGCACTTTATTTTCACTGCTTGTAATTCTATCCTTGATATTTACAGCGATTATACTCATTTTTAAAATTCCTGTGCTAAATGTTTTAAATGTTCCCGTTGAATCGTACGAAATGGCTATGGATTATCTTATTATTTGCGGATGCGGTCTGATTTTTACAGCCGGATATAATATGGTTTCCGCCGTGCTTCGTGGTATGGGTGATTCGATTAGTCCTTTTATTTTTATTCTTATTGCTTCGATAGTAAATTTGGTATTGGATATTATCTTTACGGGAATGCTGGGATTTGGTGTAGCAGGAGCGGCGTGGGCTACTGTTATAGGACAAGCATTTTCTTTTCTGTTTTCGATATTTTATTTATACAGAAACAGACTGGTATTTGGATTTGAATTTAAAAAGGAAAATTACATTATAAACAAAGCTTATGCAGGGATGATTATAAAGCTTGGTGCACCTATGGCAGTTCAGTCAGGATTTATTAATCTTTCAATGCTTTTTGTAAATTCAATTGTAAACAGCGTAGGTGTAGTAGCTTCTGCTACATTTGGCGTAGGTGTAAAAATTGACGATATTATCAATAAAATATCTCAGGGAATACAACACGCAGCTCAGCCTATGATAAGTCAGAATATAGGTGCAAATGAAAAAGGACGAGCTGTAAAGGTTGTACATTATGCATGGATTTATTCTATAACGCTGACGATAGTGTTTATGATTTTGTATATTTTCTTTGGTACAGAGTTATTTATGATTTTCTCAGACGATGTAAATGTACACAAAATGTCAGGCGAATTTATAAAGGCGATATTATGGATGTTTCCGGCTTTTGCATTGATGCGCGGAAGTGGTGCTTTTATTCAGGGAATAGGTCACGCACGTCTGTGTATGATATTGGCTTTGCTTGATGGGGTATTTTTAAGAATAGGTTTAAGCTGGCTCTTTGGAATAGTTTTTGATATGGGATTCTACGGTATTGTGTTAGGGTATGCTCTTGCACCATACGGCTATGCTATACCAAGTATGTTATATTTCCTTTCCGGTAAATGGAAAAAACGCAGAAGTCTTGCGGAAGATTTATAAAGAATACAAATGGATTTAAAACAAAAGGAGTGTATAAAAATGACGAAGATTGATATTTTTTCAGGGTTTCTCGGAGCGGGTAAAACAACGCTCATAAAAAAATTGATACAGGAAGCCTATAAGGGCGAAAAGGTTGTCTTGATTGAAAATGAATTTGGTGAAATTGGTATAGACGGCGGATTTTTAAAGGAAGCCGGTATTGAAATAACCGAGATGAATTCAGGCTGTATTTGCTGTAGCTTAGTTGGTGATTTTGGTGAAGCTCTTAAAAAAGTTCTTGAGGATTTTGCCCCCGACAGAATTTTAATCGAACCTTCGGGAGTTGGTAAGTTAAGTGATGTAATCAAAGCAGTAAATTCAATTGATGCTCACGATGCTGTTCTCAACGGTTTTACGACAGTCGCTGATGCAGGAAAATGCAAAATGTATATGAAAAATTTTGGTGAGTTTTATAATGACCAGATTGAGCATGCAGGCTGTATTGTTTTGAGCCATACTCAGACCGTAGGAGAAGAAAAAACAAAAAAGAGTGTTGATTTAATACGTGAGCATAATAAGGATGCAGTTATAGTTACAACACCCTGGGATTTGCTTACCGGAAAACAGCTTTTGGAGGCTATGGAAAGAAAGTCAACCCTTGACAGTATTTTAGATAAGCTTAAGGATGAGCAGGAGGATGCCTGCCCTGTATGCGGTCATCACCACGATCATGAGCACGAACATTGTCATGAACACGAGCATCACCACGACCATGAGCACGAACATTGTCATGAACACGAGCATCACCACGACCATGAGCACGAACATTGTCATGAACACGAGCATCATCACCACCACGATGAAGAGTGTACTTGCGGATGTCACCATGACCATCACCATCATCACGCAGATGAAGTGTTTGTAAGCTGGGGTGTAGAAACTACAAGGAAATTTACTGAGGAAGATATAAAGAACATATTAAACGAGCTTCAGAATGAGGAAGAATATGGTATGGTTCTCAGAGCTAAAGGTATCGTTGATTCCGGTAATGATCAGTGGGTTCATTTTGATTACGTTCCCGGTGAAATAGATGTTCGCACAGGTGGAGCAGATATTATCGGAAGAATTTGTGTCATAGGCTCAAAAATTAACGAAGAAAAAATCAGTGCTTTGTTCCATATAGAATAGGAGGGGCAGTATGGAAATACCCGTATATTTGTTCACAGGCTTTCTGGAGTCAGGAAAAACGAAGTTTATTCAGGAAACACTTGAAGATAAAAAGTTCAACAATGCAGAAAAAACACTCCTTCTTTTATGTGAGGAGGGAGAGGAAGAGTACGAGCCTTCACGTTTTAATTGCAAAAATGTTGTAATCAGAAATATCGACGAAAAAGAAGATATTTCATTGGTAGCATTAAAAAGACTTGAAAAAGAAACAGGTTGTGACAGAGTTTTAATTGAATACAACGGAATGTGGGATTTACCTCATCTTTATACTCAGATGCCGGATAACTGGACTGTATATCAGGAGGTTATGTTCGCGGATGCAACAACAATTTTGCAGTATAATGCAAATATGAGAAGCTTGGTTGTAGATAAACTGAATAACTGTGAGCTTGTTGTATTTAACCGTGCAGATGACGATAATGTAAAGCCTGAGCTTCATAAGCTTGTACGAGGAATCAGCAGACGTGCTGAAATTCTTTATGAAAGTACAAAAGGTGTAGTGGAAATCGATGAAATTGAAGATCCTCTTCCTTTTGATATTAATGCAGATGTAATAGAAATAGAAGATAAAGATTATGCTTTGTGGTACCGTGATCTGGTAGAAGATTTCAAAAAGTACGACGGCAAAACGGTTAAATTTAAGGGAATTGTAGCAAAAGACGATAAAATGCCTGAGAATACTGCAATTTCCGGAAGACATATTATGACCTGCTGTGTGGATGATATAGAATACCGTGGTCTTGTGTGTATCGGAGATGAAGTTGAGAAGCTTAAATTGCGTGACTGGATAACCGTAGTTGCTAAAATTAAAGTTGAAAAGCATAAAATTTACCGTGGAAAAGGCCCTGTTCTGTATGTAAAGGAGATTGAATATTCAGAAAAGCCCGAACAGGAAGTAGCAACATTTTATTAATTAAATAAAAGTGAGTTCGTAACCATCCTCACTTAAAACAAAACTAAGGAGAATAAAAAATGAATAAAAGAATAAGTTATTTAACCAAAGCGGCAGTAATTGCGGCAATTTACGTTGTACTCACATTTGTGTCCGCAATATTCGGGCTATCAAATGGAGTAATTCAGGTGCGAATATCGGAAGCACTTACCGTACTTCCTTACTTTCTGCCTGAAGCAACTGCAGGTTTGTTTATAGGCTGTATAATAGCAAACACTTTAACAGGTTGTGCTTTATGGGATGTGATATTCGGAAGTATAGCAACTCTTATTGGTGCCTGGTGTACATCAAAGCTGAAAAACAGATGGCTTTTACCTTTACCGCCTGTTATTTCAAATGCCATTATAGTTCCTTTTGTGCTTCAGTATGTGTACGGAGCTACAGAAAGCTGGTTGTTTATAACAGCTACAGTTGCGGCAGGAGAAATAATATCCTGCGGTATTTTGGGACAAATACTATATTCGCTTATTGATAAAAATAAAATATTTAAAAGATAACTGTTGACAAAGCTTATATTTTGTGGTAGAATAACAAATACTATGGAGGTGTTACAAATGCAGATTGCCTTATCAATTGTACAGATTATTGTTTCAATTGCTCTTATTATTACAGTACTTATGCAGTCAGGTAAGTCACAGGGAGTTCCCGGAAGCATCGCAGGTGGAGCAGAAACATTTTTCGGTAAAAACAAGGGAAGAACAATCGATGGTATTTTAAGCAAGGTTACTTCAGTTTTAGCAATATTGTTTATTATATTATCTGTTGTACTTTATATATTCGCAGCATAATTATTTTAAAAATTAAGGCAGGTTTGTTTGTTTCATTGAAATGGACAGCCTGTTTTTTATATTTGATATTAACGGAGGAATAATGGACAGAAAACAGCTTTTGGACGATTTTATTCACGACAAAGAATATGTTCCTATGAAATATAAGGATATAGCTGCAATTTTAGGAGTTCCCGGCGATGAAATGATTATATTTGGTGAATTGCTTGACGAACTTGTTTATGATGGCAGAATTATCAAAGAGCGTGACGGAAAATATGTTCCGGTTGAGACAGAGGCTTTTGTGGCAGGTAAGTTTATGAAAAACCGCAAAGGCTTTGGTTTTGTTCGTTCTGATGAAAATTGTTCCGATGACATTTTTATTTCTGCGGAAAACTCAGCTTACGCGATGAATAATGACCGTGTCCTTGTGAAAATTTTAAAACCTGCAGGTACATCTCTTGCTGAAGGAAAGATTGTAAAAATCACTTCAAGGAAAAATACTCACATTGTAGGAACTATCTACGTAAACAGAAATGTTGTTTTTTTGATTCCGGATGATGAGAATTTAGGTTCAGATATATTCATCTCAAATTCAAAGTCGAAAAAGTATAAAAGCGGAATGAAAGCTGTGGCACAGATTGTAAGATGGCCTCAGCCAAATAAGTGTGCTGCAGGCATTATTACCGAAATTCTCGGCTTTTCCGGGGATAAGGGTGTTGACGTTATGAGTGTGATAAGAAATTACGGCATACGGGATACCTTTTCTGACAGTGTAACAGCTCAGGCAAAAAGCAAAGCAGCTTCACCCGTCAGCCTTAAGAAACGTAAGGATTTGAGAAATTTACTTACCATAACCATTGACGGTGCTGATGCCAAAGACCTTGATGATGCTGTAAGCCTTGAAAAGCTTAAGGATATGTGGCGTCTTGGCGTTCATATTGCCGATGTAAGTGAATATGTAACGGAAGGAAGCATTCTTGATAAGGAAGCTTACAAAAGAGGAACAAGTGTCTATTTTGCTGACCGTGTTGTACCGATGCTTCCGGAAGCACTTTCAAACGGTGCCTGTTCGCTAAATCCTGACGAAGAAAAACTTGCGTTATCTGTTTTTATGGAAATAGATAAGAATGGAAATGTTAACAGCTACGATATTTGTGAAAGTGTTATAAAGTCAGATTACAGAATGACGTATAATGATGTTACGGCTATTCTTGAAGGAGATAATACGCTTTGTAAGCAGTCCAGCAAAATTGTTTCTATGCTTACTGATATGAAAGAGCTTGCATTAATTCTTAATAAAAAAAGATTGAAGCGTGGCAGTATAGAATTTGACTTTCCTGAAGCAAAAGCAATTCTTGATGAAAACGGAAAAGCTATTGATATTGTTTTAAGAGAAATGAGTATTTCAAATTCTATAATTGAAGAATTTATGCTTGTTTGTAATGAAACAGTAGCAGAGCACGGTTTTTGGGGCGAACTTCCATTTATGTATCGTGTTCACGAAACACCTGATGAGAATAAAATAAACAATTTAAGAAAAATGCTGGGACTTTTAGGTTATAGCATAAAAAATGCTAAAGAGATTCATTCCTCGCAGTTTAACAGTATTATAGAACAATCCAAAGGTAAGGCTGAAGAAAAGGTTCTTTCGACCCTTATGCTTCGATCGTTAATGAAAGCAAGGTATTCTCCCGAATGTCTTGGTCATTGGGGGCTTGGTGCGAAATATTACTGTCATTTTACTTCTCCTATAAGAAGATACCCCGACCTTGTAGTTCACAGGATTTTAAAGCTGCAGCTTCATGGAAAATTAAACGAAAAAGAACTATATCGTTTGTCTGAATTTGTTGAAAGTGCAAGTATTCAGTCGAGTGAATGTGAAATTATCGCTCAGGATGCAGAGCGTGATATAATGGATATAAAGAAAGCTGAATATGCGTGTGAGCATATCGGTGAAGAAAATGAAGGTGTAATTTCTTCTGTTACTTCATATGGTATGTTTGTAGAATATCCAAATACTGTTGAAGGATTGGTACGTTATGCTGATATTGAATATGACTATTTCGAATTTGACAGCGATACACTTTCAGCTATCGGTAACAGAACGGGTACTGTATTCAGAGTGGGTGATAAGGTAAAAACCGTAATAACCGGTGCATATCCCGAATGCGGTAAAATAGATATGATGATTGTTGATTAGAGGTAATTACAAATGAGAATAATTAATTCCGAAGAAATAACACAAGCGGTTGAAAAGCTTTGTATTGATGCAAATTACTATCTTCCCGGAGATATAAGAGAAGCAATTAATAAAGCTTACGAAAAAGAAGAAAGTGAAGTTGCAAAGCAGATTTTAACTGATATTATAGAAAATTACAAAATAGCAGAAAATGAAAATGTGCCTGTTTGTCAGGATACAGGTATGGCAGTATTTTTTGTAAAAATCGGGAATAACGTAGCAATTGAAGGTAAAAATATTACCGATGCAATAAACGAAGGCGTTCATAATGGTTATATAAATGGTTATCTTCGTTGTTCTGTTGTTAAAGACCCACTTGACAGGGTTAACACAAAGGATAATACTCCTGCCGTAATTCATTACGAATTTACGGATGGAGAAAATATTGAAATCACAATAGCTCCTAAAGGCTTCGGAAGTGAAAATATGAGTGCAATTAAAATGCTTAAGCCTTCTGATGGTGTAGAAGGAGTTAAAAAATTTGTGGTTGAAACAGTAAAAAAAGCATCAAGTAATCCATGCCCTCCTATAGTAGTGGGGGTAGGTATTGGCGGCAGCTTCGAAAAATGTGCCATCCTTGCAAAAAAAGCTCTTTCCAGAGAAATAACATCATCCCATAATGATGAGTATTACAAAAACCTTGAAAATGAATTGCTGGAAGAAATTAACTCTCTTGGTATTGGTCCTTCAGGGCTGGGAGGAAAAACCACCGCTTTGGGAGTTAACATCGAAACATATCCTACTCATATTGCAGGACTTCCCGTGGCGGTAAATATAAGCTGTCATGTGACACGTCACAAAACAGTTATTTTATAAAAACCAAATCATTGAAAGTATCTCTCTTTTTGGAGATGCTTTTTTTATTTTACAGAATATAAAAAAATAAAATACAAAACTTAATATTGAAATTAAAAAAAGAAAGGATGGCTTTAATTGAAGAAGAAACTTGTTTTGTATTTTATTATGACAGTAATGATAGCTTCTGTTTTTAATATAGGTGTAAATACATTTAAGGATGATGTAACTGTTGCGGAAGCTGTATATGCGCCTAAAAAAGTTGTTCCGGGTGGACAAATTGTAGGCATAAAGCTTTTTTGCGAAGGAATACTTATTGTAGATATAACAGAGATAAAAACAGAGAATGGTTTAATATCTCCCGGCAAAGAAGCCGGTCTTAAAAAAGGAGACTATATTGTTAGTGTAAATGGCGAAAAGCTTAATTCAATTTCTGATTTTTCAGAAAAAATAGAAAATAAAAAAACTGTAAGTCTCGGGATAGTAAGGGAAGGGAAAAGCTTTTCTGTCAATCTGAATCCTTACATTTCTCAAACACATAAAACCACTCGTGCAGGACTGTGGGTACGTGACAGTACTGCCGGTATAGGTACATTAACATTTTGCGATACAGAAAACAAAAAATTCGCAGCACTTGGCCATCCTATAAATGATGTAGACACTAATGTGCCTTTTACGATATCCTTTGCAGAGTGCTTCTTTGCAGATAATTTTCAGATAACCAAAGCATCACACGGCAAAACCGGTGAAATAACAGGAACATTTGGCGGTAACGGAAAAACAGTAGGTTCAATTAAAACTAATACCAACAATGGTATTTCAGGTAAACTTACTGCTGATATATCACAAACTCCAATTAATGTGGCAAATGTACACGAAATAACGGAGGGAAATGCATCTCTTCTGAGTAATATCGAAGGCGGTGCTGTCAAATCGTATAGCATAAAAATTGTTAAAGTAATACGTGGGGGAGAGAACAGTATAAAAGGCTTTGTGATAAAAATAACCGATAAAACATTGCTTAATCTTACCGGTGGAATAATACAGGGAATGTCTGGTTCACCAGTGATTCAGAATGGGAAACTAGTAGGAGCCGTTACGCATGTATTTGTAAATGATCCCACAAGAGGTTATGGGATATTTATTGAAAACATGTTGGCGGAAGCGGAGAAAATTAAATAAAATGAATGCTCGTCTATGCAATGTAGGCGAGCATTTTTTGTAATCAAAAAAATATTGACAAACACACTATATTGTGATATAATTGTAACACTATAATATATTTGTAATGAGGTGATTGGATGTCTAAAGCTCCTGCGGTAGATTATGCATTGGAAATAATAGAGTTTTTCTCAAGTAAAAATTATGAAATAGGAATTTCCGATATCAGTAATGCTCTAAATATAAACAAAAATGCAGTTTCAAGAGTGTTGGAGGCTTTACTTGAGAAAAACTGGATTTATATGAGTGATAATACTCAAAAAAAATACAGTTTGACGCTACGTCCTTTTTCACTTTTATCAGGTAATATTAATAATAACGGCATTGCAAAAATCGCAACACCTTACATAGAACGGTTAAATAAAGAGCTTGGCGATTCTGTCTATCTTGGTGTTAAAAACGAAAGAAATGTCCTATATCTTTTACATTATGATTCCACAAAGGAAGTCAGAATCAATGGTCGTACAGGTGGAGAATATCTTATGAATTGCTCAGCACCCGGTAAGATTCTTTTATCTTATTCAAATACGGAGGAAATAAGTGCTTTCTTCAGAGCGACGATTGGCAAAAGAACAGAAAACACCATTACTGACGTTAATAGCTTTATGCTTGAAGCCGACAGAATAAAGAAATGCGGATACGCAATTGACAATGAAGAATTTGCAAAAGGTATAATTTGCATTGCTGTACCTGTTTTTGATTACGCAGAAAACGTTATCGCCAGCATAGGCATATCGACTCTGACGTTATATGATGATATTGATTCTTTAATAAACAATAAATTTTCTTTGCTTAAAAAAGCTGCTGATGAAATATCGCTATGTCTTGGCAGAAAGCAACTGTGACAATTTATACATAGCAGATTTTTGTGCAAACGCCATTGTTAAAATACTTCCCGACGGAACAGTGACAAAGCTTTGTCAAAACGGTGATACAGACGGTTTCAACGGTGAGCTTGACCAGCCCGGTGAGCCTATTATCCGGAACGGAAAGCTTATTGTTTCCTGCTTTGATTTGGTAACTAGTGATATTGTTGTAAATACTGCACATGAGCTTCCGGCAACGCTTGCGGAGATTACTATATAAGGAGAACATTTTTATGGGAAATTTGACAAATTTAAAAGAGTTTATATTTGAAACAGATAATAAGGCGTGCTTTATTGAAAGAGATGAAATTTTAGGACGCCTGGAAACTGAAATGGCTGATTATGACAAGACAGATAAATTTGCAATTGTCTTTTCGAAGCTATTAAGCGAGGTGTCTGTGCCGATAAATGAAAATGATTATTTTGCCGGACGAGTTGTTGAAGCTTTGCCATATGAAGGTCTGAAAACGGCAAACCGTTTTCTGAATTCAGTCGGGCATTTTAGCCCCGATTACGGAAAAGTTTTGAACTGCGGCTTAAAAGGTATAGTTTCCGAAATAAATGATAATGCAACGAAAAAAGGTGATACGGAATCCAAAAGCTTTGCGAAAAATGCTGCTATTGTGGCAGAAGCGGTGCATGATTATTGCCTGCGTTATGTGGATGCGGCAGAGAAAAACGGAATGC
Organism: Clostridia bacterium; assembly: GCA_017626145.1. Lineage (GTDB taxonomy): Bacteria > Bacillota > Clostridia > RGIG6154 > RGIG6154 > RGIG8497. The sequence goes on from JAGAJK010000077.1 coordinate 77,436, forward strand.
CTGAAGCGGCAAAAGCGCTCAGGACAGTTCCGTATGAGCCTGCATACGATTTCTATTCCGCACTGCAGGGAATTTGGATACTTCACATGATACTCAGTTGTTACATAGGCGCACGTGATTATGCTTTCGGAAACTTTGACAAATATATGCTCCCATTTTACGAAAAAGCTCTTGCCGACGGCAAGACTGAAACGGAGCTCACAGAACTTCTTGCCGGATTCTTCATTAAAACAAATGAAATTTGCGGAAGATGTGCGCATAACTATAACGAAAAACCGGTCTTGTGTCAGGCAACCAAGCAATATGTCAATATAGGCGGAGAATTCCCAAACAAATTTTCGATTATATGCCTGAAGGCAGCAGAACTTAATAATATGGCACAGCCGGAAATAGTTGTCCGTTTAAAACCGGACGCTGATGCAGAGTTTACCGAGCAGGTGTTTAAGTCGCTTGCGGTTTTAACAGACAAGGTGAATATATATAATTATGACACCGTCTTCAAATGTCTTACAGACCGGGGTGTAAAGCCTGATATAGCGAAAGATTTTACTTATTCGGCTTGTTGTACTTTTGATTTGCATTACCATAATCCGAGGGGCGAATATTATGTTCCCACCATGCGGATATTTCTTGAAGTCCTTCATAGTAAAAACTATACCTCAATAGATGAAATTTTAAAGGACTACACTAACGCGCTTACATTGGATATGCAAAATCGACGCAGGATACATTCGATAGAAGGGATGCGTCAGATTGCTGTTCTTGACTCGTTACTTATCACTGATACGGCAATGGAGTGTAAATATCCATACGACAAAGACCGTGCATATTGCCTCAATAATCTGTTTTTATCCGGAGTTGCAACGATAGGTGACTCGCTTATGGTGCTCGATAAGCTTGTTTTTAAAGAAAAAAGGTATTCCTATGCAGACTTTATGCAAATTCTTGATGATAATTATGAAAATAGTGAAGCGCTCCGAAGCGAAATACTGAATTATGAAAGATTCGGCAATGACAGCGAAAATGATAACTATACAGCTATGGCAGGCAATGCTATGGTTGATGCAGTTGACAACCTTGAAAAGCGCGATAATGAATATAACATTCCGGGATTTTACTCTCTGGAACGTGACAATCGCTGGTGTAGCGAAATAGGAGCTTCACCTGACGGAAGAAAAAGCGGAACGCCTTTCAGTGAAAATCAGTCCCCTGCTTATGGTGCAGATAAGAGCGGAATAACAGCACTTTTAAAAAGTGTTTCAAAGCTGCCTTTTCATAGAACTGCAGGCGGTGGTCTCAATCTGACGTTTTCGAAAAAGGTTTCGTCAGATGTTTTAAAAGCTCTTATTCTTTCTTATTTCAATATGGGCGGACTTCATGTGGGAATAAGTGTAATTGACAGAGAAAAGCTTCAGGATGCAATGAAAAATCCTGACAAATACAAAAGTCTTACAGTACGTCTGTATGGATTCAGCGAATATTTTGTGAGTCTTCCGGAATGGCAACAAATTGCTGTTTTAAACAGAACGGAATATTGATTTAGGGTAATATTATGAATGGATTGCTTTTTAATATTCAGAAATTTTGCGTAAATGACGGACCGGGCATACGTACAACGGTGTTTTTGAAAGGCTGTCCTTTGCGTTGCTTGTGGTGCCATAATCCCGAAAGTCAGGCAAAAGAAAAAGAAATAATGTTTTATGCCGATAAGTGTTCGGGGTGCGGAAGATGTCGTAGCTTGACGGTTGACACCGATGATTTTGTGTGTTTTAACGATGCAAAAGAAATTTGCGGAAAAACGGTATCGTCGGATTATGTTATTGCTGAAGTAATGAAAGATTACGAATTTTACAAAAATTCCGGCGGTGGAATTACCCTTTCCGGTGGTGAACCGTTGCTTCAGTTTGAATTTGCTTTGGATATTTTGAAAAAATCAAAAGAACATGGTTTGCATACCGCTATTGAAACCTGCGGTTTTGCAGAAAAAGATAAGGTTAAGAAAGTTGCAGAATTCACAGATTTGTTTCTGTTTGATTTTAAAGAAAGCGATCCCGAATTACATAAGACCTATACCGGAGTAGATAATATACTGATACAGAAAAACTTATCTTTACTAAATGAGTTGAAAAAAGATATTATTCTCCGTTGTCCTGTAATTCCAGGATACAATGACAGAAAAGACAACTATGACAAAATATGTGAGCTTGCAAATTCACTTGTATCAATTATCGGTATTGAAATAGAGCCTTTTCACTCTTTCGGCGAAACCAAATATAACGCATTAGGAAGACAAAATGCCGAAATTCTAATGCAAACAGATGAACAAATCAATGAAATAATTGATTATATCGCCTCGAAAACAAACATATCGGTAAAAAAAGCATGAAACATTGTTGTCCCCTATTGACAACAGTCGTGTCTGGGTCACCTGTGCTACAAAATGGTAAAATTGTGGGAGCTGTAACGCATGTATTTGTAAATGATCCCACAAGAGGTTATGGAATTTTTATAGAAAATATGCTGGCTGAGGCTGAAAGAATAAAGTGACAGAAAAAGCATCCTGCTATTTACGGGATGCTTTTGCATATTCTTTTGGTGATTTTTTAAAAGACTTTTTAAATTCACGGGAAAAATAGCTTTCGTCATTATATCCGGATAAGAAGCAAGCATCACCAACAGTATACATTCCTGACTCAATTAACTCTTTTGCACGAGTTAGCTTAAGAAGATTTATATATTTAACAGGCGATAGGGCGAAATTTTTAATAAAGCAGTTTCTTAAATGCACAACGCTGATATCGCAGAGTGATGCCAGATGCACAACACTTATGTTCTCTTTATAATAATTCGAGTGTATATAATCAATAGCTGGCTTAATTACAGATGAATTACCGTACGGAATAAGATATTCTGACTGCATATTGTAAATTATGCTGTAAAGCTCAGATTTAACTTTCGAAAAATACCCCGTAGATTTTTTATCCCATATTTTCTGACTGTTTTTGAAGTTTTCTAAATATGTGTTAAGATTTTTTATTTTAAATGCAAACGGCTCAAAAAATACGTTATCAGGCATTTGAAAGTTAATTGCATAGCAATCAGAAGCTTCTCTTTCTTTAATCACGTAGTTTGAGCCTTTTGGAAAATACACGATTGTGTTTTTGGTAACCTTAAACTTTTTCTCATCAAAGCAGAAAGTTCTTTCGCCACCTAAAAACAGAGCCAATCCATTGCTTGCTCTGTTTTTGTGAATCATTGAACCTTTTCCGGCTTTTACTATACATGCAAGCTCAATTTTATCAATAATAAAATCATGTTTCATAAAATTAATCATATAATCACCGTATTTATTATATAATTTTGTTTCTAAAAAGTCAAATGTTTCTTTTAATTCATTGTATTCAATTTCTTTTTATGCTAAAATGCGTTTGAAAGGTGGAGATTATATGATTAATTCTGCAGACAGATATTTTATTGAACGAAAATATCACGATCCGGAAAAAGAATTTGATGCATTTAGCCGTATGGCATATCACGGAACAGGATATATAAAAGAAAGCGGTCTTTGTGATAAAGAATTATTGAAAGGGCTTGAACAGCTTTCAAGGGAGAATGAAGGCTTACCTCACCCGATTGCAAGAGCAAAAGCCATTAAATATGTTCTTGAAAATCAACGTTTGTATATAAATGAGCACGATTATTTTGTAGGTCTTTATTCGCTGAATCGTTTAGCTAACGAAAGCACCTTCAAAAAATGGGAAAAAGAATCACACACCTTAAGAAATCCCGAGACTATGGAGTGCTCCAATGATTTTAACAATTCAGGTGCAGTAACAATACGTACAGACTATGATCATGTTGTTCCTGACTGGAAATCTTTAATGGAATTAGGGTTTGTTGGTATTCGTGAAAGAGCAAGAGAATACCGTAAAATGCACAGTGAGAACAAAACTATGACTAAAGAAACAGAGGCATTTTTCGATGGCATTGAAATTCAATACACAGCAATTATTGATTTAATTGACAGGATGTATCGTACTGCTTGCGAATTAACCTTTGAAAAGGCACCTCAAATAGCTGAGTGTTTAAAAAATCTTCGTGATGGACATCCAACTTGTTTTTATGAGGCATTACAGTTTATTTATATATTTTTTATAATATCTGAATCAATAGACAGTTATCAGGTTCGTTCTCTAGGCAACGGTCTTGATAATACGTTGTACGGATTTTATAAAAATGATCTGGAGTCGGGGAAATGCACAAAAGAGGATATAAGAAATTATTTATCTTACTTTTTTATGCAGTGGTCTGCCATAGGCAACTATTGGGGGCAACCGTTTTATATGGGTGGCACCGATTTAAACAGCAACACGAAGTACAACGAACTTTCATACGAAATTCTTGATGTATATGATGAGCTTGAAATCTATAACCCTAAAATACAGTTGAAGATAAATAAAAATACACCTGATAAAATCTTAAATAAAGCTTTTGATATGGTTCGCCGAAAAAATGCCAGCATTGTATTTTGTTGTGAGCCTGCTATGATAAAAGCTATAATGGGTTATGGAGCTACTTATGAAGAAGCGATTAACTATGATATCAGAGGATGTTATGAAACAGGAGTCAGGGCAAATGAGGTTTGTTCATCTTCGGGATATGTAAATGTTGCAAAAGCCGTGGAGTTTGTGTTTACTAATGGGTATGATTATGGGATTAAAAAACAGGTTGGTGTAAAAACAGGTGAGATTTTAGAAATCAAAACATTTGAAGATTTCTATTTTGCCTTTTTAAAACAATGGGAATATCTCATTGAGCAAAGTATGAAAATCACAAATGATGCAGAACGTTTTCTTGCATTTGTAAATCCGTCATCTATGTATTCTGCTACAATTGAAACAAGTCTTAAAAACGGCAAAGATGGTTATGCTGGCGGTGTGAAATTCAATAATAACGCTATGCTTAACTGCGGTTTTGCCAGCGCAGTTGACAGTCTTATGGCGGTAAAAGAATTTGTTTTTGATAAAAAAGAAATAACGCTGTCTGAGCTTGCAAAGGTTTTGGAAGTTAACTGGAAGGGTTACGAAAAATTACAGATTAAAATAAAAAAATCGCCACTTAAATATGGTAACAACGATGCTGTGGCAGATACTTACGCATCGGCTATGTCAAGCTATTTTGCCAATAAGGTCAACAATGTACCTAATGGCAGAGGCGGTGTGTATAAAGCGATATTCCACTCTGCCCGTGCTTTTATAAACCAGGGAGAAAAAACCGGAGCTTTGCCGGATGGAAGATTAAAAGGAGAAGAACTGTCTAAAAACGCTTCACCCGTTGTCAGTATGGATAAAAAAGGTGTTACGGCTTTGGTTGAGTCTGCGACTAAGCTCATTCCGTCTGATTATCACGAATCGTTTTGTGTTGATGTTATGCTTCACCCGAGTGCAGTTGAAGGCGAGGATGGATTAAATGTGCTAAAAGGTGTTCTTATGACCTATCTTAACAAAGGCGGTCAGTCAATTCAGTTCAATATTTTTAATACAGACACTCTGCGTGATGCACAAAAAAATCCGGAAAAATATCAAAATCTGCAGGTTAGAGTTTGTGGTTGGAATACTCTTTGGAATAATATGAGCAAAAAAGAGCAGGATGCATATATTTTAAGAGCGGAGAATGTTGAATGAAAGCATTAATTTCTGATATAAAACGTTTTGCGGTACACGATGGTGACGGAATAAGAACAACGGTATTTTTCAAAGGCTGTCCGCTAAAATGTGTGTGGTGTCACAACCCCGAAAGCATTGATTTTAAGCCGCAGGTGGCATACTATGAAAATAAGTGTATTGATTGCGGTGAATGCGTTTCTGTATGCCCATCAGGTGCACACAAATTCACACAAGAAGGTCATATTTTTGAAAGAGATTTATGTGTTGCCTGCGGAAAATGTGAAAAGGCTTGTCTTGGCGAAGCGCTGAAATTTTACGGCAAGGAAATGACAGTTGACGAACTTTTGCCGTTATTGCTTGAAGATAAGGACTTTTATAAAACAAGCGGCGGTGGAGTAACACTTTCGGGCGGAGAATGTCTTATGCAGGCAGATTTTTGTGCAGAGCTTTTACAGATGTTAAAAAAAGAAGGTATAAATACAGCAGTTGATACCTGTGGATATGTACCAAAAGAAAGTATTGATAAAGTTTTGCCATATACTGACACATTTTTATATGATATCAAGGCAATTGATGAGAATGTGCACATTAAATGCACAGGTAAAAGCAACCGGTTGATTTTAGAAAATATAAAATATATCGATTCGCTTGATAAATCAATAGAGGTAAGAATACCCTATGTGCCAAACTATAATGATAATCAAATTAAACAGATAGCCGATTTTTTAAAAGGACTTAAAAATTCCATTAAGGTTCGTGTATTACCATACCACAATTATGCAGGTTCAAAATATGAGGCACTGGATATGGAAAATAGTTTGCCTGTAAGATTACCTGACGGAGAGGAAATAAAAAATGCAGAAAAACTGTTTACATTGATATGAAATTCAAAGCTGATTTTAATATAAATGTCAACAGACAACTTGTGAGGCACCTCTATTATTCGGTATGGCTTTTCGATAATCAAAAACTAAAATTCGTTTTCAAATTCACACATTTCATTGACAATATAGGTAATTTCGTCAACAAAACAGATTGAATTTGAAATTTTTAAGTAAAATTTGTTATCCCATATTGACATCACTCGTGTGTGGTTCACCCATCCTTCAAAATGGTAAACTTGTGTGAGCTGTGACACATGTTTTTGTCAACGACCCTACAAGGGGGTATGGCATATTTATCGAGAATATGTTATCAGAGACTGAGAAAATTAAGTAAAATGAATGCACACCTGTAAAATAAGGGTGTGCATTCTTTTATTTTGAAGATATATACTTTTGAGCAAAAACAGATGGAGCGATTCCAACATATTCTTTAAACTGGCGGCTGAAATAATAGACATTGTCATATCCGCACAACTCTGCAACTTGTGTTATTGAATATTGTTTTGAACGAAGAAGATCACAGGCGTGGTTTACTTTTAATTGAATAATATATTTGATGGGAGACAGACCGAATTTTTTGATAAACAGTTTCTTTAAGTATGCTTCACTTATTCCGCATTTGTCAGCTAAAAAAGGAACTGAAATTTTGTCATTTAGGAAATTCTTCAGTATATATTCAATTGCCGGCTTAATTGTATTATATTGATTTTGTGGGATATAATTTTGCTTTTGCAATTCGGCAAAGATTTTGTAAAGCAGAGATATGCACTCAAAATAGTATCCGTCATTTTTAGAAACCCATATGGAAAAGATTTTTTTAAACAGATTTGAAATAGTTGTGCTTTGTGTAATTTTTATAACAAAAGCTTCATCTGACAAAGGAATATCAGTATCAAAAAATATATCAATACATTCACAGGGGGTCTGTTTATCTACAATGTATTCTTTAACTTCACCTTTAGGTAAAAAACGTATTGTGTTTTCTTCAGTTTCAAGAACCTTACCATTAAAATAAACCGTTGACTTACCATTAAAATGATAGATAAGCTCGTTGCTTAGGGCGGGATGCTTAAAAACTATTCTGTTTTGAGGATATTCGTTTTTGCCGACTAATATTACACGGTTAATTCTTGTTATAATAAAATTCTGTTTCATATTATCACCAAATTAATAATAACAGATAAAAAAGCTTATGTCAACATGGAATTGTACCGAAAAGTATAAATATGATGCTTGGTGTATTTACTTAGATGCATATATCGGTATACTTATAGTGAAAGGTGGTATTTATGATGAATGCAAGAATAAATGAACTTACAAAGCTGACATTAAAGGGTGAGATGTACGCACATCCCACACCCACAGAATATGACAGAGAAGATTTGTTTTTATCAAGACAGCAGATGGAATCAAAAAGACTTTGCGAATTCATATTAAATCAGGAGCCGGTTTTAACCGAATATTCCAGAATGACCGGTTTTTTTAACTGTGATTCAACTGTTGTTGGCGATGCCTTCAGGCGAATGGGACATAAAGCTTTTGAGCAAATGTACAATATTTTTTATGTAAAAGCTGTCGACAACCTTTCCACCTTTGAATGGCAACACGCAACTGCTGATTACAAAAAAGTATTAGAAAAAGGAATAAGCGGAATTATTGATGAAATTGATGAGTCTCTTAAAATACATACTAAGCCAGAGGAAACAGAGTTTTTAAATGCCATTAAATCTGTAGCACTTACGCTGATTAAGTGGGCACATAAATGCTCAAAAAAGGCATTGGAGCTTTCTAAAACTGTTTCAAATGAAGAGTATAAGGAAAATTTGTTGAAACTGTCTGAAGTGCTTTTAAATGTTCCTGAAAACAAGCCTTCTTCATTTTATGAGGCGGTGCTTACGATTTACATTTGTTTTTCTGCAGACCCCGACAGCGTCGGAACTCTTGATAGATATCTGACACCATTTTATGAAAATGACATAAAAAACGGAATTATTACCAAAGACGAAGCAAAAGAATACCTGCAGGAGCTTTTCCTTATGCTTCAGGCAGCAACACGTGTAAGCAGTCCGCATTTTACAAGAGGCGCTGAGTCGCATTTTTGCATCGGTGGCTATCTTCCGGATGGAAGCGATGGTTATAACGAACTTTCACAGCTGATACTTGAAAGCTTACTGGAACTGCCAACCTGGATTCCGCAGGTAACCTTGCGTTGGACCAAAAAGACACCTAAAGAAGTATTTCGTTTTGCTCTCGATTGCGAAAGAAAAGACCCTCATAAGAGAATTGCTTTCCAAAACGATGAAAAACGAATGAAATGCTATACTGAAATATGCGGTTTCCCATTTGAAAAAGCAGTTGGATATACAACCGTCGGATGTAATGAGCCTGCCTTTTTAGGAGCAATTACAGGAAGTACTTCCAAAATAAATTTTGCCCGCTGTATCGAAACACTCTTTCATAAAAAGACTGAAAAAATTATAAATACCAAGGATTTTGACGAATTTTATTCAGTGTTCCTGGAAGAAATGTTTTCCGACCTTGAAATCGCCTGCGAATATGATAATAAATACAATCGTGAGCGTGCAAAGGATATAAATTATCTTTCAAGTATATTCTTTCAGGGGTGTATAGAAAAAGCCAGAAGTCTTACTCAGGGTGCAGGAGATGTTGTGATTGCTTCACCAATGTATATCGGAATTGCAAATGTAATTGATTCGCTTATTATAGTAAAGCAGTTTGTGTTTGACGAAAAAATTATTACAATGGCAGAGCTTGTTTCAGCACTCAGGGCTGACTGGCAGGGATATGAAGAGCTACGTGCTTTAATTCTTAAAAAGGGAGATTTCTTTGGTAATGATACAGAACGCTCAAATTACGTAGCACAAAAATTATATCAGAGTCTGTATGAATTCCTGAAAGATAAAACCAATCTTTTTGGCTATCACTGGCTTATCGGCAATCTTATAGGATATAATCCACACCATAAATGGTTTGGAGAAAAAATGGAAGCTACCCCGGACGGCAGACATAAAGGAGATTCTCTCAAATTTGGTTTGGGACAAAGTGAAGGAAAGGACAGGAATGGTCTTACTGCACTTTTAAATTCAATTGCCAAGGTTGACCCCAATGCAATCGGATGTGGTTCTACCATTACCAATCTGATGATAGATGAACAACTTGTGAAAAATGACGAGAATTTTGAAAAAACAGTTGATATGCTTGAAACATATTTCAAAAACGGCGGAGTTCATTTTCAGCTTACCTATGTTTCTAAAGAAGACCTGATAAATGCTAAAGTAACGCCTGACGATTATAAAAATTTACGTGTTCGTGTATCGGGATTTTCTGATTACTTTGTAAAGCTTAACGAGGCAATACAGGATGATATTATTGAGAGGACCACTCAAAAATGAAATTACGGAATGAAACTATGAAAACTATAATTTTCGATATAGAAAGAAATTCTTTTGTAGATGGTCCCGGAATACGCACCACAGTATTTTTTAAAGGATGCAATTTAAGGTGCAAATGGTGTCACAACCCCGAAAGTCAGAATCCGAAAAAGGAAATACTTTTTTACAATAGCAAGTGTACAGGTTGCGGAAGATGCAGGGATTTAACCGTGGAGGATGAAAATTTCTTTTGCTTTAACGATGCAAAGGAAGTCTGCGGAAAAGAATATATAGTTGATGAGGTTTTTGCTGAAGTAATAAAAGACAAAGCTTTTTACGAAACCTCAGGCGGCGGAGTTACCTTTTCGGGCGGTGAATGTATGCTGCAGACAGATTTCCTTTTGGAAATCCTGAAAAAATGCAAAGAAAACGGCATACATACAGCAGTTGATACCGCAGGGCATATACCATGGGAAAGCTTTGATAAAATTCTGCCTTTTACCGATTTGTTTTTGTATGACATCAAAGCTATGAATGAAGAAATCCACAAGGAATATACAGGTGTCACCAACACACTTATTCTTGAAAATCTGGCAAAGCTGTTAAAAACAAATGTTGATGTTTGGGTAAGGATTCCTGTTATTCCCGGTATAAATGATACAGAAGATGAAATGCAAAAAATCAAATCATTTTTTGATATAAACAGTTATCCTGAAAAAGTAGAGCTACTCCCTTATCATGCTATGGGAGAGCACAAGTACGCATCCCTTGGCAAAAGTATTGAAAAATTTGATGTTCCCGACAAAGGAAAAATTGAAAAATTAAAGAATATTATTGTCTCCTATTGACATCACTTGTGTCGGGTTCACCTGTGCTGCAAAATGGTAAAATTGTGGGAGTTGTGCCACTTCTGTATTAAATATCAGAAGGAGAATATCCGTAAAATCTTTTGTAAGCACGGCTAAACTGATATATATCCGAATACCCGACATGTAAAGCGATTTCGCCAACGGGGATTTTTTCTGCAGCTAAGTATTTTGCCTGTTCCATACGTATTTTAGTAAGATACTTAAAGGGGGTAGTATTATATTTTTTTAAAAACAGCTTCCTTAAGTATATTTCGCTTATAAATAAATAATCTGATATATCTGAAACAAGCAGGGAAGAATCTGCATAACTTTCATACATAAACTCAATTGCTTGTGACAAAAGCTTGTCTCCACTTGAATTTTTGGTATTGTTTTCAAACAATTGTGCCGTAACATTGTAAAGCTCACTTAATATGAACATATTACCTGCGGTTGAATTTTTTGAGTACAAACATTGATTTTTTCATATATTTCCTCAGCTGTTTTGGAATATAACAGACCTAATTGCATTGGTTTTTCATATTGATTTTGTGTGTGAAAATTAAAAACGTAGCTTTCGGCACTTTCAATACATCTGTTGGTGTAGCTTAGTCCTTTCGGAAGAAAAACTGCGTGCTTGGCATCTGATATAACATATCCTCCGCCATACGAAAAACAAATCTTACCTTTTACGGTTACGATGAAGCTGGCGCACCGTCTGTTTTCAAAATTAATTTTTTTACCTTTGGCATCTTCAATGTAAAGTGCATTTTCAAACGCTGTTATAATAAAATCATTCATACCATCACCTTATACAAGTATAAGTTTAAGTATAGAAAAAGTCAATAAATTTCTTGCAATTTGGTTTATATAGTATAAAAACAGCTAAAATATATATAATTTTAATCATTGTTGAAATTTAAGAGAGAATGTATAATCAGTATAAGGAGTTGATTTAAATGGATTTTAAAAACAGAACAGCTTTTGTAACAGGGGCATCGGTTGGCATAGGACGTGCAACTGCATTGAAATTTGCAGGGCTCGGTGCAAATCTGGTTCTTATGGACTTGAACCGTGAAAACGCAGAAAGTCTTCTTGACGAATTGAAAAATTACGATATAGACGTGATGTTCGCACAAGGTGATATCAGTGACGAAGAATGCATAAATAAAATAGTAAAAGAAGCTTTGGAAAGGTTTGGCAGGATTGATATACTTGTGAATAATGCCGCACTCTGGAGATCCTTTGGTGATTTTCTTGAAATTTCTGTAGAAACATGGAAAAGAATAATTGATGTTAATATTATGGGAACAGTTTATCCCATAAGAGCAATTCTTCCTTCTATGCTCGAAAATAACTATGGTAGAATTATAAACGTTACCTCTGTTGCAGGTGTGTACGGAAATGCAAAAATGGTTCATTATTCTACAACCAAAGGAGCAATAAATACATTAACAAAAGCGTTGGCAAAGGAAGTATCCGACAAAAATATTCTTGTAAACAGCATTTGTCCGGGAAGTGTAAGCCCGTCTGATAATTTTGATGTTAATTATACACAGCCGTCAGAATTGTCATTTATGGGAAGAACGGGCTCGGATATGGAAAATGCAAACCTTATTGCATTTCTCGCAAGCGACGAAGCAAGCTACATAGCAGGTCAGAACATTCAAATTGATGGATGCAGAAAAAAACAGTAAAAACTCGGCTATTTCAGCCGAGTTTTTTATTTCAGGTCATTGGTTATCTCGTACGTCTTTTCGACGTTACCTATGCATTTGTCATAATTTACAGTAAGGTATGCCATAAACAGAGAGTCCATCATTGCAAACTGACTTACACGTGAAGTAATGGCAATTTTGTGTAAGGGACTTTCTCTTGTTTGGGTAAGGAGAATGTAATCTGCGAATTTGCAAATGTTGCTGTTACTGAAGGTTGTTACTGCAACTGTTGTAATTCCCGCTTTTTGTGCTGTTTTTAATATTGACTCAACGGTTTCGTTATTTCCTGAATGGGAAACACCAAATACCACATCACCTTTTTTCATATTTAACAAGGTAAGTGCTGCCGATGTTGATTCACAGGCACATTCAGTACTTATTCCTATTCGTTTGAATTTAACAGATGCATCCTGACAAACTATAAATGATGTTCCAACACCAAAGAAAGCGATTTTATCTGCTTTTTGTATTTTCTGAACAATATCGGATAATGTATTGTAGTCTATATTCTGACTGGTAAGGTTTAAGCACTCTGCACAGGAAGAAAGCATTCTTGATATCTGTGCCTCGGGGGAGTTATCATTTTTGTGAAAGTCTAAAATAAAATCCTCGTGTTCGCTTCCAAGCTGTGCAAGATACAATCTGAAATCCTTGTAACCTTCAAACCCTAAATGCTGCGCAAAACGAACAATAGTTGCAACACTTATATTAAGCTCTGCGGCCAATGCCTGCACGCTTATTGAAAGCACATGTTCAAAGTTGTTAATTATATAATCAGCTAATGTTTTTTCACTGTTTGTCATAGCTGTATATTTTTCGGTCATAAACTGAACGATATCTTTTTTCATAATAGCATATTACCTTTCTTAGTAGAAAAAATATTCCTTGTAACTTTGTTACTTTAATTTTACAATGTTTCATATAATTTTGCAAGACTTTTTTCTGAAAAGTATTGACTTTTACATATCACGAATGTATAATTGTTACATAAACAACAAATGATGTAACATCTGTTGACGGGAGGAAACAATATGTCAATTTTGATTATAAGTGATGCTGTAAGTGATTTAAGTAATGTTTTAATGAATTCTGCAAAGTGTGATATGATTTCGTTTAAGGAGGCAGAACAAAAGGATTTAACCGGTTATACAGCTTTAGCTCTGCTTTGCGGTACGGAAAACATAAGACCTCGTGTGCTTTCGGCGGCACTGCGTATAAAAGTTGAAGAATTTGCTGAAATAGGTAAACCTATATTTTATGAATGGTGTGCAAGCCTTGGTCATACCGTTACAGACGGGGACGATTATAATGACGGCAGAGATTCTATGAGCGATACTATGAACAGATATATCTATATTGGAAATGATAACGAAAGAATTAAATACGGCGATTTGGTTGACAGTCAGGCTAACCGCGGATGCAATTATATCTTTATTCCTGAAAATGCATACCCTGTTTTATATAATGGCGGTCATATAATAAGTCATGACCACGTAGATAAGAGTGAAATAAATACCGACGATATTGTTTCAAAAGACTGGCGGCTTTGGTATTATGATAAAAACAGACTTGTATGTTCATTTCGTATTTCAAATTTCGTAAAGGCGAGATTTGCACCATTTGAATCCTGGTGCGGAATTATTGAAATTATTTTAAAGCATCTCGGTATTGAAAAAATTCAGATGCCGGAGCCTTACTATAAGCTTGGCAGTAACTGCGATGCTGTTGGTACATTTGACAAAGGATTAAAATGGTTTGATGGTTGTAATATTCTTATAGATAACGGGAAAGCAGGAGCAAGAGAGGGAATGGCGCATCCGATTTATCCCGACGGTATTCAGGCTGTAAGACAAAATGTTCGTGTTGACTGTATTGGCGAAATTGCAGGAGCTTACCTTTTTGACTACATTTTAAACAATAACAAGAATTCACTTTCCGTTTATAAAAATCTTTCAGACTTCATTTTTGATAAAATGCAGATTAAATCAGGAAAATTTGCCGGGATGCTTCGCTGGACAGAGGGTGCATGGTGTACAGTTTACGGTGACGATACGGGAAGAGCTGTAATAAGCACTCTTCTTTATATGATGTATACAGAGGATTTAAGTCATTTGCCGCAGGTTGAAGCAGCTCTTGAGTTTCTTATAAGCATAACCGGTACCGACGGACTGATGGAACATGGTGTTCACACAAGCTATCTTACAGATGAAAAAATAAAGGAAATGACATCAAAGCCTTCAAACCAGTACTGTGCACACCGTAACGCATACTATAGTGCAGCACTTCTTCTTGCATATCGCTTAAATAATAAACAGATATACTATGATACAGCAGTAAAAGGTTTGTCGACAATTATGGGTGTATACCCCGAAACAATGCGTGCAATCAGTGAAACAGAGGAATTATGCCGACTTGTTTTTCCGCTTTCCTGTCTTTATCAGGTAACGGGAAATGAAGAACATAAAAACTGGCTTTACGATGTTTGCGAAAGACTTGAAAATTATCATCACGAAAGCGGTGGTTATACTGAGGTTGACCCGGGTTATAAAGCATACAGAAGCAGAACAGCGGGAACGGAATCATCAATGCTTGCAGATAACGGAAACGAAATAGCAGAACTTTTGTATTCACTCAACTGGTTGCCTTTAGGGTTTTCATATGCTTATTATGTAACTAAAGATAATTATTTTCTTGAAAAATGGGAAAGTATTGCAAAATTTATGTCGGATACACAAATTGTAAGCAAGGATAGAAAAATTGACGGTGCATGGTCAAGGTGTATTGACCTTAAGCGTATGGAAGTTTATGGCATGCCTCACGATGTAGGCTGGGGACCACATGCCATTGAAAGCGGTTGGACAGTTGCGGAAATTCTTATGGGGCTCGGTTTGGGTATTGCTCTTAAAAATGATAAATTTCCCGAACTGTAAGAAAGGAAGAATATGAAAAATTTACTTATTGCTGATATTGGAGGGACTAACACACGCCTTTATATTACAGATATAAATAACAATGTACTTTATGAATCGGTAGGCTACGGAGTTGCAACTGCCACAGACGAAGATTTGCCTATTTTGTCACTTGAAGAGCAGATAGCTGAGTTGCCTGAAAAACAAAATGTGGGAGCTATTGCAATTAATCTGGGCGGAAAAAATACAAACCAGGTTAAGAAGTGCTTTAAAAAGGTCTTTTGCGATACACCACTTGAAATTTTCCGTGAATCGGAAGGAACGGCTGCATATGCACTTGGAGAAGAATATAATGCTCCCGTTGTACTTATGGCAGGAACAGGTGCAATAGCCGTAGGCAAATCTAATAATGGCTTTGTAATTACAGGCGGATGGGGAATTAATATAGGTGACGACGGAAGTGGCTACGATATAGGCTTGCAGGCAATAAGAATGAGCCTGAAAGCACTTGACAATACGGAAACTTTATCGCCCCTTACAAAGTTTTTGTGCAACTGCGATCAGCCGATTTCTGCAACAGAAAATCCTGTGCTTTACAGAGATAAAAGAGACATTGTCCGCAGCAAGCTTTATCCCTTTGACAGACCTAACATTTCATCGCTTTCGAAAACTGTTTTTGAATTTGCAAAAAAGGGTGATAAATCAGCTCTCGATATATTAAAGTACTCAGGTGAAAAGCTTGCTGAACTTGTTATTTGTACTGCAAACAAGCTTTCGGGAGAAATTCCCAATGTTGTAGTAACAGGCGGACTTATTCATTCACGTGAATTTTGGAAAGAATATTTTGAAAAGGCTGTACTTGACGCAATTCCAAACGTGAAAATATATTACGTTCCTGACGGACTTCTTAAAGGAACATTTAAAATTGCAAAAGATTTATATGAAAGAGGTAAAATAAATGATTGATTTTCCAACAGGTTTAATTGTGTCTGCCCAGGCACTTGATGGAAATCCGTTCCGTAATTCAGAGGCGCTTGCGCTTATGGCAGAATCTGCCGCTATCGGAGGTGCGTCTGCAATCCGTGCAAACGGAGCCGGCGATATTGCTGCTATGAGAAAACGTGTATCAATTCCCATAATAGGTATTGACAAACGTAAAGACTCTTCGGGAAGAACAGTAATAACACCCGATTTCGAAGGTGCAAAAAGAATATATGAAGCAGGAGCAAACATTATCGCGCTTGATGCAACCTTTTATCCGAGTGATATCACAGAGGACCGCAAGGAATTAATTAAACGTATTCACGAAGAACTGGGGATACCTGTTATGGCGGATATTTCTACATTTGAAGAAGCTGTAAATGCCGTAGAAATGGGTGTTGATGCAGTATCTACCACATTGGCAGGTTATGTTCCCGGGGCACTCCACAGTGATGACGAATTATATGTTCCTGATTTTACTTTGTTATCGCAGATTGTAAAAGCAAAGCTTCCTTGCAAGGTTGTAGCCGAAGGCAGAATATGGGGAAGTGAGGATATAAGAGAAGCATTCTGTATAGGTGCCGATGCTGTTGTTATAGGAAAAGCTATAACAAACCCTATAGCAATTACCCGTTATTATAACAGCTTTATACCCAAAAAGGGTGAAAATAATTATGTTCCAACTGAAACAAGAAATGTTCGTTCTGATAAAATTGTAGACGGCTCAACCGAGACGATTTTACGCATAATTCAAAGAGAAGATGCAACCGTTCCTGTAGTTGTAAAAAGTTGTATACCACAGGTTGCTAAATTAGTTGATGCGGCAGTAGAGAGTCTTAAAAACGGTGGAAGAATTATATACTGCGGTGCAGGCACAAGCGGACGTCTGGCAGTTGCAGATGCGGCAGAATGTCCGCCGACATACGGAATTCCAAGAGAAAAGGTAACCGCAGTAATTGCAGGCGGAGCAGGCACTATTGTAAATGCATCCGAGGGTTGCGAGGACAGCCGAGAAAACGGTATTTCAGCTTTCGAAAACCTAAACTGCACTAAAAATGATTTAATTATAGGTATATCCGCCGCAGGCCGTGCACCGTTTGTTGTTGCTTTTATGGAAAAGGCAAAGGAAATGGGATGCACAGTTGGTGCTCTTGTTAATAATCTTGATACGGATATGGCTAAGCTTGCGGATATTTCTGTTGAAGCGCTAACCGGTGCCGAGGTTATAAAAGGCTCCACACGAATGAAAGCAGGAAGTGCCCAGAAGATGATACTCAATATGTTTTCAACAGCCGTTTTTGTTAAAATGGGCTGTACATGGCAGAATTATATGACTCATATGAATCCGTCAAACATTAAGCTTAAAAAAAGAGCAATAGCAATGGTGTGTGAAATATTAAATATAAAAGAAGATGAAGCAGAAAAGCTTTTAGTTTCAAACAATTGGGACATACACAATACTTTAAAAAAATATTAATAAAACTGAAGACGTACATCACGATTGGTGTACGTCTTTTTTTTCAATCAGTTGTTTTTTGAATTGCATAGGAGTTATCTTCATATGCTTTTTGTAAAGCCTGAAAAAGTTTGAGTAATTTTTAAAACCTGCTTTGCGGCTTGTTTCTTCAACAGAAACGTTTTCCTTAAGAAGCATATTAAAATAACATATTCTTTTATATATTACGTAGTTCCAAAGTGACATTCCGCTGCAATCTTTAAATAAATGTGACAGATATGATTTATCAATATTAAATTCCGTTGCTATATCAGAAATTTCTATATCTTTGGTATAATTTTGATTTATATATGTAATCACCTTTTTAATTAATGAGTTGTTGTAGGAATAATCATCTTCATCAATTTTCACTTTGTCAAAAACTTTTGATACGCATACCAGTAATTCTGTTGTTTTGCAAATTGCAAGTATACTGCTTGTTTCATTTCTTTCTTTAACCGTATTTAAAAGTTCTCTGAATTTTATATCAAGTCCGAAAGCTTTTACTGTTTTTGCAGGAATGTAATTTATATTACCGTCTTTGTATTTGTAAAAGGGTAGAAATATACTTTTACTGTTTATGGGAAAATTTTTTAAAATACTTTCGTTTACGTGCAAAACTATTCGTTCGTGATATACATTTTCGTCTATAATACAGCACCCTGCCTGGGAGGGAAACAGCATAATTATATCACCCTCACCGATTTTGAAATTATTACTTTCAATATTGGCTACTGCGCTTCTCTGATAAAATAATAAAACAAAAACTCCGAGGGGTGGTGAAGGTATCTTATTGTTGAATCCTCTGCCGATATTCCTTTTGTGTGGTGTAGTGAATATCCCCAAATGGTATCGTAACGGTTCTTTATGTAGCTACTCATTATATTTCACCTCCGAAATAGCTTTATAGCAGTATTGTACATAAAATACACTAAATTGTCAATTGTATATTTAATTATGTGTGATATAATGTAGTTAAAGGAGAGTGTATAAATGTTTAATATTGATAACGATTATATAGTAAAAATCCGCCGTGAAATACATATGTACCCTGAAACGGATTTCGATTTACCTAAAACTGTTGCTCTTGTAAAAAGAGAGCTTGATTCATTCGGAATAGAGCATACCGAAAAATACGGAAAAGGCAGCGTGGTTGGTTATATTAACCCTAAAAAAGAAGGGTTTACCATCGGATTAAGAGCTGATATGGATGCTCTTAACATAGTTGAAAAAAATAATGTTGAATATCGCTCGAAGATTGACGGGAAGATGCACGCCTGCGGTCACGATGCCCATACTGCCGTGTTACTTGCAACAGCTAAAGCATTAAAGGAAATGGAAAACGAACTTAAATGCCGTGTTAAATTATTATTCCAGCCAAGTGAAGAGGGAATGAAAAGCGGTGCCGTAATGATGATTGAAAACGGTGTTTTGGATGATGTGGATATAATTTTAGGTCTCCACGTTACAAATGGGCTTGAATCGGGCATTTTAGGAATCTGTGTGGGAGAAGCTTTGGCTTCGAGCAGACATTTTACAATTGAAATTAAAGGAAAAAGTGCACATGCCGCATCAGCATATACAGGAATTGATGCTCTTGCAGTTGCGGTTCGTATGTATCAGGCAATTCAGCTTGTGTTAACACGTGAGATTTCACCCTTTGAGAGATATTTATGCTCAATTGGAAAATTAGAAGCGGGAACAGCACAGAATATAGTTGCCGATCACGCAGTAATGAAAGGGACAATCCGGGCATTTAACGTGGCTGTAAGTACCCATATATTCGAAAGAATTCAGAAAATCGCAAAAGCTCTGTCCGAAGAAACAGGTGCTGAAATATCAGTGGAGGGACCGCTAAAATCGGTATGTGTATATAACAACCCTTATTTATCACAATTACTCAAAGAATCTATGATAAAACTAATAGGTAAGGAGAATTACCGTGATACCAAGCCCGGTATGGGTTCGGAAGATTTTTCACGCCTTTCCGATAAAGTCCCTGGAGTGTTTTTCAGACTTGGCACCAAAAATGAAGCAAAAGGCTGCAGCAGTGCCGCTCACCACGATGATTTTTCCATAGATGAAGAATATTTGCATCGTGGAGCAGAAACTTTCGTTCAGTTTATTATCGACAATCAGAATGGTGTTGATATACAAAAAGCAAAAGCATCGGATGACAGATAAATTTCAAACAAATAAAGTTTTACCCCGAAAGTTTAGCTTTCGGGGTAAAACTTTAGGCTTTTGTAATTCTTTAGTGACATGCCCGTGTGATATTTAAAATACTTACGAAGAAGTTCCGGAGATTCAAAGCCTGTTTTAACAGCAATTTCTTTGGTTTTGTATTTGGTATACCTGATTAATTGTTTAATTTTTGAAATTCTTGCTTCACTTATAAGTTCACTAAGACACTTATTGCTGTGTTTTTTAACAATTCTGTTTAAATGTGCAGGAGTATAATTAAGAGCATTTGCTACATCTTGAGCTGTTATATAACTGTGTGCATTTTTCTCTATCCATTCCCTGCAAATTCTGAAAATGTCCAGCTCAGCTTTATGTACATCACATAAAGAGTTAAGAATATTTAGTAAATTAATAAGCATACCTTCTTTAACACCCGGAAGTGAATTTTTAAAAAATTTAGCTGTATATATTTTTTCCATATAATTTTTAGCTTCAATCGGTGATTCAAGAACTTTCAAAGGTTCGTTGAAAAGAGGAATATTATCCGAATATTCAAAGGAAATTTCCGTAACTGAAGCTTTGCTTATACACTTTAAAGAATAGCTTGAAAATTTGGATATATAAATAATATATCCTTCAGGTATTTCTTCATTATTTATGCTCAGAATACCGGAATTTATTAGTATTAATATATGGTTTTCGCAAAAGGCGGAATTATGTGTATAATCACTTTCAAGTTCATAGGTTTTGCAATTCTTTACGTTTACGGAAATTTGTTTTACTCTTCTTTCTCCATTTTCGTATTTTGTGTTTTCGTTAAAGGTATAAATCATATTTTTTCCTCTTTTTTGATTTCTTTTCCCTTGTGTATTCAACTACTTCATTGTATAATTATATTGTAAAATAAAGAAATTTTCAATAGATTGGAGAAAAATAATGAAAATTACTATTGAAAGCAATTATTTAATTTTTCCTGTTGGAACTGTATCTGCCCCTAAAGAACTGATTTTTTCAGACGGAACAGATGTAGTTTATAACATTGTTGTAAAGCTTGATAATTATGCTCCTGATTTTTATGCATATATTGATGTTAAAAGGTTTAAAGGACAAACCCTTGAGTTATCTGTCGAGCCTGAAATGGAACTTATTTTTAGAGAATGTGATACAATTGATGTTGAAAATCTTTACCATGAACCAACCCGTCCGCAAATTCACTTTACTGCGAAAAACGGATGGCTTAACGACCCCAACGGTCTTATATATATCGACGGAACATATCATATGTTCTTTCAGCATAATCCAGGGGATGTACACTGGAGAAAATCAAAGCATTGGGGACACGCAATAAGTAAGGATTTAATACATTGGGAGGAAACCGACATTGCTCTTTTTCCTGACAAAAGGGGAGCAATGTTTTCAGGAAGTGCTATTTTAGACCATAATAATGTTCTTGGCAAGAATGAAGGAGAAAATAAGGCTGCTGTGCTATTTTATACAACAACTTCGCCTTACTGCCAGAATATGTCTTATTCAACCGATAATTTCAAAACCATAAACCATTACGAGGGAAACCCGATAATTCCGTTTATTGATGACCGTAACCGTGACCCGAAGGTGGTTTTCTGTGACGAACTTAATTGCTATGTAATGATACTTTATATTACTGATAATTTATATTATCTATTCACATCGGATAACTTAACGGACTGGACACATATTCAATCAATAAATATGAATGCTGAAAGAGAATGCCCGGATATTTTCCATATAAATGATAACGAGGGAAACAGAAAATGGGTTATTATGGGAGCACGTGACAAATATCTTGTGGGAAAGTTTGAAGGCGGTAAATTTATTCCCGAGCAGGATATCATGTCACTTCACTACGGTGCCTGTGCCTATGCAGGTCAAAGCTTTAGTAATCTTCCAAATAACAGAGTTGTTAGAATGGTATGGAACAGATGGTATGTAAAGCCTAACAGCTTCAGCGGTCAGATGGGGATACCTATGGAGCTTTCTCTTATTAAGCTTAATGACATATATTATCTTCAGGCAAATCCTGTTGAAGAAATCAAAACTCTTTACAATGGCATAAGGAAATTTGAAAATATTACAGTATTACCTGAAAATGAATTTAAAACTAACCTTACGGATTCACCGTATATGTTTAAAATCAAAGGCGATCACAGAAATTCGGGAAATCTGAACATTTGTGCTTTCGGAAGAAATATAGAAGTTGATTTTACTAAAAATGAATTAAAGCTTGCCGATTGCATAGCACCCATTTCAATAACAAAAAAGAATTTTGAAATTACCGTAATAATGGACAGATGCGGTATGGAGATATTTACCGATGGTGGTAAAGCATATATGTCATGTCTTATAGATTATGCGGCAATGGACAGAAATCTTCCGTACTTTACTTTAAAATCAGATGAAACACTTGAAATTAACGAACTTGAAATGATTACGTTAAATTCGATATGGAGTTGATAAAATGAATGTTTTGGCTTTTGGTGAAATTTTATGGGATGTATAGCCGTCGCAAAATTATCCGAACCCGCCTTAAACCGCTTAAATTTGTTTTTTTCTTTGTTGTCGGGTTCAAAATACGGAAGTATTCCCTCACCCTTCCGCCTCGAAAAATTCCAAATTTAAACGGTTTAAGGTTCACAGAATTTTTTTCTAACTGCTTTTTGTCAATATGAGGCAAAAATGCAGCTAATACTGTCGTATTTGCGAGGCTTTTGCCGAAATAGTGGCGGAAAACAGGACGAAAAAAACGAGTTCGGATAATCTTGCGACGGCTACCCGGATAATAAATTTTTAGGCGGTGCACCATTGAATTATCTCAGTTATACACCAATCTTAAATGTATAATAATAACCCTCGGCGAAGACGGGGCATATGCATTTGATTGTAAAATGGGTAAAGAGTATTCCTGCTCTGCTCAAAAGGTTGAAGTTAAATCAACTGTTGGTGCCGGCGACAGCTTTTCGGCAGCATTTCTTAGTAAATACATAAATAATTGTGATATAAACAAAAGTCTTAATCACGCTTCTAAAGTTGCTGCTTTTGTTGTTTCGGAATATGATGCAGTTCCCGATTACCAACTCGAAGAGTTTAAATAAATAAGTTTTAAATTTTCTTGCTTTACTTAACGATTACTGATATAATTGCTTTAGCGAATAATATTGGAGAATACATATGAAACGTATACTTATAATCGGTAATGCAGGGAGCGGAAAAACAACTTTTGCAAAAAAGCTTTCTGAAAAAACAGGTATTAATCTTGTTCATCTTGATAAAATGTTCTGGACGGGAAACTGGGAATGTGTTGAACGAAATAAGTTCGATGAAGCTTTGCAAAACGAACTTGAAAAACCTGAATGGATAATTGACGGCAACTTTAACAGAACGCTTACCCACAGATTAAAGTATTGTGATACCGTGTTTTATTTCGATATTCCCACCATTATCTGCCTTTGGGGAGTAACGAAAAGAGTTATAAAAAGCTACGGAAAAACAAGAGATGATATGGGTGGTAACTGCCCCGAATACTTTGATAAACAAAAGATTGAACTGTATCGCAGTGTTATGTCATTTAAAAAACAACACAGTAAAAAATATCGTGAAATTCTATCACAGTCAGATAATGTTGATGTCGTTATCTTCAAATCAAGACGAAAAGCAAAAAAGTTTTTGAGAAAATTGAACAAATCTGAAAATACGTGCTTATAGAGATATAAGTGCGTATTTACTTTATAGTGCAAAAAATGTTATGACTAATTTATTGTTTTGTGTTATAATTAAACAGATAAAATAAAAGGGGTGAAAAAGTGTATAACGGAATTGCTAAGATAGAAGAGGTAATTGATTATATAGAGTTAAATCTTACCAATGAGCTTGACTATAACATGCTTGCGGCGAAAATGAATTTATCTGTGTATGAATTCCGACGCATATTTTCATTTGTGGTAGGATGCCCTTTATCCGAGTACATAAGGAAACGAAAGCTTTCTCTTGCAGCAACCGAGCTTATGACATGTGATAAAGTTGATATATCACAAATAAGCGAAAAGTACGGTTATTCAAATCAGTCGTCATTTACAAGAGCTTTTTGTGAACAACACGGCATATCACCAAGTGAATGTAATCACAGTAAATCGGAAATTAATCTTTTCACACGTCCTAAATTTTCTGTTGCTATTTCGGGCAGGGAAAATGTACCATTTAAGATTATAAAAGAAGATATATTTTTTATTAAGGGCTTTTCTGGGATTTCTTTAAAAACAGACACCTGTTGCTGTGAAAATGTGTGGAATTCATTTTATGAAAGCGGTGCAGATAAAAATATTTCCTCGGAAAAGTTGTACGTTGCATATTTTAATCACGATAGTGACGTGCTTTGCTGTATAGGCGAAAAAAGTGACGAAGGATGCCAAATTTCCCGGTCATTCTGGGCGTGCTTTAAAATGGACACGGTTGACGACGATGTTGTTAATGAAACATATAATAAAATTTTACTTGAACTGCTTCCGTCAGCAAATCTAAAGAAAAACAATGAAGTACCCACAGTTGAAGTGTATCCTTTCGATATGTCGGAAGATGGTTTTGAGTGGGAAATAAGAATACCAATAGAACAGGGGAATGATTTATGTCAAGAATAGTTTTAATTACAGGAGCATCAAGCGGTTACGGTAAAGCAACAGCGAAGGCATTTAAAGATAATGGTGACGTTGTTGTAATGACTGCGAGGAATATTGAAAAATTAGAAAAAGCAAGAAAGGAAGTTGGTGGCGACTTTGCTTTTTCGATGGATGTTACAAATTCAAAGGACTGGGATAATGCTGTAAACATAATAAAAGAAAAGTATGGCAGAATTGATATCCTTGTAAATAATGCAGGCGGCGGTGTAACAATTAAAGAAGTAAGTGAGTTCAGTAGCGATGAAATAGACGAAACGATAAAACTAAATCTTAATTCGGTCATTTACGGTTGTCGTGCTTTCTCGGATATGATGAAACAGCAAAAAGAGGGAACAATGATCAATATTTCTTCTGTTTGTGCCCGTCAGTGCTGGCCGACATGGAGCGTTTATGCTGCGGCAAAGGCAGGAGTTCTTAATTTTTCAAAAGGAATGTATCTTGAAATGCAGCCCCATAACGTGAGAGTTACTTGTGTAGTACCGTCATCCGCAAGCACCGGTTTTCAGAGTGCCTGCGGAATAGGCGAAACCACAGACAAGCTTTTAGCGGAGGACATAGCAGAAACTGTATTGTATGTAGCAAATCTTCCCCAAAGAGCTGTTGTTGAAGATGTTACCGTGTGGGGAATAGATAAGCAAGTTAATCCGTTGTAAAGATGAAAAATATGAAAATAAAAACTGAAGCTTGTATATTGGGAGCAGGTGCGGGCGGTATCGGTTGCGTGTACAGACTTATAAAAAACGGAATAAAAACCGTTGTGGTTGATAAAAATCCTGATTTTGGCGGAACAGCAGTTTTTTGCGGTGTTGACGGTTGGGAACCGGGAGTAAGTCTTGACGGTATTCATTTGCTGTTAAAAGACGAGCTTATGAAAATGAACAATGCCTGCCACGTAGTTGAAGGTGTACCTAATGCAAATCTTTTTGATCCCACAACAGGCAATAACTGGGAAAAACATTCCTTTAAAGAGCGTCCATGGGGACTTTCTATACCTACCGGTCGTAGTTATGAAGATACGTTAAAGCGTTGTCTTGCTTTAAGAGGTAACGACGGACCTATGATAAGATTTCAGTTTGAACCTGAATGCATGAAAAACGCTGTAAATAATATTCTTGAACCTTATAAGAATAATCTGACAACATTGTTTAATTCGGAATATAAATATTGCAAAACAAAAGATGGTAAAATCGAAAGCATTATTGTGTCAGGCGAAAATGAAGATATAGAAATAGTTGCCGATTATTTTGTGGATGCATCCGGTGACATTGTCCTTGCAAGGAACGCAGGATGTGAATACTATTTCGGTTGTGAGGGAAAAGAAGAATTTGGTGAACCGTCAGCGAATGAAAAAAATGAAAACATAAATGCTGTTACATATGTATTCAGAATATCAAAAACGAAAGATTCGGTTCATATTGATGAAATTCCCGACGAATATAAAGATATAGATGTTTCAGACTGGATGAATAACTGTATGAGGAAAATTAATTCATGTTTTGTATTCTATCCAAATGGTGATATAAATGTAAATATGCTTCCTACAATGCAGGGGAAAGAATATTTTGAATACGGCGATAATGCAGACAAAGTCGGAAAAGCGAGAGTGTATAAATACTGGAATTATCTTCAGACCGAGAAGAATATGCAAGGCTATACATTAAAGACTATTTATAACGCAGGAATAAGAGAAAGCTATAGGCTTAAAGGTAAATATGTATTAAAAGAGCAGGACTTGAGAAATGGCATGTTAAGTCAGCCTAAAATTGGAAAAACAATAGCTATTGCAGACCACGCTATGGATATTCACGGAGAAAACGGATGCTGTAAGGAACTGAATTTACCCTATGAAATACCTCTCGAGTGTTCTATGACAAACGAATTCGATAATCTGTTTGTTTCTTGCAGAGGAGCATCATTTTCGCATATTGCAGCATCGTCTGTCCGTTTAACAAGAACAATGCTTTCTATGGGTGAAGGTGTAGGAGAGTATATTTCTGAGTTGATTCTAAAAATGTAGTTGCATAGTTTTGCAGAATTTGCTATAATTGTGTGAGTCATATTTGTTATATATTAAAATGATAATTTGATTATGAGTATGTAAAAGGAGAATGTTATGATTTACTATGTTTCTGTAAACGGAAATGATTGCTTTGACGGATCAAAGGATGCACCGTTTCGTACAATTAATAAAGCAGCAAGCATTGCTGTTCCGGGGGATGTTGTGAGAGTTTTTAGCGGCACGTACCGTGAATGGGTAGACCCTAAAAATGGTGGCACAAGCGATCGTAATCGTATTATTTACGAAGCGGTTGATGGTGAAAAACCGATAATTAAAGGGTCAGAAATAATAACCGGCTGGGAAAAAGTAAAAGATACTGTATGGAAAAAAGAACTTTCAAATGAAATGTTCGGAGAATGGAATCCTTTTGCAATTGAAGTCAATGGGGATTGGCTTGTAGAACCTTTTAATGATTACCGTGTACACCTTGGTGATGTATATATAAACGGTGTGTCAACTTTTGAAGCAAAATCTATGGAAGATTTGTATGATTCCGAACCGAGAATAACCTGCTGTCAGAACTCATGGCGAGTTGAAGATGAGTATATTCTTCACCCGGAGCTTACTGTTTATAAATGGTATGCCGCGGTAAATAACGAAACTACAACTATTTACTGCAATTTCGGAGAATATAACCCAAATGTTGAAACAATTGAAATTAATGTTCGTTCATGTTGTTTCTACCCTAAAGCTACGGGAATTAATTACATAACTCTTCGTGGTTTTGAAATTGCACAGGCAGGTTGTCCGTGGACTCCGCCAACATCATATCAAATAGGTATGGTAGGGCCCAACTGGAGCAAAGGATGGATAATAGAAGATAATGATATTCATGATGCGAAATGTAGTGGCATAAGCATCGGAAAAGAGGAAAGAACCGGCGACAACCTTTTCACAAAATATGCAAGAAAGACGGGGCATCGTCATCAGCTTGAGGCGGTCTTTGCAGCACTTCGGATGGGATGGAGTAAAGATACTATAGGTTCACATATAATACGAAACAATTCAATTCATGATTGCGGACAAAATGCGATAGTCGGTCATCTTGGGTGTATATTCTCCGAGATTACACATAACCACATCTATAACATAGGTGTAAAACATGAATTCTGGGGTCATGAAATGGCAGGAATTAAATTACATGCCGCAATTGATACATTAATAATTGAAAATAATATTCATAATTGCACATTAGGTACATGGCTTGATTGGGAAGCACAGGGTGTAAGAGTAACAAAAAATATATATCACGCAAACAACCGGGACTTTATGCTTGAAGTCAGCCATGGTCCGGCACTTATTGACCATAACATTTTTATGTCCCGGTATTCTTTTGATTACTGGTCTCAGGGTTCTGCATTCGTTCATAATCTTATATGCGGTGAAATATTTTATAAACCGGTTATGGAACGACAGACACCTTATCATCTTCCTCATTCCACAGAGGTTGCAGGTTACTGTCAAATTTATGGTGGTGATGACCGTTATTATAATAACATTTTTGCCGGTAAGTTTGAAGATTATGTAGGAAGTCTTGAGCTTGAACAATTTACAAAGCACTGTGACATATTTTTAACTCCTGAAGAATATGATGAACAGGTGTCTGAAGTGTTTAAAAATAAAAAGAAAGACCTTGGTGCAATAACTCAGCCTGTGTGGCTTAAAGATAATGCATATTCAGGTTTTTCAAAGGTGTCAGACAATGAAAAAAACGCCTTTGTTGCACAAGGATTTTCTGCCGAAATAGAAGAAAAGAACGGAGAATATTTCTTAAATATAAGTGTGCCTGAAGAATTTGCTGTTGCCGATTGTGAAGCTGTTTCTTCCGTAAGGCTTGGCGAACCGAGAATTTCAGCAATGTCCTTTGAGGCATCAGATGGCTCTGATTATGACTTTTCCTTTGATCTTATAGGTGATAAGCATGATGAAAAAATTGTTCCCGGTCCGTTGGCACATTTAAAAGAAGGTAAGCAAAGAGTTTGTATTTGGAAAGAATAATTCTTTTTTGCAAAATTAACCGCTTATTTTGAGCGGTTTAATTTTATTATACTTAATCTTGACTATTGCTTTTATTTTTCATATAATATAATCTATAAAGATAATAGAGAGGTTAATTATGATTTTTGATAAAATTAAAAAGAACTTTGGATTTGGCGTTATGCGTCTTAAGATGAATGAAAATGAAGTTGATTATGATGAATTTAACAAAATGATTGATATCTTTATGGATGCAGGCTATAATTACTTTGATACTGCTCACGGGTATATTGACGGGAAAAGCGAGGTTGCTATTCACGATTGTCTGGTTTCACGTTATGACAGGGAGGATTATTTCCTTGCAAATAAGCTGTCTCCCTGGTTTTTTGAAAAGGAAGAGGATATTCTTCCTATGTTTGAAAGCCAGCTTAAAATTTGCGGAGTAGATTATTTTGATGCATACTTTTTCCATACGGTGCACAGAAATAACTATCCCAAATATAAGGATGCCAATGCTTTTGAAATTATAGGGAAATTAAAAGAGCAAGGGAAAATAAAACACATTTTTATGTCTTTTCACGATACTGCCGATTTTCTTGACGAGGTTTTAAATGAGCAGGGGGATTTAATAGAAGCTGTTCAGCTTATGTTTAACTATCTTGATTATGATGATCCTAACACTCAAAGCAGAGCGTGCTACGATGTTGCAGTAAAGCATGGCAAAAAGGTTATCGTTATGGAACCGGTAAGGGGAGGCGCATTGGCAAATCTTTCACCTAAAGCTCTTGACACCTTAAAAGAAGCAGGAGATGTTACACCTGCGTCATTTGCACTTCGTTTTGGTGCAAGTCATAGTGAAGTTATTATGGTACTTTCCGGAATGGGAACTGTTGATATGGTAAAAGAAAATATAAAAACCATGTCGGATTTTGTTCCGTTTACGCAAAAAGAATACGACATAGCAAAAAAAATCCGAGGAATTATCCGTGACGAAAAGCAGGTGCCTTGTACAAATTGCAGATACTGCACTGATGTTTGTCCTGAAAATATACCGATACCCGGAATTTTTAAAGCATATAACGGATATTTATCAGCAAGTGTTTCGAAAAACGAGGCAAAAACTAATCTGCCTGATGATAAAAAAGCATCGGATTGTATAAAATGCGGAAAATGTGAGGAAGTATGTCCGCAAAAAATAAAAATCAGAGAACACCTTGAAAAAGTTTCAGAAACGTTTAAGTGATATAAACGGTAACGCATTTAAATTTAAAATAGATTATGCATACAGATACACATTATAAGAATGCTAAAATATAAGTTTTAGCATTCTTTTTAATTGACTTTGTGTTTAATATATGGTACAATAAATTATTAATAGTTTTTTGAGGTAGTTATGGAAAAGATAAGACTGCAAAAGTATCTGGCGTCCTGTGGAGTAGCATCCAGGCGTAAATGTGAAGAACTTATTACTAATGGTGATATAACCGTTAATGGCAGTGTTGCTCAGCTGGGAATGAGTATTGACCCTGATTATGATAAGGTTGTATACCGTGGAAGGGTAATTAAAGAAAAAAACAAAAAAATATATATAATGATGTACAAGCCATTAGACTGTCTTACGACAGCAGAGGACGACCACGGAAGACAGACTGTTATAGATATTATAAGTCGTGATATAAGTGACAGAGTTTTTCCGGTAGGAAGACTTGACAAAAATACAGAAGGCTTACTTCTTCTTACAAATGATGGGGAGTTTTCTAACAGAATTATTCATCCGAAATATAAAATACCAAAGACATATCTTGCTCTTGTTGGTGGAGGAGTACCGTCACCGAAGGATATTTCGGCATTACGCAGAGGGGTTTTACTTGAGGATGGCTTAACTCAGCCGGCTAAAATAGATATTGAAAAAATCAATCCCAACGGCAGCAGTGTCGTTAAAATAACAATTACTGAAGGTAAAAAACGTCAGGTAAGACGTATGTTTGAATTTATTAATCATCCTGTTATCGAACTTAAAAGAATAAGTGTAGGTAAAGTAAATCTTGGTAATCTGCCATATGGCAAATGGCGTCATTTACGTCCTGAAGAAATTAAAAGTTTATTAAATAATCAGAGGTAATTATGGAAAACAATGTGTTGGAACAAATTGAAGCAAGATTGCCTTCACTCAGTAAGAGCCAGAAAAAAATTGGTGAATTTATCATTACTCATTATGATAAGGCGGTATTTATGACTGCATTAAAACTTGGTCATCAAGTTGGCGTCAGTGAATCCACGGTGGTGCGTTTTGCTAACGTTATGGGATACGAAGGATTTCCTGAATTACAGGAGGCACTTGGTGATGTGGTTAAAACCCGACTTACATCAGTGCAAAGACATGAAATTGCTGTTGATAAGATGGAAAATAAGGATATCCTGGCAAAGGTAATAAGTGCAGATATTTCAAAGCTGAAAAATACTCTTGAACAGATTGACCGTGTTGACTTTGATAATGCAGTAGAAGCGATTCTTAAGGCAAAAAACATTTATGTTATGGGTGTAAGAAGTGCATCGGCACTTGCATCGTTTCTTGGTTTCTATCTTAACTTGATTTTTGATAATGTAAAGTTGGTTCATACAAACAGTATGAGTGAAATGTTCGAGCAGATTTTAAGAGTTAATGAGAAAGACGTGGTAATTGGAATAACATTCCCAAGATACTCAAGAAGAACTGTCCAGTCTATGCAGTATGCCAAGAAACGGGGAGCAAATGTTATAGGAATTACAGATACCCCGAAATCTCCTGTTGTAGAAAGCTGTACTACAGCCCTTTTTGCCAAAAGTGATATGGTATCATTCGTTGATTCACTCGTTGCTCCGATGAGTGTAATAAATGCTTTAATTGTTGCTTTGGGTTTGAGAAAGCAGGATGAAGTAAAGGATACATTAGGGCAGCTTGAGGATATATGGGAAGAGTATAATGTATACAACAAGGTGAAACCGCATGAGTAATATCGATATAATAGTAATTGGCGGTGGACCGGCGGGAATGATGGCTGCGATTACAGCCGGAGAACAAGGAAAAAAAGTTCTGCTTATTGAAAAAAACAAATTTATGGGCAGAAAATTAAGAATCACCGGTAAAGGCAGATGTAACGTAACCAATGCTTGTGAAGCAGAGGATTTCTTCAGGAATATAGTAAGAAACCCGAAATTTATGTATAGTGCATTTTACACTTTTGATAACAATAGTGTCATATCATTTTTTGAAGAGAGTGGCACACCTCTTAAAACAGAACGCGGAAATCGTGTTTTCCCTGTTTCGGATAAAGCCGGTGATATAGTTGATTGTCTGAATAAAAGATTACGTCGTGCCAATGTTGAAATTATTCGTGACTGCGTTAAGGATATAATTATAAATGATGGCAAGGTTGTTGGTGTAAAACTTACAAATGAGGAAAAGTATGCTTCGAAAGTAATTGTGGCAACAGGTGGCATTTCTTATCCGGTTACCGGTTCTACAGGAGATGGCTATAAATTTGCCCTAAGAAGCGGTCATAGAATTGTTGAACCGAGAGGTTCTTTAGTGCCTGTTGAATGTGAAGGAAAGCTTTGCAGAGAACTGCAAGGTCTTTCACTCAGAAATGTTTCTTTATCCCTGAAAAAAGGAGAAAAGGAGATTTATTCCGATTTTGGAGAAATGCTCTTTTCTCATTTTGGAATAACGGGACCGGTTGTTTTAAGTGCAAGTGCTCATATTAAAGATAACGAAAAATATACGGTTGTGCTTGATTTAAAGCCTGCACTTTCTGAAAACGAACTTGATAAACGAATATTAAAGGATTTTGACAAGAATATAAATAAGGATTTTGTAAATTCGCTTTCAGAGCTTCTTCCGGTTAAGCTTATTAATCCTGTTATAGAATTATCAGGTATTGACCCAAGAAAAAAAGTTAATTCTGTAACTAAAGAAGAAAGAATGAATCTTACAAAGATTATTAAAAATCTGACCTTTAAGGTTAAAGGACTTCGTCCGGTAGATGAAGCTGTTGTAACATCGGGAGGCGTTTCGGTAAAAGATATTAATCCTTCTGATATGCAGTCAAAAATCGTCGAAGGTTTATATTTTTGCGGCGAAGTTATAGATGTTGATGCTTATACAGGTGGTTTTAATTTACAGATAGCTTTTTCGACAGGTTATCTTGCAGGCTTATCTGCTGCGGAAAATTAAAGTTGAGGTGTATTATGAAAATAGCAATAGACGGACCTTCGGGTGCCGGTAAAAGTACAATTGCAAAAATGGCTGCTAAAGAATTGGGGTTTGTATATATCGATACAGGTGCGATGTACAGAACCATAGGCTTATATTGTGTTGAAAACAATATTTCAACCGATGAATATGAAAGTGTGTCTGCTGCACTAAAAAACATCTCAATTGATATTAAATATACTGCAGAAGGTCAGAGTATGTTCTTGAATGGTGAAGATGTAACTGATAAAATACGTACTCCTCAGATTTCTTCAGCAGCATCTGATGTTGCTAAGATTAAAGATGTGCGTTGTTTCCTTGTTGAAATGCAAAAGAAAATGGCAGAAAAAAATAATGTTATAATGGATGGAAGAGACATAGGCACAAGTGTTCTTCCGGATGCAGAGTTGAAAATATTTTTAACTGCTTCTGCTGAAGACAGAGCAGAACGCAGATATAAAGAGTTAATTGAAAAGGGTATTAAGACCGATTATGAAACGGTGCTTGCTGATATGATACAAAGAGACAAAAATGATTCCGAAAGAGAAATTTCTCCCTTGTCAGTTGCAGAGGATGCTGTAGTTGTTGATACCGGAGGTTACAGTCTCGAAAAATCATACGAAGTAATTATGAACCTAATCAAAGAAAATGGCGGTGTAAAATATGTTTAAAGCTATAGTGTTGCTGATAACTGACGTGCTGTATGTTTTTTATAAAACAGAGGTTCGTGGAAAAGAGAATCTTCCTGACGGTCCTTTTGTTTTAGCTTCGAATCATATAAGTAACTGGGATCCGGTATTTCTTTACAAAAAGCTTAAAAATAAGAATATAAGATTTATGGCAAAAAAAGAACTTTTTGAAAATAAATTCTTAGCCTGGGCTATAAGAAAATTTGGGGGATTTCCTGTAGACAGAAATTCGAATGATATAAAAGCGGTGAAAACCGGTCTTTCTGTTTTAAAGAACGGGGAAGTGTTGGGCATATTTCCACAGGGAACACGTTGCGACCTGATAGATCCTGAAAATGTTAAACCGGGTTATATTGTTTTTGCCGACAGATGTAATGTCCCTATTGTTCCGGTTTCCATAACAAAAAGTAAAAAAATCAGAACACATTTTACATATACTATCGGTAAACCTGTTAGTATTGACAAGGAAGAAAAAAATCTCACTCCTGAAGAAATGGAAAAGCTTTCTTTAAATATAATGACCAGTATTAAGAAAATGGCGGAAAATGTATGAAAGTAATTTTGGCTGAGACTGCAGGTTTTTGTTTTGGTGTAAATCGTGCGGTTGAAATTCTGGACAGGACTGTGGCTGAAAATAATAAAGTATATACACTGGGTGAAATTATCCACAATTCGTATGTTGTCGAAAAGTACAGAAGTAAGGGTGCAATCGTAACTGAAAACCTTGAAGAAATTGAAAATTCAAGTATTGTGGTTATACGTTCTCATGGTGTAGGGAAAGAAATTTTCGATATTTTAGAGCAAAAAAACTGTAAAATAGTAGATGCAACATGTCCTTTTGTAAAAAAAATTCATAATGTAGTTGAAAAATATCAAAAAAAGAGTTATAATATAATAGTTGTCGGCAATAAAAGCCACCCTGAGGTGTCAGGTATTCTCGGCTGGTGCGAAAATTCGGCAACTGTAGTGTCAGATGAAAAAGATATTGAAAATGTAAAAGGAATGGAAAATGTTTGCGTGGTCTGCCAGACAACGTTTAACAAATCCATATATAATAAATTAATCGATTTAATCAGAGAAAATACACATAATTGTGTCGTTGTTGACACTATATGTGATGCAACCTCAAATCGTCAGGCGGAAGTGGCAGAAATGTCAAAACGGTGTGATGCAATTGTGGTTGTTGGCGGCAAATCAAGCTCAAATACTAAGAAACTCTCTGAAGTTGCCGCTCTTAACTGTAAAAATGTTTATCTTATTGAATCAAAGGATGAGCTTAATTTAGAAGGTAATCATTTTTCTTGTGTTGGTGTTTCTGCCGGTGCTTCAACCCCGGCAAACATAATAAAGGAGGTCGTAGACATGTTAGAAAAAAATGAAATGAATTTTGAGGAGGCTCTTGAAAACACCTTAAAACCTTTAAATAATGGGGATGTAGTCAAAGGTACTGTTATTAAAATAACACCTACCGAAGTGTATGTTAACCTTGACGCTAAGGCTGACGGTATTATACCTGTTGATCAGGTTACTATTAAGCCAAACGTAAATGTTGAAGATGTTTTAAGTGTTGGTCAGGAAATCGAAGCATTTGTTGTAAGAGTAAACGATGTTGATGGTTATGTAACGCTTTCAATGAGTAAGCTTGAAGCAATCGAAGCAAGAAAACAGATTGATGAAGCTTATGAAAACAAAGCAACAATCGAAGGTGTTGTAACTGACGTCGTAAAGGGCGGTATCATTGTACAGGCTCTCGGTTCAAGAATTTTCGTTCCTGCTTCTCAGGCATCTGATAAGAGAAATGTTGAACTTGAATCTTTACTTAAAAAGACAGTTTCTTTAAGACTTATCGATCTTGATAAGAGAAGAAATAAGATTGTAGGTTCAATCAGAGTTCTTTTAACAGAAGAAAAGAAACAGAAATCAGAAGCTCTTTGGGCATCTATTGAAGTTGGTCAGGAAATTAAGGGTGTAGTTAAGTCTGTTACAGACTTTGGTGCATTTGTTGATATCGGTGGCGTTGACGGTCTTGTTCACGTTTCTGAACTTACATGGGATCGCTTTAAGCGTCCTTCAGAACTTGTTAAGCCTGGAGATATTTTAGATGTTAAAGTACTTAGCTTCGATAAAGAAGCAAGAAAAATTTCACTCGGACATAAGAAAGCTGAAGATGATCCTTGGAAGAAGCTTAAGGAAACAGTAAATGTTGACGATGTTGTTGAATGTAAGGTAGTTCGTCTCTTCCCATTTGGTGCATTTGCTGAAATCATCCCCGGTGTTGATGGTCTTATCCATATTTCACAGATTTGCAAGAAGAGAATTGCAACACCTGCAGATGTACTTGCAGTAGGCGATGTTGTACAGGCAAAGGTTGTTGAAATTTCCGATGAAAATCAGAGAGTTGGTCTTTCAATCAGAGCTTTGACAGAAGAAACAGAAGAAGCTGTTGAAGAAACTGTTGAAGAAACTGTTGAAGAAGCGACAGAAACAGTTGCAGAAGAAGCTACTCAGGAAGTTGTTGAACCCGTTGTTGAAGAGACAGCAGAAACAACAGAAGAATAAAAATATTTAACGGGGTGGGGCTTGCTCCACCCTGTTTAAACGGGTACTGAAGTATCAGTTTAAATGGTAATGGAGTTATTATGGCAAATTATGAAAAAATACCGCTTCTGGCATTACGAGGTCTTGTAGTATTCCCTGGAATGCAGATTCACTTTGATGTAGCCAGGACAAAATCTATAAAAGCTATCGATGCGGCAATGGACGATGATCAATATCTGTTCCTTGCTGCACAGAAGGATTCTATGATTGATGATCCTGAAAAAGGCGATATTTATGAAATCGGCACTGTTATAAAAATATCACAGGTACTTAAGTTGCCGAACAAAATGTATAGAATTGTAGCAAAAGGAATAGAAAAGGCGAAAATTATGGGCTTTAATTTTACAGAGCCCTGGTTTGAATGCTCAATTTTACCTTTAGCTGAAACCAATGAAATATTTGATGCAAACGAAACAGAAGCGTATTCAAGAACTGTTAAAGAAATGTGCTTACAGTATCTTGATATGACAAAAAACAATAAACCTGATGTAACAAGCAATATAATAAGCGTTGAAGATCCTTCAATTTTAGCGAATCTTGTTTGCTCAGAATTAAATATAGGTGTAAGCAAGCTTCAAAAGCTTCTTGAACTGAGTGATGTGCATCAGATTATGAAAAATCTTGTTGATATTCTTGAAAACGAATTACAAATTCTTGAACTCGAACAGGATATAAGTGATAGAGCTCGTCAGAATATAGAAGATCAGCAGAAAGAATATTTTCTCCGTGAAAAATACAGAGCTATCCGTGATGAGCTTGGTTATACAGAAGATGAAGATGATGATCTTGAACAGTACAAGCAGGATATCCTTTCCTTAGGTCTGCTTCCTGAGTACGAAGAAAAGCTTTTAAAAGAGGTTTCGCGTTTGTCTTATCATAGTCCTCAGTCTGCCGAATATTCGGTTCTCAGAAATTATCTCGATATCGTTTTAGAACTTCCGTGGAACGAAGTGACACAAGAAGAAATTGATATTGAAAAAGCAGAAAAGATTTTAGACAGAGACCATTTCGGATTAATAAAAGTTAAAGAAAGAATTCTTGAAATGTTTGCTGTAAGAAAATTGTGCGGCAAAAATGATAAAACCATTTTATGTCTTGCCGGTCCACCGGGAATAGGTAAAACATCTATAGCGAAGTCTGTTGCTGAAGCTTTGAATAGAAACTTCGTAAGAATTTCTCTTGGTGGCGTCAAGGATGAAAGCGAAATAAGAGGACACAGACGCACATATATCGGTTCAATGCCCGGCAAAATTATTAATGCACTTAATCAGGCAAAATCTAAGAATCCTTTGATTCTTTTTGATGAAATTGATAAGCTCGGAAGTGATTATAAAGGAGATCCGTCATCTGCTATGCTTGAAGTTCTTGACGGAGAGCAGAATTTTGAATTTAAAGATAATTATATAGGTATTCCTTTTGATTTATCTGATGTGTTGTTTATAACAACGGCTAATGATATTTCGTCAATTCCGTCACCCTTGCGTGACAGAATGGAAATTATTGAACTTCCAAGCTATACATCTGAAGAAAAATTTAATATAGCAAAAAAGCACTTGTTACCAAAACAACTTGAAAAGCATAATCTCACTAAAGTTAAAGTATCGGACAGTGCAATAAATAAATTAATTGAATCATATACACGTGAAGCAGGTGTAAGAGAATTAGAAAGAGTTATTTCGAAAATCTGTCGTGTATGTGCAAAGAAAACAGTCAGTGATGGTGCTGAAAAAATCTCTGTTACCGGAAGTAATCTTGTTGATTATATCGGTAAAGAAAAATTCAGAAATAATCCTGACACCAATAAAGATAAATTGGGCGTTGTTACAGGTCTTGCGTGGACTCAGTCCGGCGGTGAGGTTTTATATGTGGAAGCTTCTGTAATGCCAGGAACAGGCAGACTTGAAATAACAGGTAATTTAGGTGATGTTATGCAGGAATCAGCTAAGGCTGCCTATTCGTATGTTCGTGCTAATTCCGATGCATTTGGATTACCTTACGATTTTTATAAGAAAATCGATGTGCATATTCACGCTCCTGAAGGTGCTGTTCCAAAGGATGGACCGTCTGCAGGTGTTACAATATCGACAGCTCTTGTTTCTGTTCTTACCGGAAGAAGTGTTAAAGGTGATGTTGCAATGACCGGTGAAATTTCATTAACCGGAAGAGTTATGGCTATTGGCGGTCTTAAGGAAAAAACATTGGCAGCATATAAGCAGGGCATTAAAACAGTTGTAATTCCATATGAAAATAAAAATGATTATGATGAACTTGCAGACTGCGTAAAAGAAAATATTACCTTTGTATATGCTAAAAAAATTGATGATGTTTTAAAGGTAGCTTTAAATATGGAAGGTAAAATTAACAGATATGTTATGATGGAGGTTAAAAATGAATCTGCACAACGTTGAATTTTTAGTTTCCGCAGTTGAAAGAAAACAGTATCCTAAAAATAAGCTTCCCGAAATTGCAATGGTTGGACGTTCAAATGTTGGTAAATCTTCAATGATTAACTGTGTGCTTAACAGAAAAAATTTTGCAAGAGTAAGTTCAAAACCCGGTAAAACTGTAACAATCAACTTTTATAATATTGATAATAAAATTAATATTGCTGATCTTCCCGGTTATGGATATGCTAAAGTATCAAAGCAGGAAAAAGACAAATGGGGCGATATGATAAATGAATATCTGGAAAACGAGAACCATGCATCTGTAATTTTTTTGTTAGTTGATTCAAGACACGCACCGTCCGAAGATGACCTTATGATGCTTGAGTGGATAAGATATTCAGGTAGACCGTTCTATGTTGTTGCCACAAAAGTTGATAAAATCAAACCATCTGTGAAAGAGGAAACAATAAGTAATTGTTTTAATCCTTTAGGAATTGAAAAGGATCAATTTATTGAATTTTCTTCTGAAAAGGGAACCGGCAAGGAAGAAATTATAAAAATTATGGAAGATTTATCTGCTGGTTATTGTTAAAATATAAAAACAGTGGTATAATAAAGTATTAAGAATTGTTTAGGAGGAAGTAAAGATGACTGAAAAACTTTTCCGTTTAAAAAGAACTGATATGTGCGGTGAGATTAAGGAAGCACAGGTGGGTTCATCAATTACCGTAAACGGTTGGGTTCAGGATAGCAGAAATCTGGGTGGTCTTATTTTTGTTCGTCTTCGTGACAGATCGGGATTTATCCAGATAGTATTTGATGAAACTGTTAATAAAGAACTTTTTAATATTGCAGAAGGGTTCCGTTCTGAAGATGTTATCGCAGTCAGCGGTACACTTCGTATGAGAACAGAAGGAAACTTCAACCCTGATATGAAGACCGGAACTGTAGAAATTGTTGCTGAGGATGTTCAGGTGCTTTCAAAATCCGAAACACCTCCATTTGAAATTATTGATGATAAAGAAGTAAGCGATGCAATAAAGCTGAAATACAGATACCTTGATTTAAGAAAACCATCTGTACAGAAAAGCTTTATTATACGACACAAGGCAGCTCAGATTGCGCGTAATTATTTCAGTGACAACGGCTTTTTGGAAATTGAAACCCCAATGCTTACAAAAAGCACACCTGAGGGTGCAAGAGACTACCTTGTGCCAAGCCGTGTTCATGGTGGTAAATTTTACGCACTTCCTCAGTCACCTCAGCTTTATAAGCAGATTTTAATGGTTGCGGGTATGGATAAGTATTTCCAGATTGCACGTTGCTTCCGTGATGAGGATTTAAGAGCTGACAGACAGCCTGAATTCACTCAAATTGACCTTGAAATGTCTTTTGTTCAGGAAGAGGATGTTATGACCATAAATGAAGGCTTTTTAAGAAAAGCTTTCAAGGAAATTCTTAATTACGATGTTCCTGAAAAATTTGACAGAATTCCATATTGTGAAGCAATGGAAAGGTGGGGAAGCGATAAGCCGGACAGAAGATTCAAGATGGAACTTTGTGACCTTTCTGATATTGTTAAAGATTGCGAATTTAAAGTGTTTACCGATGCAGTTGCAAATGGCGGTTCAGTTCGTGCCATAAATGTTGAAGATGGTGCATCTAAGTTATCAAGAAAAGAAATTGATAAGCTTGTTGATTTCGTTAAGACATATAAAGCAAAAGGTATGGCATGGATTACTGTTGAAGAAGAAGGTGTTAAATCTTCAATTGCTAAATTCCTTACCGAAGAACAGCTTGCTGCTATTATCACGAAAACACAGGCAAAACCCGGTGATATCATTATGATTGTTGCTGATAAGAATAAAATTGTATTTGATTCTTTAGGTGCACTTCGTTGTCACCTTGCTAAGAAGCTTGATTTAATTGATGAGAATGAATATAATTTCCTTTGGGTAACAGAATTCCCATTATTTGAATATGACGAAGAGGAAGAACGATATGTTGCAGTTCACCATCCGTTCACTTCGCCGATGGACGAAGATATTCATCTTCTTGAGACAGAACCGGGTAAAGTACGAGCAAAGGCTTATGATATCGTATTAAACGGTTACGAACTTGGTGGCGGTAGTATCAGAATCCATAATTCAGATTTGCAGTCAAGAATGTTCAAAGCTCTCGGGTTTTCAGAAGAAAGAGCATGGAATCAGTTTGGATTCCTT
Source organism: Clostridia bacterium (assembly GCA_017626145.1). Classification (GTDB taxonomy): domain Bacteria; phylum Bacillota; class Clostridia; order RGIG6154; family RGIG6154; genus RGIG8497. Next base: position 118,385 of record JAGAJK010000077.1, read on the forward strand.
CTTGAAGCATTTAAATACGGAACACCACCTCATGGTGGTATGGCTTACGGTCTCGACAGACTTGTTATGCTTCTCTGTAAGAAGGACTCAATCAGAGATGTAATTGCCTTTCCGAAGGTGCAGAATGCATCTGAACTTATGACAAATGCTCCATCAGAAGTTGACTCAAAGCAGCTTAAAGAGCTTTCGATAGATATTTGTATCGAAGAAACTAAAGAAGAGGAATGAGAGGTATAAACCTATGAGTAAATATGAAGAATTAGTAGCAAGAGGTATGATAGCCCAGACTACAAATGAAGCTCAGGTAAAGGAGCTTATCGATAACGGCAAGGCAATATTCTATGTTGGTTTTGACCCGACAGCCGACAGTCTTCACGTTGGTCACCTTCTTGTTATGATTGCGATGAAGCACCTTCAGGAAGCAGGAAATAAAGCAATCGCATTAATCGGTGGCGGTACTGTTATGATCGGTGATCCTACAGGTAAAACAGATATGCGTCGTATGATGGGCAGACCTGAAATTGAAGCAAACTGCGCGGTATTTCGTCAGCAGCTTTCTAAATTTATTGATTTTTCTGATGATAAGGCTATTATGGTAGATAATGGCGACTGGCTTTTAAACCTTAATTATATTGAATTTTTACGTGAGGTAGGCGTTCATTTTACAGTAAACAGAATGCTTACGTTTGAATGCTATAAGTCACGTCTCGAAAGAGGTCTTTCATTTATCGAATTTAACTATATGCTTATGCAGAGTTATGATTTTTATAAGCTTTATAAAAATTACGGTTGTAACCTTCAGGTTGGTGGTGACGACCAGTGGGCAAATATTTTAGGTGGTACAGAGCTCGTAAGAAGAATTGACGGTGATGATGTTAACGGTCTTACAATGAAGCTTCTGACAACATCAGAAGGCAAGAAAATGGGTAAAACTGAAAAGGGTGCTCTATGGCTTGATCCTGAAAAATGTTCACCTTATGAATTCTATCAGTATTGGAGAAACGTAAGCGATGCTGACGTTATCCGTCTTATGAAGATATTTACATTCCTTCCTTTGGAAGAAATCGCTAAATATGAAAATCTGGAAGGTGCACAACTTAATGTGGCTAAAGAAGTTTTAGCTTACGAAATCACAAAGCTTGTTCATTCAGAAGAGGATGCTAAAAAGGCTCAGGATGCCGCAAGAGCAATGTTCGGCGGCGGCAACGCTCAGGAAGTTCCGACTCTTGAGGTTGCTAAAACAGATGCATCTGCAAAATCACTTCTTGATATTTTAGCTGAAAATAAACTTGTTCCGTCAAAATCAGAGGGAAGAAGACTTATTCAGCAGAAGGGTATTCACTTTGATGATACTCCTGTAGAAGAAATTGATTTTGTAATGGGTGATGATTGTGACGGTAAAGTTGTACGTATTGGTAAGAAAAAACGTTACAGAATTACACTTGTATAATTTATTACACACTCAACCAATGGTTGAGTGTGTTTTTTGGCAAAATTTATTTAAACTCTTTATAGTTGGGAGATTTTAGTGTATAATAACTATAGTGGCTTTTAATGGAGAGTAGAAAATGAGTAAAAATATTGCTGATAAAATCAAAAAATTACGTCTTAAAAATAATATGTCCCAAAAAGATTTTGGAGCCTTAATAGGTATAAGTGACCGTGCCGTTTCAAAATGGGAAAACGGACTGTCAAATCCGTCTGCGCAAAACCTTATAGCCATATCAAAAATTTTCAATGTTCCAGTTGACTATTTTTCTGAATCTGTAAGTGTTAAAAATGATATTGTAAAAGCAGTAGGAATGGAATCTTTAACTGAACTGTACAAAACAGGCAGAGGGCCTTCAAGCTCACATACAATAGGTCCTGAAAAAGCTTGTATTGCATTTAAAAACAGAAATCAAAATGCTGAATATTTCAAAGTTGTGTTATTTGGTTCACTTGCTAAAACCGGTAAAGGACACGGAACAGACGTAGTAATTGAAAAAACCTTTGCACCAATTAATTGTAACGTAGAGTTCAATTATACAGAAACAGATATAAAACATCCGAATACTATGGATTTATATGCATATGAAAAAGAAAGATTGGTCGACAGGCTTCGGGTTTACAGCGTAGGAGGGGGCAGTATAGCTTTCGACGACGTAGAAATAGAAAAGCCTGAAAGAATTTATTCGTTTGATAAATTTTCTGATATAGCAAAATATTGTAAAGAAAATGATTTAAGACTCTATGAATATGTTGAACAAACAGAAAATAATTGTTTTTATGAGTATATGCTGAATGTATGGCAAGCTATGAAGAGGTCCATATTTAACGGATTGAATGACGAAGGTATTCTTCCGGGCGGTCTTGAGGTTCAAAAGAAAGCAAAATCTTTGTTTGACAGTCAGCACATCGATGAAAGTGCAGAAACAAGAGAAAACAGAATGGTTTGCTCTTATGCCTTTGCAGTAAGTGAACAAAATGCATCGGGAGAAACTATAGTAACTGCACCAACCTGCGGTGCGGCAGGTGTGCTTCCTGCTGTGCTTTACTACCAGCAGCAAAAACATAAATTCAGTGATGATAAAATTATTAAAGCACTTGAAACAGCTGGTTTAATCGGTAATTTAATTAAAACCAATGCATCAATTTCGGGTGCAGAATGTGGTTGTCAGGCAGAAATAGGAAGTGCCTGTGCAATGGCTTCTGCAGCCCTTGCAGAATTATTTGGCTTAAGCATTGATAAAATCGAGTATGCTGCTGAAATTGCCATAGAACACCATTTAGGTTTAACCTGTGACCCTATTTGCGGTCTTGTTCAGATTCCATGCATTGAAAGAAATGCAGTCGCTGCAATGCGTGCAATTAACGCTGTAAATCTTGCAAGCTTCTTGTGGAACACAAGAAAAATCTCTTTTGACAGAGTGGTGCAGACAATGAAAGAAACAGGACACGACTTGTCTTCTTCGTATAAAGAAACATCAGAAGCAGGTCTTGCAAGAATAAAACTTTAAAAATTCAATATTTAAAAGCATCTGCCTAAATCACTATCGGGCAGATGCTTTTTTAATTTGATATAAAATTTTAATTTTTAATAAGAAAAGGTGTAAATAAAGTAAGCACTGTTAATATCAATGCAACTACTAAAAACAACGGTTGCATACCAAAGCTTTCAGCAAAAAGTCCGCTTAAGAATGAACCGGTAAATGTACCTGCACCTGATGCAACAACCGTCCATACACCCTGTGCAAAAACGTTACCTTTTTCAGGAACGTTTTCTTTTATATAAAGTGCTACTGATGGCCCAAGTAAACCAAACCAAATGGTATTGAATATAAGTGACAATGCGGCAAACTGATGTGATGGTGCAATAAAGATTACAAAGCTTCTCAATATTCCCGATGCTGCAATCATCATAAATGTGTATTTCCATTTGATTTTATTTACAACCTTTGAGTACAGCATTACAACAAGCCATTCTGCAAATGCAGCAATACTTATGAGTAAAGTAAAGGTTCCCACGCTTCCGCCTAAAGCCTCAGACTTATAATATACCGGGAAAAATGCAAGGATAGAGGAGGAGGATATGTACAAAATAAACGTGTATATTAAAAACTTTATAAACACTCTGTTAAATACGTTTTTATCCTTGTTTTCCGAAGCTTTTTCAACAACACGGCAATCTACAGTTTTTGAAATAAAACACGATATTGCGGCAAGAATTGCTGTGTACAGAAAGAAAACCGACGGATTGCTGTTAGGCAGGATTGTAAATACCATTCCCATTACGGCGTAGCCAAGTGAAGCAAAAGACCTGAAAAAACCAAATGTGAATTTTGTTTTAGTATAATTTTCAGATGCAATGGAATCAACTAATGGCTGATGTACCATATAGCAGGCATAAAAAAGAATAACGAAAATGAAAAGCTGTGTCTGTGTTATATCTTTTTTAAGGAAAAGAAATGAAAATACAGCCATTAAAAACAATGATAATGCGAGGACGTTACTTTTGTTTTTAGATTTCCCTGCAAAATATGCCCACACAATTTGCGATATAGCAGTAATTACTGCACCAAGTCCGGTAACAAAGCCTATGGTTTTTTCCGTAGCAAAGCTAAGTGAATCTACGTAAATTGGGATAAGATTATTCACAAGACACTGTATCCCCCAGGGCAGGAGATACAGCATAACAAGTGAAAATGTAATTTTTCGTTTCATTTATTTTGTTACCTCGTATGTGAGAGTATTGTAGTTTACAGTAACAGCTGTGCCGTTTGAATAAGTAGTTCTGTAGATCCCTTCTTCAAGTTTTTCGTGCTTTACCATAAGTTCATACTGAAGATGACACATTTCTTTATATTCATCGTAAACCTTCTTTAATTTATCAATAGCATCACTAAGTTGTTCATCGGTTGCGCAAAGTAAATCCTCTTCACCCATCCAGTTACCGCACCCGCCTTCGTCAACATACTTTGAATTAAAGTAGCCAAGCGGTCTTCCTCCATATTCCAAGAACTTAAGATGTGCTCTTTCATCCTTTGCACAGTAATTGACAGTTTCTGTTGAAGGATTGTAAAGTATTGAACCGTGGAATACAAGCTGCCAGAACGGAATTGTTTCGTCAACTAATTCTCTTTCTACAGAGTAAAGGTTATAGCAGGTGTAGAGAGCATAGTCAAGAACATCAGATGAAAAATCAAAACCGCCTTCACTTGCGTATCCGCCAAACATATCTCTTGTCATCTGACCGATTTTGTTATAAATCTCGGCAGACTGTTTTGTAGTAAGAGGATGCTTATCGCTGTAGCATGCTCTTGGGTAGAAGTTTGTTATAACGTCAATATAATGAAGTCCTTTAAAGCCCATTTCCTGAATTGCTTTTAAATTTCTTTCGGTAAATTTTACAGTTTGCTGTGGGCAAATGTGGAATGGCTGCCCTCCGCCCCAGAGAATTTCGTCCTTTGAATATTCCCCGTCACGAAGTACCATAAGCTCATCCTCATCCCAGTCCTCGGAAATCTGATAAATATCGGTGCTATTTGTGTGAGCTACCATCTGGAAACCAAGCTTCTGACCGTATGCACAAATCTCTTCAAGCTGTGACTGACCGCCGATTGTTTCTTCAATTGGGAAAAGCTGAGGCCATCTGCCGTCGTGACCCTTTGTTTCAATCCCAACAAGACAAACCTCACATTTTTCAACGCCTTTAGCTTTAAGTCCGTCTAAAATGTCTTTAACTCTTGAAAGTGTGCAACCTACAATAACAGGTGGTTCATTTTCTTCAGTCTGACATTTAACAGGCGAGGGAACAGGTTTCCATGCAAGTCTTATACGAAGCTCGGGTGCTTCCAATGCATACTGTATATACTCACTGTTTTTTACCTTTTCACGAAGTGGCGTAGGCTTCTTGAAATCTCTGTATAAAGCAGCCATATCGTTGTAATCACTACCCTTTGGAAGATTGTGAAATTCTACGCATATATTTTCGTATCTTGTTTTTGCATCAACGAAGAATCTTGGGTAAATGTAATATTCATTATCCTTAACGCCTAATACAATTTTGTATTCATATGTCATACCTGTAACAATTGCAAAAATGCTTTTTTCTTCTGTTTTGAAGCCGTATACAGGCATATAGTTACTGTCGGAAATATATTCTGCATCATTTCTTTTTCTGAATCTGCAAAGAATTGTCCCACCTTCTTTTGTTCCTCTTGGTGCAATCATGTAACCGTCACAAATGCCGCTTGTAAGCATATCGTAGCAAAAATCAATGTGATCACAATCATCTGTAATTAATTCTTTTTTGATTGTAACTTTTGTAATATTACCTTTAGTTACAACTTCAGGTTCAAGATAATCTGCATTATTGTTTTTGTAAATTATTCTGCACTTCATAGTTTTAATATCCTTTCTGTTTAAGTATTGCAAATTAATTATAATTGTGATATAATTTGTAATCAATGAACACAATTGACTAAAATTTGACTTTTTATTCCTTTTGTTTTGGAGGCACATATGCTTAAATCATACGGTAATTTGAATAAAGAAACAAATGAATTTGAATTTATAAGTCTGAGAAAGGAAGAAATGCAATTCTGGTTTAATAATTTCAGACTCGAATTAAAGGACCACAATAAAGCACAAATTAATCCGGGTTTTATAAGTTATACATTGGTAGATAAAGATTTTCAGCATACTATAAATTCATTACATTTTCTGATAAAAGGGAGTGCAATTTTAAACTTTGATGGTAAAAAGTATCATTTAAATGAGGGGGATGTGTTTTTAATAGGTAACCACGTTAAATGCTCATGGGAATACACTAAACCATCGGAGGAACTTACACTTTTGTTTAATGTGTATATGGGTAACCTTAACGACTTGTTTTCTGAATTAAAACAACCGCTAATATTGAGTGGAAATAACACAGATACAGAAAGGGTAAATAAATTATTTTATGAAGAAAGTAACCTTTCGGTATTTATCTTACGTAATATATGTTTAAAATACCTTGAAAGGTTTCTTCCAATGACAGGAACGGACTATACACAGCATATAAAGATAGTACGAAAATATGAGAAAGTTTTTGAGTACATAACAGAAAATTTATCTGTCAATATTAAAATTGAAGAGTTGTGCAAAGCTACAAATTACTCAGTAGGCTTTTTTACCAAGAACTTCGCAAAGGACAATGGTGTAACAATAAAGCAGTACATACACGACAAAATAATGTCTGAGGTTGAACAATTACTTATATACTCCGACCTTTCCGTAAGAGAAATATCAGATAAATACGAATTTTGCGAACAAGCTTATTTTACAAGATGGTTCAAAAAATACAAAAACTGTAATCCTACCGAATACAGAAACGCCATACGAAAGGCAACTGTAGGTAAATAGGAATACTCCGACAAAATTAATACTTGTCGCAGTATTATTTCTTCAAGAACAGAAATTGGTAATTTTTTGTATCTCGGTACGCCATCTTCTTCATTTTTGAAATCGTCAATAACTACACGGGATATATTGGGAAAATCTTTTGCTTCTTCAATTATCCTATCAATTGTTTCGGGTTTTTCACAAGCGTTGAAGCATTCCCAGCCTACATTATTGAGAGTTTTGATTGTATCTTCCTTCCGGGTGACCCAAAGCCAGAATTTATCACGTAATAACATAAAAAATTTCTTTGATATTAATCAAAGCTGTAAACACAATGTCTACAGCTTCAATATGTATTTATGAATACATTTTATTACTTTAAAACGTAAATATCAATGTAAATATAGATATTAAATATGTAAATATGAGTATTTTTTATTCAAACTTCGAACGTTTTTTGAATATATCGTCATAGCTTGATAAGAATATGGCAATCATTCCCAGAGTACCACCACAAATTAAGTTAAAATCTAAAGTGTCTTTACCTGACAAAACCGAAAGAATACAAGTAACAACAGCAGAAAAAGGCATAATAGTTGCAACTATTCCTGCGTCAATGTGTTTCATACAATTCGTTCTTATAACCCAACACATAGAGGATATAATAAGTACGGATAGAGCCAGAAATAATAAATGCATTGGGTCGAAAGATATTTTAATAGGCTCGATTGGGTGTTTAATTCCCGATGTATCTGTTATATACGTAAAGTTTAAAATTAATGAAAATATTCCGCCTGTAATTATGCTGACAATTGATTGTGTAGCCAGATATAAAGTAGTTTTTAATTCTTTTGCATACACACCTGTAAATGCGATGTTAAATCCATAAAGAAGTCCCGAAATTGCACAAAGTGTTTCACCGATACCCCAGCTTGAACTGCTGAACGAAATACCATTTAAAACAAAAGCACTGACTAGACAAACTATTGATGCAAGAGTAGTTGTAAATTTTGGTTTTTGTTTTACAAGAAAAAACATAAGTATTGGAACGGTCACACAGGATAAGTTTTCAAGGAAAGCATATTTTGCAGGAGTTGTGTATTGAAGTCCGATTTTTTGAGTAATATTTGCTAAAGCTAAAAATAAGCCTGTAAGAACACCAAGTTTGAGATATTTTAAATTGTATTCTTTTAAATATTTTCTTGATATTATGACAAATGCAATAAAAGAAAATATTTCTCCGATGCACACTTTTATAGTAGGAGAAAAATATTTATAAAATTCAAGGGTTATCAGAGGAGCAAAGCCCCAAACAAATACAACGAAAAAGAGTCCTAAGTATGATTTTGCTTTGATGTTTAAAAAATTCATAAAAATCTCCATTCTGCCGCCATGCGTCGGCACAAATAGTAATCAATTTTCTCTTATCTGTAGGCAAGGAATGATAAGAACTTTTTTGCCCATGTGCGTTTCTGAACAAGTGTGAAGAAATTTCGCACGGCTGTTTAAATCCGCCGGAGGCATAACGTGAAATGAATTTTCACGTTATACCTCCAATGGCAAATAGTATAACATAACTGTTGATTTTTGTGAATTTTAGGTTTATAATAAGGGTGTGAAAAAAATTCAACACTGATAAAGGGGAAAATAATGGATATAAACAGAATTGAAGTTTTAATAAAAGCCATAGAATTAGGCAGTTTGTCTAAGGCTGCAAATGAGTATTTGTATACGCCTTCGGCGGCATCTCATATACTTGATGAAATCGAAAGTGAAATAGGTATAAGATTTATTAAACGCAGTTATAAAGGGATCGAGGTTGAAAAAGGTTGTGAGCAAATTGTAGAAAAGCTTAAACAAATACTTGAGCTAAAAAAAGAAATGGTTGAATTAGCTCAAGAAAAACAAAATAATACAGCTATAACAATTGCAACATATGCAAGTTTATCGAAACATGTGCTTCCCGGGATAATAAAAGAATTTAACACTAAATTTCCTCACGTAAGAGTAAATGTTGCAGTTTCGGATAATATGAAAGATTTTTGTAAAAACAATAAAGTCGATATTTTGTTTAGTGAACAACAAGACTCTGAATATGGTTTGTGGGAACCATTGATAACAGATTCTTATGTGGCGGTTATGCCTGAAACAGACAAAGCTTTAGATAATATAAATAAAGATGATTTGGATAATTATACGCTTGTTGTTGTAAATGACGGAAAAGTTTGTTCTTACTTAAATGATAGTAAAAACAATAATATAATAAACGTCGATTCTCATGATGACAGTACTGCAATACATATGGTGAAAGCCGGGATAGGTGTTGCTGTTCTTCCGAAACTTTCCTTGGATACAGAGGATATTAATTGTGCAGAACTTTCACCAAAACTTACCCGTGTATTGGGACTGACATACAGAAAAGATGACTATGAAAACAAATGCCTGCTTCGAGAATTCATTAAATGTATAAAATCAACCATCAAAGGATGAAAATTATGGGAAATATTTGCGGAACGCATTATAAAGACTATATAAATGTATTAAATTAAAACTATTCTGGAATGGTATCGCTAATGTAGACAGTAATTGGAACGGAAGTGTTGTAAATTCTGTTTGTTCAAGACTCTATTATGTTACAGAAGGTGAGTTTTATGTGATGGTAAACGGTGAAAAAAACGCTTAAAATCCGGCTTCCGGCATCTTATCCCTTCCGGGTACTCTTATGAGTTTGGTGCGTCGTCTCCAATGCAGCATTTGTTTTTTCATTTTAATTTCCTGTGTGAAAATGGAAACGACTTTTTCAATAAGAAATTAAATATTATGAGCATCCAGATTGAGAGGTACAATGAAAATGATATTATTCCTCTTCTTGAGAGTGATAATATCATCGATAAATTAAAGCTTAAAAATTTGATTATGGAAATTCTTTTGGAATTTGCAACAAAATTTCAAGAAAATTCAAAGCAAAGTTTGGAAAATCTCCAGTCGAGTATAAAAATTCCTGGAATATCTAAATTTTAAGATGAAATATGATATTATACTAAAAAAGCATCAATCTTTATTCAAGATTGATGCTTTTTGGTGCCGAAGACCGGAATCGAACCGGTACGAGGTTTAACCCTCGCAGGATTTTAAGTCCTGTGCGTCTGCCAGTTCCGCCACTTCGGCTTGACTTGAATATGATACCATTTTTTTTACGATTTGTCAATAGTAAATTTGCAAAAAATATTTTCTCTTGAATTTTTTTTATTTTATGGTAGAATTAAGTGGGTGATTTATATGAAAAGTTCACAACAAAAATTAAAACTTTTGTATCTTTATAAAATCTTGTTGGAAAACACGGATGAGCTTCATCCTATGACCATAAATGAAATGATAGATGCGTTATCATCTTATGGAATATCCGCGGAACGTAAAAGTCTGTATGATGATTTGGAGTGCCTTAGAATGTTTGGGCTGGATGTTTTATCTGTTAAAGCAAAATCTTACGGTTACTACATAGGTGAGAGAGAATTTGAACTTCCTGAACTAAAACTTTTAGTTGATTCAGTTCAGGCTTCTAAATTTATTACTCACAAAAAAAGTAATCAGCTTATTAAAAAGCTTGAAAGTCTTACAAGCAGACATAATGCGTACAAACTTCAAAGACAGGTGTATGTTGATGACAGGGCAAAGACATCAAACGAGAAAATTTACTATAATGTTGATAAAATTCAGGATGCAATTGCTGAAAATAAGTGTATAACATTTAAGTATTTTGATATTGATGTAAATAAAGAAAAAGCTTACCGCAAAAATGGCGAACTTTATTTTGAGACACCTGTGTCTCTGATGTGGAACGAAGAGAATTATTATTTAATCACTTATAAACAAAAATATGAGGGGTATACTCATTACCGTGTAGATAGAATGGAAGCTATAGAAATAACGAATGAAGCAAGAATATTACCTGAAACAGATTTTGACCCGGCTTCATATTCTAAAAAAATGTTTTCTATGTTTTCCGGGGATGAAACTGAAGTTGATATAATTTTTTCCAATGAACTTTCAGGAACAGTTCTTGAAAAATTCGGCACCGATATTTTTATGTATCCTGTTAATGATAAGCAATTTAAAGCTAAACTTAAAATTTCTGTAAGTCCCTTTTTCTTTTCCTGGATATTAGGTTTAGGTGATAAGGCAGAAATCATTTCGCCGGAGCCGGTTCTTAAAAAAATGTCGGAATTTTTGCAAAAAGGACTGGAAAAGTACAATAAAAATCGTAAAAATTAAAAATATTCATATTTTTATCAAAAATACTTTTAAATATTCAGATATTTTCCTCAAAACTGTTTACAAAAATGAAAATAAGTGTTATAATTAATCGGATATTGATTAGTTAATCTTGAAAGGAGAAGATATAAATGGCAAGAAAAATGAAAACCATGGATGGTAATAATGCTGCTGCATGGGCGTCATATGCGTTTACCGATGTTGCTGCAATTTACCCCATCACACCTTCATCAGTTATGGCAGAAGTAACAGATGAATGGGCTGTTGAAAACAGAAATAATATTTTCGGACAGCCTGTAAAAGTAGTAGAAATGCAGTCAGAAGCAGGTGCAGCAGGTGCTGTTCACGGCTCACTTGCAGCAGGTGCACTCACCACCACTTATACTGCATCACAGGGTTTACTTCTTATGATCCCTAATATGTACAAAATGGCTGGTGAATTACTTCCATCAGTAATTCATGTAAGTGCACGTTGTGTAGCTTCACACGCATTAAACATTTTTGGTGATCATTCAGACGTTATGGCTTGTCGTCAGACAGGTTATGCAATGCTCTGTTCAAACAGTGCACAGGAAGTTATGGACCTCGGTGCTGTAGCTCATCTTTCAGCAATCAAAGGTAAGGTTCCTTTCCTTCACTTCTTTGACGGTTTCAGAACATCACACGAAATTGATAAGATTGAAGTTTGGGATTATGAAGACCTTAAGGAAATGGTTGATATGGATGCGGTTAAGGAATTCAGAAATAATGCCCTTAATCCTGAACATCCAGTACTCCGAGGTTCAGCTCAGAATCCTGATATTTTCTTCCAGAACAGAGAAGCTTGTAACAAGTACTACAATGAAATTCCTGCTGTTGTTGAAGAATATATGAACAAGGTTAACGAAAAGATTGGTACAAACTACGGTCTTGTTAACTACTACGGTGCTCCCGATGCAACAAAGGTTATCGTTGCTATGGGTTCAATCTGTGAAACTATTGAAGAAACAATTGACTATATGGTAGCTAAGGGCGAAAAGGTTGGTTTAATCAAAGTTCGTCTTTACAGACCTTTCCCTGTTGAAGCATTCTTAAAGGCAGTTCCTGCAACTTGCGAAAAGATCGCTGTTATCGACAGAACAAAAGAACCAGGTTCAATCGGTGAACCTCTTTATCTTGATGTTTGCGCTTGCTACGCAGGTAATACTAAGGCTCCAATGATCGTTGGCGGTAGATACGGTCTCGGTTCAAAGGATACTATCCCTGCTGATATCATTGCAACATACAAAAATCTTGATGCAAAAGAACCTGTTAAGGGCTTTACACTTGCTATCGAAGATGATGTAACAAATCTTTCGCTCCCAAGAGAAGAAAATCCTGATACATCAGCTGAAGGTAACACAGCTTGTAAGTTCTGGGGTCTTGGTTCTGACGGTACTGTTGGTGCTAACAAGAACTCAATCAAGATCATCGGTGACCATACAGATCTTTATGCTCAGGCATATTTCTCCTATGACTCTAAAAAGTCAGGTGGTATTACAGTATCACACTTAAGATTCGGTAAGAAGCCTATTAAGTCAACATATCTTATCAATAAGGCAAACTTCGTTGCTTGCCACAACCCATCATATGTTGATAAATATGATATGGTAGAAGATATTGTTCCCGGTGGTAGCTTCCTTCTTAACTGTGCATGGGATGTTGAAGAACTTTCAAAGAGACTTCCTGCAAAAATGAAGAGCTATATCGCTAAAAACAACATCAACTTTTATACAATTGATGCTATCGGCATCGCAAAAGAATTAGGTCTTGGTAACAAGACATCAATCGTTCTCCAGTCAGCATTCTTCAAGATTGCAAACGTAATCCCATTTGATGATGCTGTTGGCTATATGAAGGAAGCTGTTGTTAAGTCCTTCGGTGCTAAGGGTGAAAAGATTGTTAATATGAACCACGCTGCTATCGCAGAAGGCGAAAAGAATATCAATAAGATTGATGTTCCTGCAGACTGGGCTAATGCTGTTGATGAAGAAAAGAAAGCTAAAGACGTTCCTGATTATATCAAGAATATCTTAGAACCATGTAATGCTCAGACAGGTGACAAGATTCCTGTATCTAAGTTTATGGGTATGGTTGACGGTCATCTTCCACAGGGTATGGCTGCATACGAAAAGAGAGGTATTGCAGTAGACGTTCCTGAATGGGATCCTGCAAAATGTATTCAGTGTAACAAGTGTTCTGTTGTATGTCCTCACGCTGCAATCAGACCTGCTGTATACAATGCAGATGAAGTAGCTTCAGCTCCTGCAGCTACAAAGCACAAGAAGATGATTGGTAAGGGTATGGAAGTATACGAATTCGGTATTATCATTTCAACTCTTGACTGTAGCGGTTGCGGAAACTGTGCTAAGGTTTGTCCTGCTAAGGAATCTGCTCTCGTTATGAAGCCAATTGATACACAGATGGATCAGCAGGAAGTATTTAATTATGGCGTTAAGTTATCATTTAAGCCTGATGTACTCGCAGGTCCTCTTAATCCTAAGTCATCACAGTTCCGTCAGCCATTACTTGAATTCTCAGGTGCTTGCGCAGGCTGCGGTGAAACACCTTATGCAAAACTCGTTACACAGATTTGCGGTGAAAGAGCTTATATTTCAAACGCAACAGGTTGTTCTTCAATCTGGGGTGGCAGTGCTCCTTCAACACCATATACAGTAAACCACGAAGGTCATGGTCCTGCATGGGCTAACTCACTCTTTGAAGATAACGCTGAGCACGGTCTTGGTATGGCTGTAGCTGCAAAGCAGATTCGTACAAGACTTGCAAATCAGGTTGAAGCTATCGACAATGCTGACGTTAAGACAGCTGCTGAAGCTTGGAAGGCGACTTATGAAGATGGCGATGCTAACGCACAGGCAACTCTCGACCTCATAGCTGCTCTTGAAAAATGTGGTTGTGACGCAGCAAAAGAAATCCTTGACTATAAGGAATTCCTTGCTAAGAAAGCTGTTTGGATCTTCGGTGGTGACGGTTGGGCTTACGATATCGGTTACGGCGGTCTTGACCACGTACTCGCTTCAGGTGAAGATGTAAACGTATTCGTATTCGATACAGAAGTTTACTCAAACACAGGCGGACAGGCTTCAAAATCAACACCTACAGGTGCTGTTGCTCAGTTCGCAGCAGGCGGTAAGCCAATCAGAAAGAAAAACCTTGCTGAAATGGCTATGTCTTATGGCTATGTATATGTAGCTCAGGTAGCTCTCGGTTACGATCAGGCTCAGACAGTAAAGGCTATTAAGGAAGCTGTTTCATATAACGGTCCTTCATTAATCATCGGTTATGCTCCATGTATCAACCACGGTATTAAGGGTGGTATGACTGATACTCAGAAGGTTATCGATAATGCTGTTAAAGCAGGTTATTGGCATACATTCAGATTTAACCCTGCTGAAGAAGCTGATATGTTCCACCTTGATTCAAAGGATCCTACAGAGTCATACAGAGACTTTATTATGAACGAAGTTCGTTACAGCTCACTTGCTCGTAAGTTCCCTGAAAAGGCTGAAGAACTCTTCACAGAGGCTGAAAAGCTTGCTAAAGAAAAGTACGAACACCTCAAGAAGTTAGGTGCTCTCTACAGCAATAAAGAATAATTGGCTATAAATTTGGTGCATACCAAACAATACCTACCGCTCGGGCGGTAGGTATTGTTTGTTTTTATAAAGAATTTATCAAAATGCGTAGAGTATATAATGATTTTAAACTTTAATATGGGGAACATTTTTTGTGTGAATAACAACTTTTTTGGTGAAGCATAAAATGGATATGAGGTGATTCTTTGTGCTTTGTAATGGAGTTTTTTCAGGGGGAGGAGTAAGAGGAATTGGTCATGTGGGTGCAGCATCTGTGTTTGAGAAAAAAGGTTATAAATTTTATCGGCTCGCAGGCACATCAGCCGGGGCTATAGTTTCTGCACTTCTTGCAGCAGGCTACACATCGGGGGAACTTTATCAAATAATGAAAAAAGTCGACTATAAGTGTTTTTGCCAGGAAAAGTTGTTGAATAAATTAGGTTTAATTGGTGATATGTTGTCATTAGTAGTATATTACGGTATATATCACACAGATTATTTTCAAGAGTGGATAGAAACCCTTTTAAAAAGTAAAAACGTGTATACTTTTTCCGATTTGAAAATTACAGAAGGCGTATATAAGTTACAAGTAACCGCCTGTGACGTATCATCGCAAAGACTTTTAATTTTCCCTCAGGATTCTGTATTGTTTGGAATAAAACCTGATAGCATGAGAGTTTCGGAAGCAGTAAAAATGAGTATGTCAATTCCTTTGTTTTATATACCTGCTATTCTGAAAGATGCTAAAGGTAAAGCGCATTACATCGCTGATGGTGGATTACTAAGTAATTATCCTGTATATCTTGTAGACAGATATATGGATAGTCCAAAAATTCCTACGTTCGGATTTAAATTTATTAATCTTGATGGTATTTATACTAAAAGCCGGAATGTCGTTGACAACATTGTTGAGTACTGTAAATTTACATTGGAAACAATGCTTGGTGCACAGGATAATATACATATATCAAAATCGAGTGGAGATTTCGAAAGAACTGTATTTACGTCAGTCAATATAAACGTAAATGGTAAAATTAAAACGCTTGGTGCTGCAAATTTTGATATAACAGCCGAAGAAAGTGAGGCTATGTATCAAAATGGTGTTATTGCAGCAAATAACTTCCTTAAAAATTGGAACTTTAATGAATGGAAACAAAAGTACAGAAATTGCAAATTGTCGTTGACAAATGCAGGTAAATAATATATCATTATTGTTGTATAAGTGTTTAAGTTAAAGGTGATACATATGATAAGAGGAACAGTTTTTAATATACAAAAATTCTCAGTAAATGATGGACCCGGGATAAGAACGACCGTGTTTCTAAAAGGTTGTCCTTTAAATTGTATCTGGTGTCATAATCCTGAATCCAAATCATCAAAACCCGAGCTTATGTATGATGCAAAAAAATGTATCGGTTGCAGTAAATGTATGGAAGTTTGTCCGTCAAAATGTCATAGTTTTACGGCCGGTATCCATAGTGTCAAAAGACAGAATTGTGCTGTATGCAGTAAATGTGCCGAAGTATGTCCTGCATCAGCTTTGGAAATGGCAGGTACACTTAAAACTGTTTCGGAGGTTATGGAAGAAGTCTTGAAAGATAAGGCATTTTATGAAAATTCAGGTGGGGGTATGACAATTTCAGGTGGCGAGCCTATGTTTCAGTTTGAATTTACATATGAGCTTTTAAAAGAGGCAAAGATAAACGGACTTCATACATGTATTGAAACCTGCGGTTTTACTAAAGAAGAACATTATAAAAAAATAATTGATTTAGTTGATATTTTTCTTTTTGACTATAAAGAAACAGATTCAGTAAAGCATAAAGAGTTTACAGGTGTAGATAATAATTTGATTTTAAGCAATTTAAAAATGCTGGATTCTGAAGGTGCAAAGACTATTCTTCGATGTCCGATTATTCCAACACTAAATGACAATGAAGAACATTTTGATGGTATTGCTCAAGTGGCAAATAGCTTAAAAAATATTCTTGAAATTAATATAGAGCCTTACCATCCTTTGGGAAGCGGTAAAGCACAAATGCTTGGCAAAGATTATCAATTGCAGGATTTAACCTTTCCTGAAAATGAAACTGTTGAAGGATGGATTAAATATATTTCAACAAAGACTAAAACACCTGTAAAGAAAGCATAAAATAGTTTTCCTTTAGTCTCTGTCCTACACGAGTATTGGTGAACAAAATATGCAATTTTAAATATAATTATGCATAAAAGAGTTAGATAAACTTGAATTTGACAAAGGAGTATGCTTTTATGAAAAGGATAATAACATTAGTTTTGGCATTGATTTGTGTATCGGGTTTTGTAGGATATAATAATGCAACAACAGATTTACGAAAACGTTTTCCTGAATACTATAACCTCAGCGCATTCAAAGGTATAGAAGTTTACGTATGGCAGCTCAATGACGGGACATATAAATGTGGTGCTATGACAGGAACAAATCGAACTAAGACATTTGAAGAAATATTAAACTTGAAAAATAATGGTGCGTCATTTGAAGAAATGAGAACTATTCTTTCTTCGTATGACATAGACAAGGAAGAGTTCATCATAATCCCTATAAATATCAATGCAGAGGATTTTGAAATTATAACTGATGAGTTTGAGTTTGCACGAATCAGCGAGGCGTTTTTGAATAACTGACCAATTTCAATTTATCGAACTAAATATCTGTATAGGAGCAGGATTGAAACACATATTGCTCCTTTTTATTGGGAATTTACAAAAAATGAACAAAATGCATACCTCTACTTATCTGATACAGAGACTTTCTTTATACATAAAAAGCATTGCAGAGCAATGCTTTTTTATTATCAATCAATATTTAAAAATTTAAACTGAGCCTGATACAAATCGTAATATGCACCTTTCTTTTCGAGAAGTTCTTCGTGTGTACCGCGTTCTGAGATGTTTTTGTTAGCGATGTGCATAATACAATCACATTGTTTTATTGTTGAAAGTCTGTGAGCTACGATAAACGATGTTCGACCTTTTAAAAGTTCGTGTAAACCTTTTTGGAGAAGGATTTCGGTTTCTGTATCTATACTTGACGTTGCTTCATCCAGGATGAGAATTTTGGGATTAGAAAGAAGTGTTCTTGCGAACGCAATAAGCTGTCTCTGACCGACAGAAAGTGAAGAACCTCTTTCGTTTATCATAGTATCGTAACCTTGTGGCATAGCCATAATAAAATCGTGAGCACATACTGTTTTTGCCGCTTTGATAATTTCTTCATCTGTAGCATCTAATTTACCATAACGTATGTTTTCTTTTATGGTGCCGGAGAAAAGAAAGCTATCCTGAAGCATAACCCCCATTTGTGTTCTTAATGATTTTAAGGTTGCGTGTTTTATATCATGTCCATCAATTAAAATCTTTCCACCTTGAATATCATAAAATCTCGAAAGAAGATTAATTATAGTGGATTTTCCAGCACCTGTTGGTCCAACAAGAGCAATAGATTCTCCTGCTTTTACGCTAAATGAAACATTTTCGAGAACATTGGGTTCGCCCTCTTCATATGTAAATGTTACATTATCGAATTCAACATTTCCTTTCATTTCGGGTAAGTCTGTTGCATCTTCTAAATCCGTAATAACTAAAGGCTCATCAAGTGTTTCGAAAATTCTTTCAATATAAGCTGAACATGTAACTACCTGATTATAATAGTTTGCAAGTGTTGAAATCGGAGTCCAGAAGCGTGTTACATATGATGCAAATGCGATAAGTACACCTAACGTAAGCGTGTGTGTGCCTATTCTTGAAGCACCAATTAAATATATAGCAAGAACCGTTACAACAGAGAGTATATTAACAGTAACAGGGATCGCAAATTCAATGTAACGTGCTTTCATCCAGTATTTTTTATTTTCTCTGCAAAGGCTATCGAAGGTCTCATAGTTCTTTTCTTCACGTGCGAAAGATTGTGTAACTTTCATACCGGAAATATTTTCGCTTATGTATGCGGTAAGATTACTCTGTTTTGCCGAAAGTGTCTGCCATGCTTTACGGTGTTTTGATTTTAAAAGTAAAATAAAGATAATGAAAATCGGGATAGCGAGTAAGCATACAAGTGTAAGCTTTACATCCATAAACAACATAAAAACAATTATTACAACTATAGTAAATAAGTTGGCAACAATGTCAACTATGCCGTCAGAAAACAAATGCGCAATAGCATTTATGTAATTAACAACCCTGATTAGAATTTTACCGTGAGGTCTTGAATCAAAGTAGGAGAGGGGTAGATACTGCATATGATTGTACACATCATATCTTAAATCACGAACAAGACCCATACCTACTTTGTTTATAACCTTAGCTCTGGCACCGGTATTAATCCATATAAGGATTTCAGAAACAACTATTCCACCTGCAAGCATATAGAGAAGATTAAAATCCTTATTAGGGAGACATACGTCTATAACCATTGCTGTCAGGTATGGTGGTAATAAATTAAGGACAGAGTTTATTAACATCAAAACAATAGCCAGATATAAACTCTTTTTAAATTTTACAATATAAGACCAAAGTCTTTTAATTTGGGAAAAGTTAATTTCTGATTTTAATTTTTCATCAACGTCAAATTTATTTCTTGCCATTATTTCGTACCTCCCATTTTAAATGAATTAAAATTAGGATAATCTACGTCTATTGTTCCGGTGTTGGTGAAGTCACCGAATTGACTGTCATATACGTGTTTATAGTAACCGTTTTGATTAAGAAGCTGATTGTGGTTACCCCATTCAATAAGATGTCCACCGTTCATAACAAGAATCAAGTCAGCATTTTTAACAGAAGATATTCTGTGAGCAATTATGATGGTAGTTTTGTTTTTATAGTTGTTTTCGAGAGTCTGTTGAATAGAAAATTCTGTTTCCATATCAACTGCAGAAGTGGTATCATCCAGAATCAGTATAGATGGGTTTTTGAGAAGAGCTCTTGCAAGTGAAATTCGTTGTCTTTGTCCGCCTGAAAGACCCACACCGCGTTCACCTACAATTGTGTCATATCCATCGGGGAGCTTACTTATGAATTCGTGTGCATCTGCGTCTTTTGCAACTTTAATAATATCTTCTCTTGTTGCAGTTGGAATGCCATAGGCAATATTGTTCGCAATCGTGTCAGAAAAAAGGAAAATATCCTGCATTGCGATAGCGACACTTTTTCTGACGGTATTTAAATCGATATTTTTTATGTTAATATCATCAATATAAACAGTACCTTCTCTTGGGTCGTAGAATCTTGAAATCAAGTTCACTATTGATGATTTTCCTGAACCTGTTGGGCCGATAATAGCAACTGTATCACCTGGATTCGCAGTAAAATTGATTGATTTTAAAACTCTGTCTTTTTCATATGAGAAGGTAACATTTTTGAAAGTTATTTTACCTTCAATAGCAGTATCTCTTTTAAGTACTTTATGATTACGGATATCAGGTGTTGCATCGTAAAGCTTCCTTAATTTGATTGTACTTGCTGATGCCTGTTGAATCTGATTTAAAAGGGTACCAAGTAATTGCATTGGACTTACAATGCACCACAGTATTCCGTTAACTGTAGCATACTGTCCGACTGTAGCGTGACCTGTTAATGTCAGATATCCGCCAACGAGAATGAAGACAACATTAGTTAGATTTACGCTGAATGTGAGACGAGGGTAATACTTAACCCATGTATATACAAAGTGCATATGTTTGTTATAATAATTCTCATTTGATTTTTGGAATTTTTCAGTTTCAAATTCTTCTCTTGCATATGCTTTTACAACTTTATTACCATCAATATTTTCCTGAGCAACAGAATTAAGCTCCGAAATAGCTTCACGCTGTCCTATGAATGTAGGTTTTAATTTTTTTCCGAGAACAATAGCGAAGTATGCAACTAAAGGTGATACTGCAAATAATGCGATTGCGAGTATCGGACTTACGCTGATAACAATACCAAAACCTATAACAAAAAAGCTGAGGCTCTGTACTATCTGAGGAACCGTACCTGTAAGTACGGCTTTTACACTGTCAATATCACTGGTAAGTCTTGAAAGAATGTCGCCTGTTTTGTTTTTTTCAAAAAAACGACAGTCAAGTGCTTCAAGTCTTGCAAAAAGTTCACAACGTATCTGCATAACAATATTCTGAGAAATATGTTCGTTGATACATCCTTTTATGTAGAAACAAGCCTCTTTGCCGATGATAGCTCCTAAAATAACAGCACTATAAATAAGCAGCTGATTTTTATCAATCTGAAATGAAGCTGTTTCAACCATATTCTGAATCAAGTCAACAATTTTACCAATTATTATAGGATGAACATAATTGAAAGCAACATAACCGAATGTAAGAATGATTGTAATAATGAGCAGAATAGAATACTTCTTAAAATACTTACTTAACCATCGCAGTGTATCCATAATATCTCCCTGCAAAAGGTATATTAGCCGTATTATTTGTCTTTTATCAAGACGACCTTTTGCTTTAACTCATATGTATTATAGGATAAAATATCCATAAAAGCAACACTTTTTTTTAGTTTAATTGCACAATTTTTTTGTTTATAATTACTTTAAATAAAAAATAACAGAAAATTGATGAAAAAATGTGCGTTTGCTATTGACAAAATGTGTTTTGAGATGTAAAATGTAAACGATTACAACATCGGAGGTTTGTTATGGAAAAATTAGGTTTACAGCTTTTTACAGTAAGAAATACAATGGATATAGAAGAAGGTGTCAGATACACCTTCAAGAAAATAAGTGAAATAGGATATACTCAGGTTCAAACAGCAGGAATTTCAATACCTGCAGAAACTTTCAAATCAATTGCCGATGAGTATGGTATTGAAATAGTGGGAACTCATGGAAGCTTTAACAAGCTTATCGAAGATCCTGATAAAGCTATGAGAGAACATGAGATCCTTGGTACAAAAAATGTTGGTATCGGTGGTTTTTGGCCTAAATCTTTGGATGATCTTAAGGAATTTATTGAAAAGGCAAATAAGTTTGCTGAAATAATCGGTAAAGAAGGATATAAATTTACATATCATAACCATGGTCATGAGTTTGCGAAATATACTGACAAAACAATTATGCAGACCTTAGTTGATGAGCTTGATAAAGATAATACAAGCTTTGTACTTGACACTTGTTGGGTACAGTATGGTGGTGCTTCACCTGTTGAATGGATTAATAAACTTGCTGGAAGAATTGAAATTATTCATCTTAAAGATATTTTCTATTCACTTATCGAAAATAAACCGTTAATGACTGAAATCGGTAACGGAAATCTTAATTTCCATGATATTATTGAAGCCTGCAGAAAAACAGGTGTTAAATACTATGTTGTTGAGCAGGATATTTGTCCTGTTGATCCATTTGAAAGTATTAAGCAGAGTGCAGATTATCTCACAGAAAATTTTCTTAAATAGGAGACAGTAAAATGAAACATAATTTATGTGTAATAGGATACGGCGGAATGGGTGGATGGCATGTAAGACACGCCCTTGAAAGTGATGTAATAAATTTAAAAGGTGTATGGGATATTAACCCTGAAAGACTTGAAGTTGCTAAAGAAAACGGAATTTATGCTTATTCTTCACTTGAAGAAGTTTTAAATGATAAAGAAGTTGATCTTGTTACAATAGCAACACCAAATGACGTTCATATCGATCTTGCGATTAAAGCTTTAGATGCAGGTAAAAATGTTATTTCTGAAAAGCCTGTTACGTTAAATGTGAAAGAACTTGAAACTATAATCGAAGCAGCAAAAAGAAATAATAAACTCTTTACTGTTCACCAGAACAGAAGATGGGACACTGACTTTTTAGCTGTTAAAGACCTTCGTGATAAAAATGAGCTTGGTCATATATTTGAAATCGAATCTCGTGTTCATGGTTCACGTGGTATCCCCGGAGACTGGAGAAAAGAAGTTGAACATGGTGGCGGTATGCTTTATGACTGGGGCATACATTTAATAGACCAGATTCTTCAGATTATTCCTGAAAAATTAATTTCTGTTAACTGTGTGTTTGACAATATAACAAACACAGAAGTTGATGACGGATTTAAGCTTCGTATGGTGTTTGAAAATGAAATGTCAGCTTATGTTGAAGTCGGCACATACAATTTTATCAATATGCCAAGATTCTATGTTAAAGCTGAAAAAGGCACAGGTATGATTAATGACTGGCAGAATGATATGGATGTAGTAAAAGTTCTTCAGTGGCATGAAGATGGTGTAATTCCTGTTAAAACTGCAGCAGGTCTTACAAAGACTATGGCACCGAGAACAGAGAAAACAACAGAAAGCTATGTTAAAATTAAACCTAAAAGCGATGTTCATGATTTCTATAGAAATTATTGTCGAGCAATTGAAGGAAAGGAAAAACAGCTCGTAAACCACGAAGAAATGATAAGAGTAATGAAAGTCATTGAAGTTTGCTTCGAATCTGCAAGAACAAATCAGACAATAAAAACAAATCTGTAAAATTTATTCCGCAAAGACTATGTTTTTGCGGAATTATGGTTTTTGATTCTTATTGTTTAATTCTATGTACAATAGTAAGGATGGATAAAATGAAAATAGATTTAAATAAAATCAAAGAAATAACAAAAGGTGCTGTAAGAATTACAGAAGAAAACAATGGTGTTCATTTTTACAGATTTACAAAAGAGCAGGAAGAAATGTATAAAGAGTTTTCTGATAAACACCTTGCAGATTTTTACAAAAAATCCTTTGCAACTGCCGGCGTGAAGCTATTATTTAAAACTAACAGTAAAACGTTGAATCTGAAAGGTCATTTGTTCTCTGGTTCATCAAGATTTTATTATTCGATTGATATTTTTATTAATGGTATATTTTTTGATTGTATTAAAAATTTTGATGAAAGTGTTCTTCCTGATAATTATTCCGCAGAACCCTTTCCGGTCGATAGATTTTCCAAAAGCTTTGAAATAGGCGAGGGTGATAAAACAGTGTGTATATACTTGCCGTGGAGTATGTGTACTGTGTTAGACGAATTATCACTTGATGACTGTTCGTTTATTAAGCCGATTAAAACGAATGAAAAATTGCTTGTCTTCGGTGACTCTATTACACAGGGGTATGACTCTTTGTATCCGTCAAACAGATATGCCTGCAAGCTTGCCGAAATGATTGGTGCAGAAGAAATTAACAAAGGTATAGGTGGAGAAATGTTTCGTCCGGACCTGGCAAAAATTAAAGAAGATTTTGAACCCGATTATATAACCGTAGCTTATGGTACTAACGATTGGAGCAGCAGAAATAAAGATGAATTTGTTTCAAACTGTAATAATTTTTTTGATGCGCTTTATGAAAATTATCCAAAATCAAAAATATTTGCAATTTCACCTGTGTGGAGAAAAGATTGGGAGTCAAACGAAAAATTCTGCAAGTTCTCTGAGATTGAAGAATATATGAAAAAGGTGACTGAAAACCTCGATAACGTAACAGTGATTTCCGGTTTTGAATTTGTTCCTCATGAAGAAGCGTGTTATGGTGATTTATGGTTACATCCAAATGATAAAGGCTTTGAGCATTATACTCAAAACCTTTATGAGAAAATTAAAAAATTTTTATAATATGCTTTTGGTGTAAGCTGTGGGAGACATTCCTACAGCTTTCTTAAATGCACGTGAGAAATTATGTATTGAAGAATATCCCAGCATATCAGAAATCTGACTTATCGAATAATTTTTTTCGCGTAAAAGCTTTTTCGCTTCTTCATTTTTAAGAGCCGTAAAATAATCCATAGGACTTTGGGATAATGATTCCTTGAATATTTTACATAATTGTGTTTTGCCAATAGAAAAATTTGAACATAATTCTTTTATGGAAAGATTAGAATTAACGTTTCTTTTCATATATTCACACATAATTTCACACATGGAATTTTTCACATCGTTTCTTGATTGTTTTTCGGTTAAATTTGCAAGAGTATTACCACTTCTTATAAGTTTAATAAGGAATTCAGTAAAATGACAGTTTAACAGTTGAACGGAGCCAAACTGTGCTTTTGAAAAATCAAGAGGCAGATGATTTTGGTAATCATTCGGTATATCTCCCAATGCATTTTTTGCTTCTTGGAGAAATAGCTTAAGAATCGTCTTTGAGTTTTTATCAAGTGTAAAAGTTTTTCCTTTAAAATATTCCATTGCGTTTCCATAAGCCGAAAACGAAACCACAAGCATATTATTTGCGACTCTTTTATCTGAGATATGGGAATGTGTTTCCATAGGTTGATGGAAAATAGCCTGCCCCTGGGAAAGGGGATAAACAACGTCGTTGGCAATTGCGTTTACGTTTCCGTTGTCAACATAAACCATTTCCCAATAATTGTGGCTTTCTGGTTCATGGAAAAAATCCTTGCTGAATTCAAAGTAATAAATGTTGTTGAAATTTTCTATAAATATTTCGTTTTCTTTTTTAGATAATAGTTCCATATAAACCACCTTGCGAACAAAATGATAAAACTTACGTAAATTTTGATAAATACTTATTTATTAATTTATTATATAATGTAATCGTATAAAAGTCAATAAATATCGGAGGTAAATATAATGAATGTACTTGCAATCGGATGTCATCCCGATGATATTGAAATCTCTTGTTGCGGAACACTTGCAAAATGTGTTAAACGTAGAGATAAAGTAACAGTTTGCCATGTTGCGAACGGAAATATGGGACACGAAATTATTTCTCCTGAAGAACTTCGTGAAATCAGAGCAAAAGAAGCTCAGAACGCCGGAGCTCTTGCAGGGATTGAAGTTGTAACACTTGATATCGGCGATTTGCTTCCTAACGGATGCAATGTTGAGCAGAGAGATATGGTAGTAGCTTTAATTAAAAAGGTTCAGCCTGATTTTATTATAACACATAGTCCTACAGACTATATGCCCGATCACAGGGAAGTATCAAAGCTTGTTTTTGATGCATCATTTGCGGCAAGTGTGCCTCATTACGGTGCTGAAGGTAAAGCTGCGGTTGTACCTCTTTATTATATGGACAACCTTGCAGGTATGAATTTCAATCCTACAGAATATGTTGATATTTCTGAAGAAATTGAACTCAAAATTAAAATGCTTGAATGCCACGAAAGCCAGCTTAAGTGGATGAAGGATCACGATAAGATTGATTTTGCTGAATTTGTACGTACTTGTTCACGTTTCAGAGGTATTCAGTGTGGTGTTCAGTATGCTGAAGCTTTTTGTCAGGAAATGGTTTGGCCAAAGGTTCTGCCAAAGAGATTATTACCGTAAAATAATAAATTTTATATACAGGAGGAAAAACTATGTTAGTTAATATGAATGAAGTATTAAGACCGGCAAAAGAAAATCACTATGCTGTCGGCTTATTTAACGCAGTAAATTTAGAACTGGCAAGAGGTATTATTGCAGCTGCAGAATCAACCCGTTCACCGGTTATTATGGGTACAGCAGAAATCCTGCTTCCATACGGACCTTTGGATGAGGTATCTTACTATCTTATCCCAATGGCTAAGAAAGCATCTGTTCCTGTTGTTGTACATCTTGACCACGGTCTTACATACGATACATGTATCAAGGCTTTAAAGCTTGGTTTCAGTTCAATTATGTATGATTGCTCAACAGATTCTTATGAAGAAAATGTTCGCAAGGTTAAGGAAATGGCTGATATAGCTCATTCTTACGGTGCAACAATTGAAGGTGAACTCGGTCATGTTGGTGATAATGAAGGTTCAGCGGAAGGAAGCTCACATCTTGCAGATCCTTCACAGTTCTTTACAGATCCAAAGCTTGCAAAAGACTTTGTTGATAAGACAGGTGTTGACGCACTTGCGATTGCAGTAGGTAACGCACACGGTGCATATAAGTTACCACCAAAACTTGATTTTGAAAGAATCCGTACAATTGCAAAAACAGTTGATGTTCCTCTGGTTCTTCACGGCGGTTCGGGTCTTACGGATAATGACTTTAAGCAGGCAATCAAAGAAGGTATCAGCAAAGTTAATATCTTTACCGATATCAATGTTGCAGCTGTTGAAGCAGAATTCAAGAAGTTCCAGAGTATGGATAAGGGCTTGATTGATCTTATTCCTGCAGCTGTTGAAGCTGTAAAACAGGAGAGTATGAAGAAAATGGAACTCTTTAGCAGTAACGGAAAAGCAGGCGGTGCAGCACCGGTTTCAGCAGATAATATTGAAATGATAACAAAGCTTGTAGCTGCAGAAGTTGCAAAGTATTTAAACAAATAAAGAAAAAGTGACATACCCGACTGGATCGGCGTATGTCACTTTTTTATGTTAAAGTATTTTGAAACCTGCATTTTCGTGAGCTTCAAACATTTCATCACACATAGCAACAATGTCGTCTATTGAAAGAACTGCTGCTGTATGGGGATCAAGCATCGCTGCGTGGTAAATGTGTTCCTTTTTACCTGTTACCGCTGCTTCAATTGTAAGAAGCTGTGGATTTATGTTTGTTATATTTATAGCTGCAAGCTGTGGTGGGAGAGCACCAACATATGTAGGAAGTATTCCGTTTGCATCAACCATACAAGGTACTTCAACGCAAGCATCAGCGGGAAGGTTTGTAATAAGACCGTTGTTAATTACGTTACCGCCGATTTTGTACGGAACATTTGTAACCATAGCTTCAACAATACGTGATGCGTATTCGTGGCTTCTTGTGTGTTCAATATCGCCGCCGTTTAACAACTCTTCACGCTGTTTACCCCAGTTGTCAATCTGTCTTATACAACGTCTGATATATTCATCAATAGGAATGTTGAATTTGTCAATTAATTCAGGATAGTTAGGCTTAATAAAGAATGGATTGTATTCGGCGTTGTGTTCACTTGATTCTGTGCAGTAATAACCAAGATGCTTGATATATTCAAATCTTACCATATCGCCATGCTTTTCGTTTGCATTCTTTTCAGCGGCTCTTTTCTTGATTTCGGGATACAAATCGTTACCCTTTGCATCTTTAATTTCAAGAAGCCATGCCATGTGGTTGATACCTGCGATTTTGTCAACAAAGCCGTCAACTTGTATATCAAGAGATTTTAAAAGATTTTCGGAGCAAACCTGAACGCTGTGACAAAGACCTATGGTTTTAACATTTGTGTATCTCTGCATATAACCGGAAATAATTGCCATAGGATTTGTGTAGTTAAGAAGCCATGCATTCGGGCAAACCTCTTCCATATCTCTTGCGATGTCTTTCATAACATAAATAGTTCTTAAGCCTCTGAAAATACCACCTATTCCGAGGGTGTCTGCAATAGTTTGCTTAAGACCGTATTTTTTAGGAATTTCAAAGTCAATAACTGTACAAGGCTCGTATCCGCCAACCTGAATTGCGTTAATAACAAAGTCAGCATCCTTTAAAGCTTCTTTTCTGTTTTCTACACCAACGTAGCACTTGATTTTTGCTCTGTTTTCATTGTATTTTTTGTTAATAGCTTCAACGATAAGACGTGAATCTTCAACTCTTTGAGCATCAATGTCATATAATGCAATATCAACGTCGTGTGTTGCATCTGCAAACATAATATCACCAAGTACGTTTTTACAGAAAATAGTACTTCCTGCACCAATAAATGTAACCTTAATCATTTTTTACCTCCTTAGAGTATGTTTGATTACATTATACAATAATAATTATAAAAAGCCATTGAAATAAGTAACAAAAATATGTTATAATGTAACATGAGGAGAGTGTGGAGATGCAGGAAGCGTTTATTTTTGAAGACAGAAAGTTTAAAGATATTAACCCTATTCATGTAGGTCACGAAGCTTGTGCACCAAAACATAGCTTTGGTCCGGCTATCAGAATAAATTATCTTATTCACTATGTGTTGTCGGGAGAAGGTGTTTTATATGCGCCAAATGGAGAATTCAAGGTGAAGGAAGGACAGCTTTTTCTTATAAAACCAGGTGAAATTAATACATATACAGCCGATGAAAAAAAACCATGGGATTATATATGGATAGAATTTAACGGTGAAGTTGCAAATAAACTTTCACATATTGATAATCCTGTTATAGAATGCGACAGGAATATTTTTACTAATTTATGGAACTTGAGAACTAAAAAAGAATTTGCTGAAGAATATGCCGCTTCCTACATATTTTCGCTTATTCCTGTATTGCTGGGAAAAGATGTCGAAAAAGATATATCAGGACGAATTGTAAATTACATACACTCTAATTATATGAGAAATATAAGTGTTGAGGAATTATCAAAAAGTATGGGGTACAGCCGTCAGCATATCTCACGAGTGTTTAAAAACGACATTGGTTGCCCGATACAGCAATATTTAATTAAAACAAGACTTTCAAATGCAAAAACACTTCTTTCTAAAGGCTTTACAGTTTATGAAACTGCATTTATGTGTGGATATAATGATTCATTCAACTTTTCCAAAAGTTTTAAAGAAGAATACAAAATAAGCCCTAAACAATGGCAAAGCAAAAAGGATGTCAATTGACATCCTTTTTCAGACTATCTATGTAGTTGTAAACAATTTCACCAAATACGGGGATATTATTTTCGTTGATCTTTCTTACATATTCGCAGTGTTTACCATGCATCACTATATGGTTGATTTTAGGTTCAGTATGTCCGAAATGTTTTAATGTGGAAATCATAAGCATAGTTTGTTCATATCTGTTTTCCATATCGTTATCTGAAACTATAAAAAGCATATCAGGATATGTATCACTTGTGCCTATATGATAAAGAGGAGCAGAGGAATCAATGATAACTCTTTTTTTGTCAATTCCTCTTTCTCTTAAAACATTAAAATGACACGTAGGTTGTCCTGCATCGTGAATAAATGCTTTAATATCCATTGGAGATATTTTATAAGGAGCAAGAAATCTGCTGTCGAAACACAGCATCATCGACAGATACCCACCAGCCGAACTGCCGCCCACATAAATATCTGTGCAGTTACCGTAATTTGAAATGTTATTTTTAATCCAGGCTACAGATTCAGCAGCATCCATTATAAACTCTGGATAAATAGCCT
Organism: Clostridia bacterium; assembly: GCA_017626145.1. GTDB lineage: Bacteria > Bacillota > Clostridia > RGIG6154 > RGIG6154 > RGIG8497. The sequence continues at coordinate 148,188 of JAGAJK010000077.1, forward strand.
GAGGGTACATTCTGTAATTTACAGATGCAATAGCTATACCTTTATCTGCAAGGTAGGGTGCAAAGGCTTCTGCAGACTGTTTGTCTCCTTTTTCTATACCACCACCGTGAAAATAAACAAATATAGGAAAATTATCTGATTTTGGTAAATATAAATCAAGTTTCTTATCAATATTATCATATTTACTGTACGAAATATCTTTAATTATTTTCATAGCTTACTCCTTATCATAAACTGCTTTATTATAATAATAAGCAATAATGCAAGCACCTACCATAATTAAGTTGATAACGTAGAATATCGATGGGAGAGTAAAGAATTTATTTCCTATGATTTTAGAGCCGATTCCTGCAATGTATCCGAAAAAGATAAGATAATAGAATGAAAGACTTTTGCCTTTTGCAGTCTTTGATTTAACAGAATTGATTAAGTTCATAGGCCACGAAAGACCAAAACTGATAATCATAAGTGTTTCTAATATTTCCGGTATTGACATAATAAAACATCCTTTCAATAAATTATTACAGATATATTAACATAAAAAGCTCATAATGTAAATAATTAAATATAGTAACCCACTATACGTTGACAGTTATGCTGAAACATGTTAAGATTAACATGGTGATTACAATGGAACTATTACAATTAAAATATTTCTGTCATGCAGCAGAAACACAGAATTTTTCAAAAACAGCAAAAGAGTTTGAGGTCCCGGCTTCCAATATATCTCAAATGATTCACCGACTCGAGAAAGAACTTGAGACAACGCTTTTTGACAGAAGTGCAAATCGTGTGCAGCTTAATGAAAAAGGAACCGCGTTTTACAAAAAAGTAAAGGAAGCATTAATATGTCTTGATGAAGCACAACGTATAGCACTTGATCATAATGAGACCGGTGGAGAAATACACCTTCGTATATGTACTAACCGTCGTCTTATAACTGATGTTATAGGTCAGTTTCGTAAACTTTTTCCAAAAGTAACATTTGTACTTAATTTTGATAACAGCTCTGATAACAGCTTAGATGATTTCGATTTATTAATAAGTGAAGACGTTGATGATTCCAATCTGGAGAAAATCAAACTCATCGATGAAAAAATACTTCTTGCAGTAGAAAACAAACAAAGCAAATATGTTAACAAAAAAGATTTCAGTAATTTGAAATTTATTACTATGAGTAAAGGTAGCAGTATACATAAAATAACACGTAATATTTGTAATTTACAAGGATTTGAACCTAACATAGTAATACAAAGCGATGATCCGTTTTATCTCAGGAAATATGTCTCGTTAGGACTTGGTGTAGCCTTTTTCCCTGAAAAGTCCTGGAAGGGTCAGTTTGCAGACAATGTAAAGCTTATGGATGTAACAGATTTTAAGAGATCAACGTATGTTTTCAGACATAAAAACAGATATATGACAAAACCGCTTAAAGCTTTTCTTGAAATGCTTATCATCGGGGCTAAAAAATATTAAAAAACTATTGAAAATTAGTTCAAAAAAAAGTATAATATAATAGAGTATATTTGTTAATTGATTTTTGGAGGCAAATTGATGTATACACCAATGATGATGCAGTATTTTGAAATAAAAAAACAACATGAGGATTGTATAGTTTTTTACAGACTTGGCGATTTTTATGAAATGTTTTTTGATGATGCAAAAAAAGCATCTAAAATATTAGGATTAACGCTTACAGGCAGAGATTGCGGACAGCCTGAGCGTGCACCTATGTGCGGTGTTCCGTATCATAGTTGTGATACATATATTGCCAAACTAATCAAGGCAGGTTGTAAAGTAGCAATCTGCGAACAGGTAGAGGATCCGAAAACAGCCAAAGGAATAGTTAAGAGAGATATTGTCAGAGTAGTAACACCCGGAACTATTACTATTCCTGATGTGGTAGAAGAATCGAAAAATAATTTTTTAGTTTGTGGTATAAAAAGTGGTGCAAATTTTGCACTTTCTGCTGTTGATGCATCAACCGGTGAATTATATGCAACCGAATATACGGGTGAGTCTGCTAAGCTTGATTTTATGAATGAGCTTTCAAAATATACTCCTTCGGAAGTTATATACAATCAAAGTCTGGCTGAGGATAAAGTGGTTGTTAAATATATTTCTGATAAATTTTCTGCTTTTACTCAAAGAATTACTTATGAATGTGAAAAATATGACTTAGCTGTAAATAAACTTAAAGATCATTTTGGTGTGAATTACCATAGTCGTGAGGTTGAGGATAATCAGCTTGCATCTGTAGCTGTAGCTGTTCTTTTATGTTATCTTGAGGAAACACAGATGAACTCAATTGAACATATTGGAAAGACGGAATATTATTCCTCAGGTCAATATCTTGGTATCGATAGTGTAGCAAGATATAATTTAGAGCTTACAAAAACTATGCGTGACGGAGTTAAAAGAGGATCACTTTTGGGCGTTTTGGATAAAACCTGTACAGCTATGGGAGCAAGAATGCTTAACAGCTGGATAAGTCAGCCGCTTGTGTCCTGCGGTCATATTAAGCGCAGACAGGATGCTGTTGAGGAGTTTTCTAAAAACATTTCGCTTCGTGAAGAATTACGCTCACATCTGAAAGAAATTTATGATATGGAAAGAATCATTTCCAAAATCGAATACAGAACTGTAAACGCAAGGGATTTGCTTGCACTACGTGCATCTGTTTCGCATTTACCTGCTATAAGTAAGTGCTTTTCCGAATGCACAAGCAGTCTGCTAATGGAAGTATTTACCGATCTTGATTTACTTGAAGATATCTTAACACTTATTGACTCTTCAATTGAAACAGAAAATACTCCGTTTTCAATACGCGAGGGCGGAATAATAAAGCAAGGTTACGATGAACAGCTTGATACATGGAAGGATGCTAAAAATAACGGAGCGGATAGGCTTCATGAACTTGAAGCAAGAGAAAGAGAAATTACAGGTATCAAAAATTTAAAAGTAACCTACAATAAGGTTTTTGGATACTATATTGAAGTTACTAAATCATATCTTGATCAGGTTCCTGATAGGTATATAAGAAAGCAGACTCTTACTAATGCCGAAAGATATATAACTGAAGAACTGAAAGAACTTGAAGATTTGGTGTTAAGGTCAACGGAAAAGATAGTTGCACGTGAATATAATATTTTCTGTGAAATAAGGGATACAATAAAAAAACACACGGAAAGACTACAAAAGACTGCAAAAGTTATAAGCACAATAGATGTTCTTGCTTCCCTGGGGCTTGTAGCGGCTGAAAACAATTATGTTAAGCCACTTATAGATACTTCTATGGAGATTGAAATAAAAGACGGAAGACATCCTGTAGTAGAGGATGTCTCCAAAGATGTGCTTTTTGTACCTAACGATACTTTACTTGATGATAAAGACAATACTTTTTGTATTATAACCGGTCCTAATATGGCAGGTAAATCAACGTATATGCGTCAGGTTGCAATAATAGTTATAATGGCTCAGATGGGGAGCTTTGTTCCTGCTACCTATGCAAAAATCGGAATAGTTGACAGAGTATTTACGAGAATAGGTGCATCTGACGATCTTGCATCGGGACAAAGTACTTTTATGGTTGAAATGAATGAGGTTTCCAATATTCTCAATAATGCAACCCAAAGAAGTTTGCTTATTTTGGATGAGATAGGAAGAGGAACTTCTACTTTTGATGGCCTTTCAATTGCCTGGGCTATAGTGGAATATATATCTAACAAAAAGAAGGTAGGGGCAAGAACTTTATTTGCTACACATTATCATGAATTAACTGTTCTCGAGGAAAAGATAAAATCAGTTAAAAATTATTATATAACGGCTAAAAAACGCGGTGACGACATTGTATTTTTAAGAAAAATAGTGAGAGGTGGTGCAGATGAAAGCTATGGTATTGAGGTAGCAAAACTGGCGGGAATCTGTGACGATGTAATTACAAACGCTAAAAAAATTCTTGCCACTCTCGAAACCGATGAACAAAAACCCAAGAAGAAAAAACAGGTTGAAGATTGTTCTGTTGTTCAGGAAAATGAGTTTCAGCTCGATATGCTTTCAGGTGCAAAGGATGAACTAATTGAGCAGATTAAGAAAATTGATATAAATATTTTGTCACCTATTGAGGCAATGAATAAGCTTTTTGAATTGAAAAAAGAAGCTGAAAAATTATAATTCAGGAGATCTTATGGGAAAGATTAATATACTTGATATAGATACTGTAAATAAAATATCTGCAGGTGAAGTAGTTGAGCGTCCTGCCTCAGCTATCAAGGAGATGATAGAAAATTCTATTGATGCCGGAGCAAATAAAATCACTGTTGAAATTAAAAACGGTGGTGTATCATTTATGCGTGTGACAGATAATGGTGGCGGTATCGAGCGGGATGATATAGAAAAAGCATTTTTACCTCATTCTACAAGCAAAATCACAAAAATTGAAGATTTAAGTGAACTTTACACAATGGGGTTTCGAGGAGAGGCGTTAGCAAGTATTTCTTCCGTATCAAAGGTGGAACTGATTACCAAAACTAAAAATGAGGAATGTGGAACAGCGGCAATTCTTGAGGGTGGAAAATTCATAAGCAAAGATGATGCCGGTTGTCCTGACGGCACAACAATTGTTGTAAGTGAGCTTTTTTATAATACTCCTGCACGTATGAAGTTTTTGAAAAAGGACTCCACAGAAGGAGCTCATATTGCTGACGTTGTTGATAAGATGATTCTTGGTAATCCGGGTGTATCAATCAAATTCATAAATAACGGACGTGTTGTAAGAATGTCACCCGGAAACGGAGACGTATGTGATGCTTTCGCTTGTGTATTTGGAAGAGATATTGTAAATGATTGTATTAAAATTAATTATGAGTACCAAGGGGTTAAAGTAACCGGACTTGTGGGACAACCTTTTGCTTCAAGACCGAATCGTTCTATGCAGGTGTTTTTTGTAAACAAACGAGCTGTACGTTCCAAAACTATATGTTTTGCCGCCGAACAAGCTTATGAAACAATGCTTATGAACGGAAAATACCCGATTTTACTGATATATGTTGAACTTAATGCTTCACATACAGATGTAAATGTTCATCCGTCAAAACTTGAAGTTAAATTCAGTAATGAAAAAATTATACATGATGCAGTTTTCTGGGGAGTTCAGAATGCAATATTTTCTTCTCAGGAGGTTAAGGAAGTAAAGTATTCTGAAAAGAAAACTGTTACCGGTATCAAAAGCACGTATTCGGACTATAATTTTAAAAATGATGTGTCTTCTGTGAATGCTGTGCAAAAAGAAACAAGCACTATTATAAATGAAAATCCGGTTAGCAACGTTGATATAAAGCCTGAAGAATTGTTTTCTAAAGATGTAATAGAATTTTTTAAGCCTATTGAGTTGCAAAATGCACCAAAAACCACGACTTGTGAAAAGATTGAAACTCCGATGAAATTTTCCGATAGTGCTGTTGAATATGTTGAGGAAGAGAATTATTATAAAATTATAGGACAAATATTTGAGTCATATATAATTGTTGAGCAAAATAATAAAATGTTGTTAATTGATCAACATGCGGCTCACGAAAGAATTAATTTTAATAAGCTTTCTGCAAATAAACAGATTGATTCTCAGGTTCTTTTAAGTTCTGAAATGGTAACTGTTACAGATTTGGAAGCTGATACCATTTTAAGCAATATTGATATTTATGAAAAACTTGGTTTCGAAATAGAAAATTTTGGAGATAATAAGCTAATCGTAAGACAAGCACCATGTGATGTAGATGTCGAGTTTATAGAATCTGCAATCCATGAAATTGCTGATATAATATTAAAAGGCTCCGAACCTGAACAATTGTGGGATAAAGCTTTATTCAGCGTTGCATGCAAAAGTGCAATTAAGGCTAATACAAGACTTGGGGATAAAGAGCTTGAACATCTTGTAAATATTGTTCTTAACGATGATAAGGTTAAAACTTGTCCCCACGGAAGACCTGTTGTTATTTCTTTTGATAAAAAATTTATTGAGAAAGAGTTTAAACGTATATTATGATAAACAAAAAGCCTTTGGTAGTAATTATGGGTCCCACTGCATCGGGAAAGACGTCTTTGGCTGTTGATATTTGTAAAAAAATTGGTGGTGAAGTGATTACTGCTGATTCTATGCAGGTTTATAAGAAAATGAATATCGGAACAGCCAAGCCCACTATAGAAGAGATGCAAGGAATAAAACATCATATGATTGATATAGTTGAACCCGAAAATTCTTATTCACTTGCGGATTACGTAAAAGATGCAACACAGGCGATTGAATGTGTATACGAAAATGGCAATATACCGGTTCTTGCAGGTGGCACAGGTTTGTATATTGATACACTTATAAACGGTGTAGAACTTAACGATAGCAACAATGATGAAAATTACCGTAAAGAACTTTATGATATGGCGGCTGATAAAGGAAATGAGGCTGTCCATAAATTACTTGCAAAAATCGATATTAAATCTGCAGAAAATATTCACCCAAATAATCTTAAAAGAGTAATAAGAGCTCTTGAATTTTATAAGACAACAGGTATTAAGCAAAGCGAACATATCTCAAAAGGAGAACGCAACTCTTTGTATAACACATGCAAATTCTGTTTATTTCCGGAAAGAAATACTCTTTATGAAAAGATAAATAAAAGAGTTGATATTATGCTTATGCAAGGGCTTGTTGATGAGGTGAAGTCACTTATTGACGGAGGAGTAAGTAATGTATGTACCTCTATGCAGGGGATAGGGTACAAGGAAATAGCTATGTATCTTGATAATACAATTTCACTTTCGGAAGCTATTGAATTGATTAAAACTGGTACAAGAAGATATGCAAAACGACAAATAACTTGGTTTAAAAGAGAGGAAAAGACGGATTTTGTCGATAATACTTTCGGAATAAATTTGGATTATTTTGTCAAAAGTATAGAATTATCTTTTAAAATATAGTATAATGAGTAAAAAGACAAAGGAGAGCATTATGAAACAGCTTAATTTACAGGACACAGTATTAAATTATGCAAGACGTGAGCATATACCGGTTACTATATATCTTATGAACGGGTTTCAATTTAAAGGACTCGTTTGCGGATTTGATAATTTTACTGTAATTATCGAATGTGATGGCAAACAGCAGCTTGTGTACAAGCATGCAATTTCTACTATCACGCCATCTAAAAAAATTGATATTTTAGAAATTACTAATAACGGAAATAACAATGAGTAAGCTTTCAAAATTTTTAGTAGCTATTGTTGCTGTAATTCTGATAATTATTTTTGCTTTTAATATTTTCGGATTTATGAATAACAGAATAACGACACAGGTTGCTTCTTTGGGTAAAATAGAGAAAAATATTGATGCTGATGGGTATATAATCCGTGACGAATATATTATTGTCAGTAAGATAGGTTGTTTTATTGACAGTATGGTTTCAGAAGGAGAGAGAGTATCTAAAAATGAGGTTCTCGCGACCGTATACGAGGATGCTTCTAATGCAGCTATTCATAACGATATCAAGACTCTGAATGAACGCATTATGAGTCTTGAAAAACTTATAATGGCGGAAGGCGGTATACAGGATGTCCAGGATACAGATAATTTTTTAAAGAGCAAGGTTACTGATGTTATTGAATATTCTCATAGAGGTAATGGAAATATACTGAACGAAGTTTATTATGAATTAATAAACAATATTGATGAGAATACTGCGACTGATAATAACAGTATTCAAAACCTTATTAATGAATTGAAATCGGAAAAAGAACAGCTTGAATCACAACTTATGGGAGAAAAGACTACTATAGTTGCTGATAGCGCAGGATTATACTTCTCTTATGCGGACGGTTATGAAACTTTGTTGTACCCCGAAATGATACCTGAACTTAGCGTTTCTGCATTTAATCAATTACCTGATGGCTTTGAAAATAGTGAGGATAACAAGGCATCTGCAAAACTCGTGACAGGATATGATTGGTACTACTCATTTGTTGCCGATGCTTCTCTTATTGATGATTTTGATTATGCCGCAGTTATTACTCTTAACTTTGATGAACATACCGATGAGGATATTAAAGCATATGTTTACAACATTTCTGAGGAAGAGAACGGAAAATGTGTTATTACATGCAGGATTGAAAAATATGTGCATCATGCTTTTACAAACAGAAAACTTTCAGCAACCGTAATACTTGACAGCACCGATGGTCTTAAAATTCCACGTGAAGCAATTCGCGTTGTTGACGGACAAACCGGTGTTTATATTTCCAAACAGTCTATCGCAAGATTCAGAAGCGTTAATATATTAGCTCAGGACGAAAATTATGTTATTGTATCACCGGGTCAGGAAAACAGTGGTGAACTTATGATATATGATGAAGTTATTATTAAAGGAAATATAGAAAAGGACGGTCAGTCTTTGGAATAAGGAGTGTAGTATATATGAGTTTTTTTCAGGAAAAAATGTCTTCAATTCTAAGTTATCTTGAAAATAAAGACGAGGATGAAGATATTCTGATTAACACAGTCAAAGAAAAAGAAAGAGACTATCAGAAGAGAAGTAATGTCAACGTTGTTACAAATACTAAAAAAGGAAAAATTGTCGATATACATGCGACCACACAGTTACAGGTTGTTGTAATAAAGACTCAGAGGTTTGAAGATGTGCAGGAAATTGCTGTGCACCTGAAAGAACGCAAGCCCGTCGTTGTAAATATGGAGGAAACGCCTCCGGATGTAGCGAGACGTATACTTGATTTTGTCACTGGTGTAATTTATGCTATTGACGGAAGTGTTCAAAAAATTTCCAAAGTAATATTACTTGCAACACCGTATAATGTTAATATAATGGGAAATTTCGAGGATGAGCTTCGTAATGGTATTTTTCCTTGGGATTAGAGGTGTGGATAAATGTCTTTAAGTGCGATACTATCAATTTCAGTTTCTATATTATGTGAGATTTTAAGCTATTTAATACTTATAAGGTGTATATTGTCTTATATACCTATGTCTAAAGGTAACATATTTACTAATGCTGTTTACAATCTCACAGAACCTTTATTGTCGCCTGTAAGAAGGATTCTTGGTAATTTTGGAAGAGGGCATATGATGCTTGACTTTTCACCGGTTATTGTCCTTTTACTTATACCATACGTTATAGAACCGGCACTGATATACTTTATACAATTTATTTTCAGATAGGAGAGAAGAATATGTTAACACCGATTGATATACAAAATAAAGAATTTTCAAAGTCATTAAGTGGTTATAATAAAGATATGGTTGACGATTTTATGTCCGAGGTTGCTAATGAATTTGAAAAGCTTTATAAGGAAAATATTGAGTTAAAAGACAGACTTTCTGTTTTAAATGATTCATTAAAAAAGTACAGAGCTATGGAGGATTCGCTGCAGAATACACTTATGTTTGCTCAGAATACTGCAGAGGATGTCAAGAAAAATGCTAAAGAGAAAGCTGATTTCATAGTAGGTGAAGCAAGCACAAGAGCAGAAACAATAATACGTGATGCTGAACGTAAATGTGAGGAAATTCAGAAAAAATACGATTCAGTCTTAGCTGAATTTGTTACCTTTAAAACTAAATTTAATTCTTTGTTGGATTCAGAGAAAAATTTGATGGAGGAAATGTTCAAATAAAGAATTATGGAGTACTTGATTATTGCTTTAGGAATAATTATTGATCAGATTTCCAAATGGTTTGCAGTTAAATTTCTCTCAGAGGGTTCTTTTAACATTATTAAGGATTTTTTTTCGTTAACATTAGTTAAAAATTATAATGGTGCTTTTGGGTTGTTTGGTAGTGTAAATAGTTTCCTTCTACCAATTTCAATTATCATTTCAGTAGCTTGTTTTTGGTTTATGAAAAAGGCAAAGAAAAACTCCTATCATCTTTTAACCATTTCAGTTGCTTGTATAATTTCAGGAGCTATCGGTAATATAATTGACAGAATTGCTTACGGATTTGTAGTGGATTTCATAAGAATTCATTTATTTGATTTTCCTGTTTTTAATGTAGCTGATATATTGGTTGTCGTTGGGGCCTTTTCTGCAGTGCTCTTGTTGTGTTTTAGTAAGGCTGGTGATATCTTTGACAATCATAAGTGACTGTGATGGAATAAGATTAGATGCTTTTATTACCGAAAGGACAGATTTGTCACGCTCTTTGGTAAAAAACATCGCTGATTCCGGGAATGTTTTTGTTAACGGAAAAGTAGCTAAGTGTAGTTACAAGATTAAATCAGGTGATATCGTTGAATTTGAAGAGCCTGAAATCAGAAAGCTTGATGCCATACCGCAGGAGATGGATTTAGATATTGTTTATGAGGATGAACATTTAATTGTGGTTAATAAACCTCAGGGAATGGTAGTTCATCCTGCACCGGGAAATTTTGAAGATACACTTGTTAATGGAATTTTAGCTCATTGTCATGGGAATTTATCCACGATTAATTCTGTTCAGCGTCCGGGTATAGTACATAGAATTGATAAAGATACCTCAGGCCTTTTGGTTGTAGCCAAAAATGATGTTGCACATAACGGACTTGCTGAACAATTTAAAGTTCATTCTATCAACCGAGTGTATACTTGTATTGCTAAGGGACATTTTAAGGAAACTAACGGTACTGTTGATGCTCCGATAGGAAGACATCCTGTTGATCGTAAAAAGATGGCTGTCACTGCAAAAAATAGTAAAAATGCCGTTACTCACTTTCAGGTGGTTGAAGAACTTAATGGTTACACTCTTTTGAAATGCAAGCTTGAAACAGGCAGAACACACCAGATAAGAGTTCATATGGCATATATCGGTCATCCGTTGCTTGGCGATCCTGTTTATGGTATGAAAAATAATTTAGGGTTAAATGTTCAGATGCTTCATGCAGGACTTTTAGGCTTTATACATCCGGTTACAGGCGAATATATAGAGTTTTCATCTCCACCACCGGAGTTGTTTAATATAACTTTAGAAAAATTAAGATAAATTAAAAGTTGTTTTGCTATATAGCGAAACAACTTTTTTATAAGTAAAACAGAAATTATTTATTTTCTTTTGTCAAGTGGAACATATATGCTTTTTGTAGTAACACTTTTATAAGCAGGTCGTATAATTCTTCCACCTGAAACAATTTCTTCTATTCTGTGAGCGCACCACCCAACAACTCTTGACATAGCGAAAAGGGGAGTATAAAGCTCTTCACTAATTCCAAGCATACTATATACAAATCCGGAATAAAAGTCAACATTCGAACATATCATTTTATCGGAATGCTTTACCTCTGCAAAAACTTCAGGTGCAAGTCTTTCAACAGCATCATATAGTAAAAATTCTTTTTCTCTGTTTTTGGTTTGTGCAAGCTTTGAAGCTTTGGCTTTCAGTAATACAGCACGCGGATCGGATTTAGTATAAATAGCGTGTCCCATTCCGTATATAAGACCGCTTCTGTCAAAGGCTTCACCTTTGACGATTTTAGTAAGGTATGCTTTGATTTCGGCTTCGTCAGACCAATCCTTGACATTTTCTTTAATTTCATTGAACATAAGTGCAACAGTTGTTGATGCACCGCCGTGTTTTGGGCCTTTAAGTGAATTTACAGCCGAAGAGATTGCAGCATACGTGTCTGTGCCTGATGAAGAAACAACGTGAGTAGTAAATGCTGAATTATTACCGCCACCGTGTTCTGCGTGTATTGCAAGGCACAAATCCAGTGTTTCTACTTCTTCTTTTGTATATTCATGTGACGGTCTTAACATATAAAGAAAATTTTCAGCAGTTGAAAGCTTATCGCTGGGAGTATGTATAATTAAGCTTTCATCATTATATACGTGACGTTTAGCGGAATATGAATTAGCAATCAATATTGGAAATTTTGAAATAAGACTTATAGATTGCATAATAACATTAGAAATTTCTGTACTGTCAGGGTTATTATCGTATGAATATAGCGATAAGATATTTCTTGCCAGCTTGTTCATTATATCAGGACTTGGTGCCTTAATAATCATATCCTCGACAAAGTTGGGTGGTAGCTTTCTAAGTGATACTAAAAGTTCACTAAAAGCCTGAAGTTCATCACGTGTTGGAAGTTTACCGAAAAGTATAAGAAAGCAAACTTCCTCAAAAGCATATCTCTTTTCAGCAACAGCCCCTTTAAGAATTTCTTTAAGCTGAATGCCTCTGTACAATAATTTACCGTCAGACGGGATTTTATCACTATCTTCAATCATATAACCGTGTACTTCACCAATAGCAGTTAAGCCAACAAGAACGCCTGTTCCGTCAGAGTTTCTTAACCCTCGTTTAACATTATATTTGTGATACAACTCCGGAGATATGGCATCCCTTTGTGTTACAGAGTCAATTAATGTAGATATTATTTCTTTATTTTGTTCTATACAGTTTTTCATAATTATGCCCCTTTTGCAATTTTGCAAAAACAAAAATTCATTTTTGCGTGTTTCAAAAAACAATGTACATATAAGTAATTATATATGATTTTCGCTTAAAAGTCAATGAAAAACGTAATTATTATTTAAATTTAAATAAGGAATCTGAAATGAAAAATACAGGAATTGTAATTTTGTGTTGCATTTTTGTTGTTGCAATAATACCAATGATCAATGTTAAAACGATTATATCTCAAGAAAATTCAATAAAAATGATAAGTGTATACAATACAATAGAATCGAAAACTGAAACAATGAATATTGAAGAATATGTTTTAAAGGTTCTTGAAGAGGAAATGCCGGCATCTTATGAAATGGAAGCACTCAAAGCTCAGGCAATCGCTATAAGAACATATGCGCTAAGAAAAATGGATTCCGATGCTGAAAATCACTTTGGTGCCGATGTTTGCACAGATTACAAGCATTGTATGGCTTATATGTTTAATCCAACTGAAAAGTGGGGAGATAAAGCAAATGAATATATATATAAATATCAAAGAGCAGTTGATGAAACCGCTGGAATGATTTTAACTTATAATAATGAACTTGCGGCTACTTTTTTCTTTTCTTTATCTGCCGGGAAAACTCAGAATTGTTATGATGTTTGGGGAAAAGATATTCCGTATTTAAGAAGTGTTGATAGTAAGGTAGATAAACTAAGAAAAAATTATGAAACATTTTTAGAATTTAGTGATATAGAATTAAATAAAAAATTAGGAATTAATTTAGAAGAAAATTTTTATATAGAACATTTTGAAAATGGCTATGTGAAAAATCTGATATCGGGCGATGACAAACTTTCAGGAACTGAAGTAAGAGAGAAGCTTGATTTGAGATCTTCTGCATTTCAAATAGAAAAAAAAGACACAAAATATAAATTTACTGTTTATGGTTATGGTCATGGGGTTGGTATGAGCCAGCAAGGCGCTGATGAAATGGCAAAGCAAGGGAGTAATTATCAAGAGATACTTTATCACTATTACAACGGAACTACTATTAATAATTTTAATTATAAAAAGCCGGGCAATTAGCCCGGCTTAAAATTAATTATATGAACTATTTTTTCATAATTACAACAAATTTTGTGGAACCGTTTGATACACGAGCGAAAATCTGAGAAGCACCTGTTTTAGCACTTGTATATCCGGCAATAGAATTAATTGTAGTAGTTGTGACAGTATTCTTAGCTGCATCGAACAAGTAATACTTTGTATTTGCATTACATGTTACAGGGATTGTTTCGCTACCATTAAGATTTCCGTTAGAATCAATGTCATAGAGTGAAATTGTCATTACAGATTCTTCACGGCTGTAAACATTACCAAATACTGTCATATAATCAGCAGTTGATGTTGTTGGAGTTGAAGTAGCCCCGTCTTTGAGTACAAGTCTGTCAGAAAGATCAGGAAGTGTATTAGCACCATACATTACTTTTACCTTATTAACTTCACCTGTTGAATTAAACTGGAGTCTTATAATATCACCTGTCTTAACACCTGTGAGTACAGAAGTTGTTGAAGTATAGTATGTTGACTGGTTTCCATTTTCGTAACAAACTAATTTGTTAACAGTATTTCCATTGTTAGTAGTTTGTGTAATTGTATCAACAATAACTAATGGAGCTTCAAGATCATCTACAGTTATAGTACCTGAATTACCATAAACAATTACAACAGCAGCGGTATTGGTTGTTGTTGCATTGTATGATTCGAATTCATAAGTTTTATTGTGCTTAAGTGCAGATTTTGTTTTTACTGAATATGCTTCTGTTTCAGCTCTGTCTGTAGGAACAAAGAAAATCTTTGTATTTGCATTAAGTAAAACGTTAGATCCGAGCATTGAGGATGTTGATGTGTATTTACCATCAGCACAAGCTTTTGAAAGAACAAGCTCATTTGTAATATCACCGCTGGTTTTAATTGTTATAATGTTATCAATTTTGCCTGAAGAGTTTACAGAGAATTTGATTAACTGTGAAATATTGTATCCTGCTGAGTCGGTAGCCGGAGTAGGATTCTGCGAATCAGTTCCGTTGTCTTTATTTGTAAGTGATAAAGCACCTGCTTCACGGATGGCAGTTACTGAATCAGAGTAAGCTACAGTTTCACCGTTAATTCTGATTTTTTCAGCACCTTTGTAAACCTTGCTTGTGTTATCTTCTGCATAAATACGGAATTCTGCAATTTCGTTTCTTGTGTTAACTTCTGCAGCAATAAGATATCCGTACTTAAAGGTTGATGTAGCTGCTACAGAAGTAACCTTTGCTGCTACAATTTTGTTGCTGTCATCAAGATAACATGTTACCTTATTGTCAATTGCAAAATTGAATGAAGGTGTTTTCTTGATATAATTTATAAACTTGTTGCTAAGCTGATATGATTTATTGCTGATAACAACTTCCTCATAATCAGAACCAAGCTGTGAGATAGTACCGGAAACGGTATTTGTAATAATTTTAACGTTCTTTGTTAATGAACCTGTTGCATTTGAACTTTGTGATACGAGAAGAACATCACCCTTCTGTATGCTGCTGAATTCAACTCTGTTTCCGTTTTTGGTGATATTTATAATATCATTAGACTCAGGATTGAGTTCTACTTTGTTAGACTGATCATAAGCATCATAAATGATATAATTTGCTGTGTCAACAGCATCAACCATAACAGTAACTGATGCTTCAACGATGATTACGTTTACTGAACCGTCGGAATCGTTATCAATAAGTTTTGCAGAACCTGTTTCGATTGTTATAGGATTATCAAGTGAAGCCTTTGCACCGTTGTAAATCAAGTATGCAGGTCTGTTAAGTGTAATGGTCTGAAGTATAGAAGTATCATTAGGATCTTCATAATACTCAACCTTGTTTGAATCGATTGTTTTAATGTTGTCACTTGAAAGTTCTACGATTACATTGTTATTTGTAGGAACAACAGAAACGAGAGTTTTTACATCATTTTCATTTTTGTAATAATATGTAACACTCTGACCGAAGTATTCGTTAGCATTGGTATCACCGAGCTTGAATTTAGTTAAAAAATCAATTTTCACCTCGTCTGCATCAACACCTACAGCATCAGCACCTAAAGAAGAGTTCTGTATAGCTGTTACAACACCGGTTTCTTTTGTAAGTTTAAGCTTCTGATTAAGAAGATTCTGACCGGGAACACTTGAAAATCTCTGAACACCCTGGTTGTCCATATATGCTGTCATAAGATCAACATCAAGTGCATTGTAAATAAGTTGTGCTATAACACCTCTTGCAGCAGGTTCGGTCTGTGCTGCTTCAGCTCTTTTTGTAACACCGAGGTCTCTTGCTACAGCAATATAACCATTAGGCCAACCGCCCTGATTAAGAGCATGGTGTTCATAACCGAGTGCACATACAATCATTTTAACAGCCTGTTCGTATGTTACGTCAGCCTTTGGAGCAAATGTTCCGTCACCCATACCTTTTATAATACCCTGGTCATAAGCTATCTTTGTAGCATTGATACTCCAGTCGGCACAGGTCTGAGGTGTAACATCTGTGAAGGGATATTCGGTAATATTTACCTTAAGTTCCCCAAGACCTAAACAACGAACCATAATAACGCTGAATTCCTCACGACTGATACCGTCATTTGGTCTGAATGTGTCTGATCCGGCATCACCTTTGATGATACCAAAGTCAGCTAATGTGTAAATAGCAGTTGAGAACTGATTGTCTTCAGCAACATCACCAAACTGCTTAGCGGCCATTGCGACAGTTGAAGGTAAAATCATCAAAAGCGCAATTGCAAGACATAAAAATCTTTTCATTTTTATCATCCTTTCGTATAATTATAAAAGTACAGATATATTCTACCATTAAATTTGGCTTATGTCAATTGAATATAACTGAAAAAATCTGGTTTTATCGGAATTTAGTGTAATTGTAATCATTTTGTTAATATATTACTTACAATCTGATTAACAATTCCGCCGTCTGCTTTACCTGAAACCTTTGGCATAAGATTTTTCATAATCAATCCTTTCTCTTTAATACCCGGGTTATCGAGACCCAGGTCTTCTATAACAGATTTGATAATTTCTGTAATTTCTTCTTCACTCAGGCTCTTGGGAGCAAATTCCTGCATAACTGAAATTTTGAATTTGCATTGCTCAATTATATCAACTCTATCCTCAGGTGCAGACTCCATAGTCTCTTTAGTTTGTTTAATTTCTTTTGAAATTACCATATTTTCTTCATCTTCTGTTAATGGTTCACGTTTATCCTTTTCCTTTGCTTTTAAAGCAGCAAGTAATAGTGAAAGTGCATTTTTTCTTTCTGTATCCTTTGCTTTTAAAGCATTCATCATTTCACTTCGTACCTGTTCAATTTTGCTCATTTTATATTACCTCTTTTCTTGTTATTACTTAAGTATAACATTTTTTATCAATAATGCAAGTATTTTTTTTATTTCTATTGAAAAAAACACCTGACTTTGTTATAATACTTATGATCAGAAAGGAAGTTCACAAATGAAATTGATTATTGCTGAAAAACCAAGTCTTGCACGTAATATAGTTGCAGGGATAGATGATAAATTTACGAAGAAGAACGGTTTTTTTGAAGGGAGTAATTATATTGTTACCTGGGCAATCGGTCATTTGTTTTCCTTGGCTGATATTGAAACTTATTCACCTAATCCTGATGGGTCGGTCAAATGGTCTATGAATAATATTCCGTGTTTTCCTGAAAAATTTCAATTTGAAATAAAAAAAGATAAGAATAAGCAACCTGATTCAGGTATAAAACGACAGTTTGAAATTATAAAATCACTTTGTAACAGAAATGATGTTGAAACGATAGTAAATGCAGGCGATGCTGACCGTGAGGGCGAAATCATTATACGTATTTGTGTCGATAAAGCACTTGATAACGCAAAGCCTTTTAAGCGTTTGTGGCTTCCGGATCAGACACCTCAGACCATTAAAACTGCTATCGATTCAATGGAGGATGAAAATTCTTACGATAATCTTGCAGCTGAAGGATATGCACGTACATATATCGATTGGCTATACGGAGTGAATCTGACCCGGTATGCAACTTTGAAGTCAGGAACTTTGCTTAGAGTTGGTCGTGTAATTGTACCTATTGTTAAAGCTATTTACGACAGAGATATGAGTATACGAAATTTCAAACCCGATATATATTATGCAATTATAAGTAAAGAACTGACCAAGGACGAGGAAATAGAACTTGTAAGTAAGCTTAAGTTTGATAAGCAAAAACTAAAAGATGCAGAATCTGTCTGTGAGAACTATAATTCTGTTATATGGAAAGTTACAGGCAAAAAAAGTAAAAAAGATACATTGGCCCCGGGAAAGCTCTACTCTTTATCAAAATTACAGAATGTGCTTGGCAAAAAATTTAAAATGTCAATGGATGAAAGCTTGTCCATCGTTCAGGGCCTGTATGAAAAAGGATATGTAACATATCCAAGAACTAATTCTGAATATCTTGCAGAAGCTGAACAGGGGAAAGTAAAGACAATTATTGAGTCAATAAAAAAACTTGGATATCCAATTGAATTCAAACATAAAAAAACAATTTTTGATGATTCTAAAATTGAGTCGCATTCCGCCCTAACTCCTACATATAAAATACCTGTAAAAACAGAATTGAGTGATAAGGAGTTTATGGTATATAGTACAATTATGCGACGATTTGTTGCTGTTTTTTGCAGCGAGGAATGTACGGTTGCAAAGACGGAAATTACTATATCATCGGAACTGGAAGAAAGCTTTGTTCTTAAAGGTACTGTTATGCTTGAACCGGGATGGACAAAGTATGATGATTACAATAAGAAGGACAAAATATTACCGGCTCTTGAAAAGGGTGATGAAGTAAACGTTAATTTTAAGCCGGTTGAAAAGGAGACCTCACCACCAAAACATTATACAATTGAAACACTTAATAATTATCTTAAAAACCCTTTCAGGGATGAAAAAAATGCAGTTGAGAATGAAAATGACGAAGAAGAATACAAAGCGATGTTTGAAGGGCTTGAACTTGGAACAGAAGCAACAAGAACAGGGATTATTGATAATGCAGTTAAAAGCAGATACATAGAATTGAAAAAGGACGTGTATAAAATTCTTCCTGACGGTGAGTATTTGATTAATTCGCTTCAGTTATTGCATATTAGTATGGACAAATATAAAACTGCTGAAGTTGGAAAAGCATTGAAGAAAGTGTATAGGGGAGAATTTGATATAAGTCAGAGTATAGAAATTGCCAGGAACGAAATTAAAAGTATTTTTGAATATCAATTTACTGAGGACGAAGATATCGGATTTTTCGGAGATAAAGTCGGGGTGTGCCCCATTTGCGGAAAAGATGTGGCAAGAAACAAATTCGGGTATGGTTGTACCGGTTACAAAGATGGTTGCAGATTTTCAGTAGGAAGTAGGATTTGTGGCAAAATAATTTCGTTGAATGCAGTGAGAATTTTACTGGAAAAAGGCAGAAGCCCGCAGATTAACGGATTTGTATCCAAAAATGGCAAGAATTTTTCCGCAGCGTTAAAAATAGAAAATGATAAAGTAGTATTTGATTTTAATTAGGAGGAATAGATATGAAATTTTATAACGGAAATGTGTTGTGTGATGATTTTAAATTCAGAACAGCTTCTTTTGAGGTTGAAAATGGGAAATTTAAAAATATCAGTACCGATAATAAGGAAGAGGGAACTAATCTTGAAGGTAAATATGTAATACCGGGTCTTATTGATACTCATATGCACAGTGCTTATGGGAAAATGTTTATTGATTTTGATGAAGAAACAGCTGATGTTATAGCTGAAATTGAAGCCAAGAATGGTACGACAACACTTTGTCCTGCCATTTCAGCTGCACCGCTTAAGAAAATGCTTGGATGTGTAAAGTATCTGGTTGATTACGAAAATAAGGAGAATATGGCTAAAATCTCCGGCATTCACCTTGAGGGACCATTCTTTGCTGAAAAATTCAAAGGTGCACATTTACCTGAAAATATCAGAAAGCCAACTGTAGATGAAGCAAAAGCACTTGTTGAAGAAGGTAAGGGTATGGTTAAACTCATTACTATGGCACCGGAACTTGAAGGAGCAGAAGAAACAATTAAATATCTTAGAGATCAGAATGTCGTAGTATCAATAGGTCATACAGCGGCTACATTCGAAGAAGCAATCAAGGGGGTAGATTGGGGTGCTACTCAGTCAACGCACACTTTTAATGCTATGTCAGGACTTAATCACAGAGCCCCAGGAACCGTGGGAGCTGTTCTTAGCGATGACAGAGTAAAATGTGAATTTATTTGTGACTTTTTCCATGTATCTCCTGATGTAGTGAAGCTTGCTTATAAGCTTAAAGGTGATGATTTAATAAATATGATTACAGACAGCGAGCTTGGAACCGGAAGACCTGACGGAGAATTCATTGTTAACGGTCGAAAGATTATAGTTAAAGATAAGAAAACTTATACAGAAGACGGAACAATTGCCGGTGGTTCGACTTTTCTTATTGACGGCGTAAGAAATCTTGTGTCCATAGGAATTCCATTGGAAAGTGCTGTGAAAATGGCTACAATTAATCCTGCTAAGACATTAGGTATGGAAAATGAAATAGGAAGTATAAAAGAAAATAAGTTTGCTGATTTTATAATACTTGATGAAAAACTTGATATATGCAATGTGTATATAAATGGCAACAAGACTGTCTGAACTTCAAATGAAAGGAACTGTAAAAAAATCATCGATTTTTTACAGTTCTTCATTTTGGGGAATAGGAAAAAATGTTTCAGAATGGACGAACTGAGCTGTAAATGCCTGGTCAAAGGCATTTACAGGTACCCGAAGGCGTATGTGATACGCCGAGTTAGGCGAAGTTCGTTCGAGCAAAAAGGCTTATTTAATAGAAAAAATATCGTACAAAAACGATATTTTTCCTTAAGTGTGTATTTTTTTGTCGATTTTGACAAACGTACCACATTATAGATAATATTATTTAAGACTTCTTGCGGTTATGAACTTTTTTTACATTCCCGTTCATTTCTATAATTCTGAAAAACTCAAATATTCAAGTATGCCTCTGTATATTGCATAAGCAAACAGATATTGGTTATCACGCAACTTTTCAGCATCCTGCGTATTTGTGATATATGCAAGTTCAATTAAAATTGCAGGCATTGTGGTTCTGCGTAAAACGTATAGTGTTCTGTTTACTCTTACACCGTTATCACGAGTGCCTACAATAGTTACTATATTGTTCAGTACGTCTTCTGCTAATTCATAAGCCGGAGTTTCTTCGCTGTATACATAAACTTCGGAACCGTTTAGTTGAGGATTTTCTGACGCATTTGTATGAATGCTTATAAAATAGTCTGCGTTCCATGAATTTGCCATATTTACTCGTTGTGCCAGACTTGTTCGATTGTTCGTTCCTAAAATAGTATCTATAGTTTCCCTTGAAACCATAGATTCAAATCTGTAATCGTTGTTCAAAAGCTGATTAAGATATATCCCAACATTATAGGTTACATCCTGCTCAAGTAATCCATTTCCTTCTGCTCCGCCGTTGATTCCTCCTGGGTTGTGTCCCTGATCAATAAAAATTTTTATTGGCATAATCATCATCCTTTCTTTATATTATATTTAAAAATGAATATTTTTTTACTTTTTTCAAAAAAAGTCTTTACAAATTCATTTTTGTGTGATATAATACTTTTTGTCGGTTAGCCAAAGACATAAAAATGGCACATATGCGGGAGTGGCTCAGTGGTAGAGCGTCACCTTGCCAAGGTGAACGTCGCGAGTTCGAATCTCGTCTTCCGCTCCATAAATCCCAAGGAATTTTTCTTGGGATTTTTTATTCTTTAAAATAACAGGTGTAATACTATGAAAATAAAAAATAAAAAACTAAGTTATAAGATGTTAAATAGTTTTTTGCTTACTGTAAGTATGTTGGTTTTTCTGGTTTCTTTTATGTTTGAATCTCCTGTAAGCTCATGGGTGATTTTATCAGGAATAATAATAAACTGTATTGCAGTTATTCTTCGCATTATGCTTCAGTATACAAAGATGAAGTCTGTAATTTTTGAAGTTACAACTATTTTAATTTCTATATATATGTTTTCTTTTGGATATGTTTATCAGGCATATTGGGTAGGTTTGATATCAGTTATATTTTCTTATATAAATCATTCTAATCTGTTTATTAAACCATTGTTAAATGAAACCTTTTCTAAAATATGCTCTTGTACTTACAGAAGATATTTTAACAGTGATACCGAATTTGTGAATGTTTCTGAAATACGTGTTGGAGATTTTCTGCAATTATTTTCCGGTGAAACCGTTCCATGTGATGGTATTGTTAAGGCGGGGTCCGGAACAGTTAACGCAACTTGTGTAACCGGAGATAACCGAATATTAAATATAAATAAGGGAGACAAAATTTTTGCCGGATTCACTGTTTTAAGTGGAAAGCTCATAGTTGAATCGACTAATACTGTTCTTGAAAGCAGCCTTAGTAAAACAATACATTGTGTTATGGATATAAATAAAACAAAAACACCGAAAGAGAAAAAGATATCCGCAATTAGTGTAGTTGTTTCTTTGGTTTTGTTTGCTGTGTTAGCTATTTTTATACTTGTTTCAGGGATCAGTTCAGAAAACTATGTTTTCATAGCACACTCTTTGCCTCTTTGTCTTTTGTTTTCATTTGAAATTGCGGGAAGCGGTCTTATTAGTGATATTTATGAATCTGTTGCAGTAAATCTTGCATCTAAAGGTATTGTTGTAAAAAGCAAACAGTTTATCGAAAATACTCTTGAATTTGAAAATGTAGGGTTTTCAGTCAAAGGAGTTCTCGGTGGTAAAAAGCCATTAATTTCCAATGTGAAAAGTGAATTAAGCATAACCGAAGATGAGCTTATAAAGGTTGCTGCATACGCACTTTTCAGAACAGGTTCATCAATGGCAAAGGTTATTGTCGCAAAAAGTAATTCAGATATCAATATAGCTGATATAAGAGATTTTAAACCGGTAGGTGAATATGGCGGATATGTTAAAATTTGTGGCGATGTTGAAGTTGTGGCAGGAAGTGTCGAAGATCTGAATTCTTATGGGATAATTGTAGGACTCGATAATTCAGAAGATACAATTTATATAGGTGTTGATGGCAAATTTGCAGGATTTATACAGTTTGAAACTCCGTTAAATGAAGACATTTTTCAGTGTATGAATAATTTGAGGTTTGCCGGTATTAAGAATATATTTGTATATTCTCATTGTAATTCAGAAATTGCAAATCAGATATCTAAAGTGGGTAATCTCAAAGAAGTTAACGGTAACCTTAACGATGATCAGATAAGATATAGATTAAAACAGTTATCAGGCAATACTCTTATGTTCCGTTACGGAAGTAATTGTGCTGACTATAGTGAGTATGTCAATGAAATAGGCTTTGGAGGTTATGATGTGTTTGACAGGTATGATGCAGTTATTCTTACCGACAATTTACTTTCGACCGTCAACTTTGTAAATGTACTAAAGGATGCTAAAGGCTTAATTTTAAAAAACATTTTGATTTCTGTTATAATAAAACTCATTCTTTTAATTATGTTAATTTTTAATGTTAAGTACGTGTGGCTTGCTGTTATTTTAATTGGAATTTCTTTGTTATTGATGCGTATAAATAATTTAAAATTCAGATATAAACTATGATTTGGAAAATACTCGCAAAAGCGAGTATTTTCTATTGTAAATTTTTTTAAAAAGTGTTATAATAAAAAGATGAACAAAGAGATTTAAAAGGAATAATGAATTAATTATGGCTGAATTTCATGTAGTTTCTCCATATGAACCTTCCGGCGACCAACCAAAGGCTATTAAAGAATTGTCACAAGGTGTAATGGATGGTTATTGTGGGCAGGTTCTTAAGGGAGTTACCGGTTCCGGAAAAACTTATACTATTGCTAAAGTTATTGAGCAGGTTCAGAAACCTACTCTTGTTTTGGCGCACAATAAAACGTTAGCTGCACAGCTGTATAGTGAATTCAGGGAATTCTTTCCGGATAATGCTGTGGAATTTTTTGTTTCATATTATGATTATTATCGACCGGAAGCATATATACCTAATACAGATACGTATATTGAAAAAGATTCATCCGTTAATGATGAAATAGATAAACTAAGACATAGTGCTACATTTTCTTTGTTTGAACGCAGAGATGTTATAATTGTTGCTTCAGTTTCGTGTATATACGGACTTGGTGACCCCGAAGACTATAATACGCTTGTACTTTCATTACGAGTTGGTATGCTTAAGGAACGTGACGATGTCATAATGCGTCTTGTAGATATGCAGTATGAAAGAAATGATATTGATTTTTCCCGCGGAAAATTCAGAGTACGTGGAGATATTATTGAAATTTTCCCATCAAATACAAGTGAAAATTCTATTCGAGTAGAGTTTTTTGGAGATGAAATTGACAGAATTACTGAAATAGATATTGTGACGGGTGAGGTTATAGCACACAGAAATCACGTTGCTATTTATCCTAACTCACATTATGTTACAACCAAAGATAAAATGGACAGGGCTATTGAAACAATTAAACTTGAACTTGAGGAAAGAATTAAGTACTTCCAGGATAACGGTAAACTTGTGGAAGCTCAAAGGATAGAGCAAAGAACAAATTATGATATAGAAATGATGCAGGAGACAGGTTTTTGTCAGGGAATAGAAAATTATTCAAGACATATGAGTAATCGAAAGCCCGGAAGTCCACCATATACGCTCATTGATTATTTTCCGGATGATTTTTTACTTGTAGTTGATGAAGCACACGTAACAATACCTCAGGTCAGAGCGATGTTTGCAGGTGACAGATCACGAAAAAAGAATCTTATAGATTTTGGTTTTCGTTTACCAAGTGCTTATGATAACAGACCACTATGCTTTGATGAATTTGAACGTAAAATTGGACAAGTAATATATGTTTCAGCTACGCCTGCTGATTATGAAAAAGATTTAAGTGAGCAGATTGTTGAACAGATAATTCGCCCGACAGGACTTGTAGATCCGGAAATTTCAGTAGTGCCTACAAAGGGACAAATAGATCATCTTTTATCTGAGATTAATACAAGAGTTGACAAAAACGAAAGAGTTCTTGTTACAACACTTACAAAGAGAATGGCAGAAAGTTTAACTGACTTTTTAACTGAAATGGGAGTAAAAGTAAGATATTTGCATTCAGATGTAAAAACTATCGAGAGAATGGAAATTATAAAAGATTTAAGAGAAGGAATATTTGATGTTCTTGTTGGAATTAATCTTTTAAGAGAAGGTCTTGATATTCCTGAGGTTTCTTTGGTGGCGATTCTTGATGCTGATAAGGAAGGCTTTTTAAGAAGTGAAACATCACTTGTTCAGACAATAGGTAGAGCTGCGAGAAACGCAGACGGAAAAGTAATTATGTATGCTGATGTAGTGACTGATAGCATGAAAAATGCAATTGATGAGACAGAAAGAAGAAGAAAAATACAGAAAGAATATAATGAGAAGCATGGAATTGTTCCTAAAACTGTCAAAAAGGATATAAGAAGTGTTATTGAAGCGTCTATAATGGTAGAAGAACAACAGATAGTCGAGGATAATTATGATAAAGATAAGCTTCTTGAGTTATTGAGAGCAGAAATGCAGATTGCAGTTAAAAAACTTGAATTTGAGAAAGCTGCATCAATACGTGACAGAATCATAGAATTAGAAAAAGGAAACTAAAATGTCAAAGAATAATTTAATTGTAAATGGAGCAAAAGTTCATAACTTGAAAAATGTATCTGTGGAAATCCCGCGTGATAAACTCGTAGTTCTGACCGGTTTAAGCGGCTCTGGTAAATCCTCACTTGCATTTGATACAATTTACGCTGAAGGACAACGCAGATATGTCGAGTCACTTTCTGCTTACGCCAGACAGTTTCTTGGTTTGATGGAAAAGCCGGATGTTGAAAGTATAGAAGGTCTTTCACCGGCAATTTCAATAGATCAGAAAACAACAAGCAAGAATCCTCGTTCAACAGTAGGAACGGTAACTGAGATTCATGATTATTTGAGACTTTTATATGCCAGAATTGGTGTGGTTCACTGTCCAGAATGCGGTAAAGAAATAAATCAACAATCTGTTGATGAAATTGTAGACAGAATAATGACACTTGAAGAAAATACTAAATTCCAAGTGTTGGCACCTGTTATACGTGGAAGAAAAGGTGAACATTTAAAAATATTTTCCGATGCGAGAAAATCCGGTTATGTGCGTGTAAGAATAGATGGAATTATTTACGATATTAACGATATTCCTCTGTTGGACAAGAATCAAAAGCATAATATTGAGATTGTGATCGACAGACTTGTAGTAAAGTCAAATATGAATAAGCGTCTTGCGGATTCCGTTGAAACAGCACTGAAATTAGCAAAGGACATTGTTATAATAGATGTAATAGATGGTGAAGAAATGTTTTTCTGTCAAAGCTACGCGTGTCCTGATTGCGGTATCAGTATCGAGAAGCTTGAACCGAGAATGTTCTCCTTTAACAGTCCGTTTGGTGCATGTACAGAATGTACAGGTCTTGGTGAGCAGCTTAGAATTGACCCATCTATTATAGTACCTGATCCTGATAAGTCTCTTATCGAAGGGGCTGTTGTTGCAAGTGGATGGAATACTGTTGATAATAAACAAAGTGTTGCTTATACAACATACCTCGGGCTTTCTGAAAAGTATGGTTTTGATTTAAATACATCGTTTAAAGATTTACCTGAGGATATTCAGAATAAAATTTTTTATGGTACAAATGGTGAAAAAATTAAAATAGCGTATCAGCGTGCTTATGGTGGCGGAACCTTTAATGTTCCATTTGAAGGCGTTATTACTCAGCTTGAAAGGCGATATCGTGATACAAATTCTGACTATGCTAAGGCTGAAATTGAGTCTTTAATGACAAATGTTGTATGTTCTGAATGTCATGGAAAGAGATTAAAACCTGAAACACTTGCAGTAACAGTAGGTGGACTTAATATTATCGAGCTTTCGGATTTGTCCATCAGTGAGATCAGACATTTTCTCAATAATCTTGAATTGACGGAAAATGAAAAAATTATTTCAAAACAAATACTGAAAGAAATAAATTCCCGTCTTGGTTTTTTGCTTGATGTAGGTCTTGAATATCTTACTCTTTCAAGAGCGTCCGGAACTCTTTCTGGTGGCGAAGCTCAAAGAATAAGACTGGCAACACAAATTGGTTCAAGTCTTATGGGAGTACTTTATATATTAGATGAGCCAAGTATAGGATTACACCAACGTGATAACGGAAAATTGATAAAAACTCTTAAACAGCTTCGCGATTTGGGAAATACTGTACTTGTTGTTGAACACGATGAAGAAACTATGACAGAAGCTGATTTTATCGTAGATGTTGGACCGGGTGCAGGTGTTCACGGTGGCAATATTGTGTATGCAGGTTCTGTAGAAGGTATTAAAAAATGTAAAAACAGCTATACCGGCAAGTACTTGTCCGGAGAACTTAAAATTGAAATTCCTGAAAACAGACGTGAGATTTCAGATAACAGACTTATTGTTAAAGGTGCAAAAGAAAATAATCTTAAGAATATTGATGTGGAATTCCCATTAGGGGTCATCAATGTTGTAACGGGCGTTTCGGGTTCGGGAAAAAGTACATTAGTTAATGAAATACTATATAAGAAGCTTGCTACAAAGCTAAATGGCGCAAAGAAAAAGTGGGGAAAACACGATACGATTGAGGGTATTGAACAGCTTGATAAAGTAATTAATATTGACCAGGCTCCGATTGGAAGAACACCACGTTCAAACCCGGCAACTTACACAGGTTTATTTAATGATTTACGTGAACTTTTTGCATCAACGCAGGAAGCGAAAGCACGTGGTTATACAGCCGGAAGATTCAGTTTTAACGTTAAAGGTGGGCGTTGTGAAGCATGTTGTGGTGATGGTATTAAAAAAATTGAAATGCATTTTCTTCCTGATATATATGTTCCTTGTGATGTTTGTAACGGCAGACGATATAACAGAGAAACACTTGAGGTAAAATATAAAGGTAAGAATATTTATGACGTTCTTGAAATGACATGCGAGGAAGCTTTGGGATTTTTTGAGAATATGCCAAGAATTAAAAGGAAACTTCAGACAATAAACGACGTAGGTCTTGGATATGTGAAACTCGGTCAGCCCTCCACAACACTTTCGGGTGGTGAAGCACAGAGAGTTAAGCTCGCTACTGAGCTTTCTAAGAAAGCAACAGGCAGAACAGTTTACATTCTTGATGAACCTACCACCGGACTTCACTCATTCGACGTTCATAAATTAATTGAAGTTATTGACAGACTTGCTGAAAACGGTAATACAATTATTATTATCGAACACAATCTTGATGTAATTAAAACGGCAGATTATATCATTGATATGGGACCTGAAGGCGGGGATAAAGGTGGAAATGTGGTAGTGTCAGGCACACCGGAAGAAGTTGCTGAGTGTAAGGAGTCTTATACAGGACAATACCTGAAGAAATTATTAATGAAATAATAAACGGAGGATAAATATATGGATAATATTACTGAATTACTGGTAAAAAAAGAAAAAAATGGTTTTGATAATTTTAAAAAATTCGGATTGTTTGCAGGCATTTTAATAATTTGCCTTGTTGCCGCTATTTTTCTGAGCGGTTCAGCATTTTTACTGCCTGTATGGGCTTGTTTCATTTTCCTTGGATATAAAATTAATGATCGTTTTAGTGTAGAGTTTGATTATTGTCTTATAGAAGGTAGTCTCGATGTTGATAAGGTGTTTTCAGAAAAAACAAGAAAAAAATATCTTAGTATTGATCAGTCAACTGTGGAATTGGTAGCACCTCTTGGCGACAATGCCCTCGGAGAATTCTCAAAGCTTAAAACATTTTACGCTACAAACAAAAATGAAGATAATTGTTATGTTGTTGTTGGTGTTAATAATGGTTCAAAATGTAAGGTTGTAATCAGAGGCGACGAGAAACTGATTAATCAATATAAAAGATGTATGCCCCGAAAGGTTATTGTAAAATGAGTAAAATAGGGTGTGATATTCTCAGAATTAAAAGGATTGAGGATAAGTTAAAGGATGAAAAGTTTCTTGAACGTTTTTTTAGTGATAATGAAATAAAAATGTTTAACGAGAGAAATATTCGTGCTCAGACTGTTACGGGAAATTTTTGTGCAAAAGAAGCTTATGTGAAGGCTTTAGGATGTGGTTTCGGTAAAATCAGACCAAAAGATGTTGAAGTTCTGAGAAATGAAAACGGTGTGCCGTATATCTTGCATAATGGTAATAAATACAGCACTTCAATTTCTCATGATGGAGAATATGCTTTTGCGGTAGTTGTCCTGGAGGAGTAAATGGAATATATCAGTATAGAATATGCAAAAAATCTTTTACCGAAGAATAATGTTAATCAACATAAAGGTGATTGTGGCAAAGTAATGATTTGTGGTGGAAGCATAGGACTTACAGGTTCTGTTTGTATGTCGGCAATGGCAGCACTTCGTACCGGTAGTGGACTTGTTACTGTTGCTGTTCCCGGTTCGCTTAACAGTATTTATGAAATTAAGCTTACCGAAGCGATGAGTCTTCCTTTGGATGATAATTGCGGTCAGTTTACTTCTGAATCCTATCAGAAAGCGCTTAAGTTTTCAGAAAGCTGTCACGCTGTGGCTATAGGTCCCGGTGGTGGTGATAATTTCATCGAAACTACTAGAAATTTTGTTTGTGAATGCAAGATACCTCTTGTTATTGATGCAGACGGTTTGAATTCCCTTTCTACAAATCCGGATATGCTGTATAATAAAAAATGCCCGGTTATTTTGACTCCGCATATTGGTGAAATGAGCAGATTGACCGGGAAAAGTATTGAATATATAATCACAAATAAAGTTGCCGTTGCACAAGAATTCGCACGAAAGTATAATGTTATACTTGTTCTTAAAGGTCCCGGAACGATAGTAACAAATGGCGAAAAAACATATGTGAATACGACCGGAAATGAAGGGATGGCTACAGGTGGTTCCGGTGATGTTTTGAGTGGAATAATTTTATCATTACTCGGACGGAAAATGGATTGTTTTGAAAGTGCGGTGCTTGGTGTATATCTGCATGGACTTGCAGGTGATATTGCTAAAAGTAAAGTCGGGGCGTATTCTTTAATTGCTACCGATATAATAAATAACATTTCAGAAGCTTTTAATAAATTGTTATAAGGAGAGATATAATGTCTGATAGGTTAAGAACGTGGGCTGAAGTGAATCTTGATAGTCTGGGTTTCAATTATTATAATATAAGAAAACATGTTGGTTCAGGCACTAAGATTATGTCTGTAATTAAATCCAACGGTTATGGTCATGGATGCTTGGAAATTGCACGTAAGCTTTTGCAGTGCGGAACTGACTGCTTTGCAGTAGCTTGCGGTGACGAAGCTCTTGTTTTAAGAAATAATGGAATAACAATACCTATTCTGATATTGGGTTACACTCCATATGATATGATAGATGAATTGCTTAATGCTGATATTACATTTACTGTATTTGATATTGAATTTGCAAAGGAACTTTCAAAGAGAGCATCTTGTTTGAATAAAATTGCCAAAATACATATAAAACTTGATGTCGGTATGGGTAGAATCGGTTTTTTATATGGTTATAATGAAGTTGATGATAAAAAAACTATTATAGATATTAAAGAAATTTCAAAACTTAAAATGTTGGAATTAGAGGGGATATTTACTCATTTTCCTTGTGCTGATGAAGAAAAAACAGAATTAACCTATAATCAATTTTCTGTTTTTATGAAAGCAATTTCAGAACTTGAAAACAATGGTATAGTTTTTAAACTCAAGCATTGTTGCAATAGTGCTGCATTGATACGTTTTCCGGAAATGCATCTGGATATGGTTCGTCCCGGAATTATTTTGTATGGTTGCTATCCGTCTGAATTTTGTGACAATGACACTATTTCGTTAACTCCTGTTATGGAACTAAAAACAAAGATAACTCATTTAAAAAACCTTGAAAAAGGACATAGGATTAGTTATGGTGGGATATACGAGACTTCAGGTTGTTGCAAAATAGCAACACTGGGAATTGGTTATGCAGATGGTTTTTCAAGAAAATTATCCAATTGCTATGAAGTACTCGTTAATGATACAAAAGTTAAAATTATAGGCAGAATTTGTATGGATCAATGTATGATAGATGTAACAAATGTCAATAATATAGCTGTAGGGCAGATTGTAACTGTTTTTGGTAAAGATTTATCTGTAGATATATGCTCTCAATTGAATGGTACCATCAATTATGAAACTTTATGCAGTATAGGGATGCGTGTGCCACGTATTTATATTGATGACAATAAAGTTAAATATACTGTAAATTATCTTTCAGATAAGCTTTAAGAACAAAATTTGAAATTTTGCATATATTTGTTATTGACCCACATTACTTTTAAGTGTATAATAGTAAACAGGATAAGCGTATACTAAGTCCGGCCTTGGTATATGTCCCAAATAGAAAGATATGCGGGGGCAGGAGTAACTATGGCACAGCTTGATAAATTAGAGTTATTACTCCCGGTAGGCCTGAAAACAGAGCTCAAAAGAATTGCAAAAGAAAAAGATAAAGATATTAATGAAATTCTTTGTGATGCTATAAGGTTTTATGTGGGTAAGGAAAAAAAGAAAAATTATAAAGAAGAATTGAAAAAAGGGTATTTAGAGATGGCACAGATAAATAGTGCCTACGCCGAAATGTGTTTAGATGCTGATAATGAATGTTTATCTGCATGTGAGGAAAAACTTTCGGAGAGTGAATTAAGTGGTTGTTAAAAGAGGCGAGATTTATTACGCAGACCTTAGTCCGGTAATCGGCTCTGAACAGGGTGGTATAAGACCGGTTCTTGTAGTGCAGAATGATGTTGGTAACAAATACAGTCCTACTGTTATTGTTGCAGCTATAACATCGCAGATAAATAAAGCAAAAATGCCTACTCATGTTGAAATTGATGCAAAGGAGTATGGACTTGTTAAAGATTCTGTAATACTTTTAGAACAGGTCAGGACTATTGATAAAAAAAGGTTAAAGGAAAAAATCGGAAAAATTGATGTTGATTTATCCGAAAAAGTCGATGAAGGCTTATTGATAAGCTTTGGTCTTGTATAAAGAGGTGCTTTATGATAAAAAACAAATTGAAAATAGCTTTAGTCACGATGGTGCTTTGTATATGTGTAGTTGCTACATATATCGCAAATGCACAGATTGGCAGTGATAGTGATCCTGTCATATCACTAAGCTATTTAAAACAGGTTTTCCAGCCGGAAATAACAGAACAGATGTCTTTTAAGGTCGTGTCATTGGAAAATGGTCATACTTTAGAGTGTAGTGCCGGAGCTGAGCTTATCCTGAGAATGGGAACAGCGAATATAGTAGCTACAACCAAAGGTGGTCTGGCTGATGTTACAGCTGGTTACGACCTTCAAAATGGTGCGTCTATGCCTGCGAATCATCATTTGATTGTGCCTGTAGGAGATGGACGTGGTGTAAAAGCAACATCTGACTGTTTGGTTATGGTTAAAGGTGAGTATGAAATTAAATGAT
This sequence comes from Clostridia bacterium, assembly GCA_017626145.1. Taxonomy (GTDB): domain Bacteria; phylum Bacillota; class Clostridia; order RGIG6154; family RGIG6154; genus RGIG8497. The sequence continues at coordinate 180,372 of JAGAJK010000077.1, forward strand.
ATAAAAACCGCTCAAAAGAGCGGTTTTTATTGACTTTTAACAAGTAATCTGTTACAATATGTAAGAAAACAGAATAAATTCATACAGAGTGTCGTGTATACCGTAAAACTGATGTTTAGGTATAAACGGTGAAAAGGGAATGAGGTGTGAATCCTCAGCGATAACTGTCGGTGTATGCGTTGAAATTTTTGTATTCGTCGGTGAAAGCCGGTCATTGGGAAACTGAGAAGGCAGGAAACAAAAGTGTTAGGTCGTTAGCCTTATATAACGCAAGTCACAAGACCTGCTTTGATATTATTCCGTAATAGATATGCTGCACAGGAATAATGTTTTTATTTGTATTAACTTTAATTGCTTTAAGGATAATTTGGTTACTTTATTACAGATAAAATGTGAATAATCACAGAAATGACAGCTGTGATAATTTTTAAATTACCATAGCTCTTTTATATTGTAAATTTAAATATGATCGCTTAATAGAAATGGAGGTTGACAGGATGAATGAATTTAAGAATTATCACCCTTTTGTGAATTTTATATATTTTATGTTGGTAATAGGTTATACGATGCTTATTATGCACCCTTTGTATCTTGTTGTAGCTTTTTCTTGTTCTTTTATATATTCAGCTATTCTCGGTGGCATAAAAGTTGTAAAGAAAAATTTGTTTTATATGGTACCGTTGTTACTGATTATGGCTCTTGTAAATCCTCTGTTTAATCATAAAGGGGCTACAATCCTTTGGTATTTTCCAAACGGGAATCCTTTGACTTTAGAAGCTGTTATATATGGCATTTTGGCTTCCGTTATGATAGTTAGTGTAATATGGTGGTTCTCTTGCTTCAATAACGTTATGTCAAGTGATAAATTTGTATATTTGTTTGGCAGAATTGTTCCTTCATTGTCGCTGATCTTTTCTATGACTTTGAGATTTGTACCAAGATTTTCATATCAATTGAAACGGATTTCTGACTCACAGAGGTGTATTGGCAGAGATATTTCGAAAGGTGGAATATTAAAACGTATTAAATCGGGACTTTCTATTCTGTCGATAATGACAACGTGGGCTTTGGAAAATGCAGTAGAAACTGCTGATAGTATGAAATCACGCGGATATGGATTGAAAGGAAGAACTGCATTTTCAATTTACAGATTTGACAAAAGAGATAAAGTTACATTACTATTAATTGTTTTATTGTCAATATATATTTTTGTTGGTGTTATTTCCGGTAATTTACATTGTAGCTTTTATCCAAATATAAAAATAAGTGGTTATTCATTGTATAATTTAAGTCTATTTGTAATTTATACAATATTTTGCATATTACCTGTTATAATTGAATTGTGGGAGGTGAAGAAATGGAAACATACAGAATCGAAAATTTAAGCTTTACATATCCCGGAAAATCTTATAAAGCTCTTGATAATGTAAATATAAAAATTACATGCGGAGATTTTATAACTATTTGCGGTAAGTCCGGATGCGGTAAAACTACACTTTTGCGTCTTTTGAAAACTTCACTTGCACCTTGCGGGAAAATCGAAGGCAATATTCTTTTTGATGATAAGGCGTTAGATGAAATTGATACAAGAACCCAGTCTTCGGAAATAGGATTTGTCAGTCAGAATCCGGATAATCAGATTGTAACAGATATGGTATGGCATGAATTAGCTTTTGGGCTTGAAAGTCTTGGCTATTCTACTCCCGAAATAAGAAGCAGAGTAGCAGAAATGGCTTCGTTTTTCGGTATTCAGACGTGGTTTAATAAAAAAGTTACTGAGCTTTCAGGTGGACAGAAGCAATTGCTTAATTTAGCATCTGTGATGGTTATGCATCCATCTGTAATTATTCTTGACGAGCCTACGAGTCAACTTGATCCAATTGCTGCAAGTGAATTTATGAACACTTTATCCAAGATAAACCAAGAAACAGGTACGACGGTAATTTTAAGTGAGCACAGACTTGAGGATGCCATTTCACTTTCAGATCGTGTAATTGTTTTAGATGAAGGGAAGATTATTGTTGACAGTAGTCCTGAAAATGCAGCTAAAATTTTAAAAAGTATAAATAATGATATGTATATGGCAATGCCTGTTCCTATGAGAATTTACGGTACTGTCGAAGGGGGAGATAAGTACCCGCTTACTGTTCGTGATGGCAGATTGTGGTTTGAACAATATGTTAAGGACAATACTGTTACATGTAAGAAAGCTGTAAAAAAGATAATAGAACATAAATCAGATGAAGCTGTTATTCAACTCAAGGATGTGTGGTACAGATACGAAAAAAACACGCCTGATATTTTAAAAGGCTTGAATATTAGTGTAAACAAGGGTGAATTTTTCGCAATCCTTGGCGGTAATGGTACAGGAAAAACAACTATGCTGTCGCTAATGAGCGGACTTTATAAGCCTTATAGGGGAGAAGTTAAAGTTTTCGGTGAAAAATTGTCAGAAATAGAAAATTTATATACCGATATTCTCGGAGTGCTTCCTCAGGATCCTAAAACACTTTTTGTGAAAAAAACTGTAAAACTCGACTTGTTGGATATATTGTCAGACAAAAAAATATCAGTTTTACAAAAAGAAGAACTCATAAAAACTGTTATTTCACTTTGCAGGATAGAAGAATTAATAAATAACCATCCGTATGATTTATCAGGAGGTGAACAGCAACGTGCAGCACTTGCAAAAATTCTTCTGAAATCACCTGAAATTTTAATTCTTGATGAACCTACTAAAGGAATGGACGCACATTTTAAGAAAGAATTCGCAGATATATTAAGTGATTTAAAATCTGAAGGTGTTACCATTGTTATGGTATCGCACGATATTGAATTTTGTGCAGAAAATGCTGACAGATGTGCACTTATGTTTGATGGGAATATAATATCCTCGGATGAGCCTGAAGCATTTTTTTCAGGAAAAAGTTTTTATACCACAGCTGCAAATCGTATGGTGCGCTCAGTATTTCCTGAACTGATTCTTGCACGTGATGTTATATATGCTTGCAAAGGGAATGTTTATGCTACCGATAAACATACTGCTGAAACAGAAAATAAAAAACTTGAATTTAACAATAAAATTGTTGAATCTAAGGGACAAAATACAAACAAATCGTTTGTGAAAATCACCTTTGGAACTATATTTTTGCTCCTGTTTATTATTACAACTTCTGCTCAGCTAACTGATATGTATATACCATATTTTTCATCTTTAAAGCTGACGAATACTATTGCTTTTCAGTTAATATCAATTGTGGAAATAACAGCGGTTTTGATTTGTTTTTTGCCATCAGGGAAGGTAAGTAGTCATAAAATTATTCATACCGAATTTAATGGAAATTTATCCAAGAGAAGTATTGTTGCAACCTTTATGAGCCTTTTTGCAGTCCCGCTTACTATATACATTGGTATGGTTTATTTTAACGATAAAAAGTATTATTTTATTAGTATGATTATAATTCTTGAAACTATGATGCCTTTTTTAGTGGCATTTGAAAATCGCAGACCTCAGGCCAGAGAGCTTGTTGTAATCAGTGTGATGTGTGCTATAGCGGTTGCCGGAAGAACTGCCTTTTTTATGCTACCACAGTTTAAACCTGTTACTGCTTTAATAATAATAACCGGTGTATGCTTTGGAAGTGAGACAGGCTTTTTGGTAGGAGTTGTTACGGGATTTGTATCTAACTTCTTTTTTGGACAAGGCCCCTGGACTCAATGGCAGATGCTTGCTTGGGGTTTAATTGGATTTATTTCAGGTGTTTTTTCAAAAACAGGGCTTTTAAAAGTAAATAAGATTTCACTTTCTCTTTTTGGTGGAATAGTCACATTTGTTATTTATGGAGGTATCATAAATCTTTCTTCGGTATTTATGATGGAGAGCGATCCTTCGATAGAAATGTTTTTATCTTATTATGTTGCCGGTGCACCCTTTGACTTAATTCATGCTGCATCAACAGCGTTTTTTATGTGGTTTACTTCTGAAACTATGATAGAGAAAATTGAGAGGGTTAAAACAAAATATGGGCTTGTCGGCAGTAAATAAACTTATGATACGAGGTGTGAGATGGGAAAATTTGACGGATATTTGATATGTTCAGATTTAGATGGAACATTTAGAAATAAAATTGATATTGAGCCAAACTTACGGGCTGTAAAATATTTTACTGATAATGGCGGTAAGTTTACATTCGCAACAGGCAGAACTGTATCGCATCTTGAAAAATTAAATTATAATCATATTATTAACGCACCTGCCTGTATCTGTAATGGTGCAGTTGTTTATGATGGCACAACTCAAAAAGTTCTTCGTGAAGCACGTCTTGAATTTAAGGTGATGGATTTTATTGATGTAATAAAAAGATATAATGGAAGCATTCAGGGGGTAAGTATATACAACAGCTGCTTTGAGGATGAATATAATTGCCGGGAAATTAATAGCATTTCAAACGATATAATGTGTTTAAATCCATTAAAAATTGTATGTGTTTTTTTGACACCTGAAGAAACGGAAGAATTTAAAAATTTTGCAAGAAATGAATATTTATTTGAAACCAGCTATATAGGCAGATCCTGGAGTACAGGTGTAGAATTTAACTCAATTAATGCAACTAAAGGATGTGCTCTTGATTTTATTAAATCACAACTTGATAACATCCACACCACTATTGGAATCGGTGATTATGAGAATGATATTCCGCTTCTTAGTCATGCAGATATAGGTGTTGCTGTAAACAATGCCTTAGAAATAGTAAAGAGCTCTGCAGACATAATGGTTAAACCTTGCGAAGAATCTGCTGTTGCTGATTTAATAAGTATACTCGACAGTAAAATTTGAAATTTTAAATATATATGTCTAAAACAGTAAAATGAATGCAAATGACGGATTACTTGCAAAATAATCTTTAAAAATTCATGTTTTAACCTGATTTGTAATTAATTTTGAAATTTAAATCATTAAAAAATGCAAAATATGGTTGACAAATTCCAGAACATGAGTTACAATGTATATAATGTTTAGGAGGTTTTATTATGAAAAAGATTTTAGGAATTGTGCTCGCAGTTTTGTTATGTTTAAGCTTTGCGGGCTGTGGAGAACAGAAAGCAGATTATGTTATCGGAACAGATAAAGGTTTTAGTCCATTCGAGTTTCAGGATGCAGACGGAAATATTGTAGGTATTGATATGGATATATTAGCTGCTATTGCTGAAGATCAGGGATTTACTTATGAATTACAGTATATCGGTTGGGATGCAGCTATTGCAGCTTGTCAGGCAGGACAGGCTGATGGTATGATCGCCGGTGCTTCTATTACAGATGAAAGAAAAGCAAGCGGCTGGATTTTCTCAGATGGTTATTATGATGCAACTCAGGGTATGGCAGTAGCTAGTGATTCTGACATTACAGGTTTTGAAGATTTGAAGGGCAAGAAGGTTGCTGTTAAAAATGGTACAATGAGCAATCAGTATGCTGAAGAAATTAAAGATAAATATGGCTTTGAGGTAGTTACATTCTCAACATCTCCTGATATGTATCAGGCAGTTACCGGTGGACAGGTAGAAGCATGTTTCGATGATACTCCTATTCTTAAGTATAATATTAAGATCGGCGAATTAGATATGAAATTTGTTGAAGGCACAGAAAATGAACCTGCACAGTATGGTTTCGCTATTTTCGACAGTAACAATCAGGAACTCGTTGATCGTTTCAATGCAGGACTTAAGAATATCCGTGAAAACGGAAAATATGACGAGATTATAGCTAAATATCTCGGATAATTAAAAAAATATTCCAATAATTTTAATGATTCAGGGCGTTGGACAATCCGATGCCCTTGAAAATTGTTAGGAGGATTTTATTCTATGATTGGTATTATGACCACCTATGGTCCTCTTTTGCTCCAGGCTATGGGGCAGACATTGTTACTTGCACTTCTTGGACTTTTTTTTGGTTGTATACTTGGTATAATTTTCGGACTTGCAAGTGTTGTTGATAATAAGTTAAGCAGAACTATTTCTGCAATTTACGTTAACGTTATAAGAGGCGTACCTATGATAGTACTTGCTTTCTTTGTGTTTTACGGTGTTCCATACGGATTGCGCACATTATTTGACACACGTTACGTATTGACATCATTACAGGCAGGTACGATTTGTCTTGCACTTAATTGTGGAGCATATATGTCTGAAATTATACGTGCGGGAATTCAGGCAATTGATCCCGGACAAATGGAAGCAGCAAGAAGCCTTGGTTTATCATATTGGAGATCGATGTTTCGTGTTGTTTTGCCTCAGGCAATTAAAAATATGATTCCAAGTATAGTTAATCAGTTTATTATCACGCTAAAAGATACATCGATTCTTTCGGTTATCGGATTTCCGGAATTGGTTAATAAAGCTCAGAATGTTATTGCTATTACATTTAAATCTTTTGAGATGTGGGCGATAGTTGCGGTGATGTACCTTGTGGTAATACTGGCTCTTCAGCAGGTAGCTAAAGCACTTGAAAGGAGATTAAACCGTGGTCGCAGATAAAAATAAAGTTAAAATCAGTGTGAAAAACCTGACAAAAAAATTCGGACACAATAATGTTTTAAATGGAATATCAATTGATATTTATGAGGGTGAAGTTGTTTGCGTAATTGGTCCGTCGGGTTCAGGCAAGTCAACTTTTTTAAGATGTATTAATAAGCTTGAAAATGCTACTTCGGGTGAAATTGTTGTAGGCGAACATCATATTAATGATAAAAAATTAAATATTAATAAGGTTCGTGAAAATATAGGTATGGTTTTTCAACATTTTAATTTGTTTGCAAATATGAATGTTCTTGATAACCTTATGCTTGCTCCTGTTGATTTAAAAAAGAAATCTAAGGAAGAAGCAAGAGAGAATGCTTTAAGACTTTTAGAAACTGTTGGACTTTCTGACAAGACCGAAAGTTATCCATCGCAGCTTTCCGGAGGTCAGAAACAAAGAGTTGCCATTGCACGAGCTCTTGCAATGTCACCTGATATTATGCTTTTTGATGAACCTACAAGTGCACTTGATCCTGAAATGGTAGGAGAGGTGCTTGCTGTAATGAAGGATCTTGCTAAAAAAGGAATGACTATGGTAGTGGTTACACATGAAATGGGATTCGCTCGTGAGGTAGCAGATCGTGTATTATTCATTGATGAAGGTGTTATATTGGAGGAAGGTTCTCCTGAAGAAATTTTTTCATCTCCTAAACACCCAAGAACCATAGATTTTCTGAATAAAGTATTATAATTATTTGAGGCAGTTTTTATTTTGTAAAGATTACCTTGTATTTTTGATAATTAAGGTGTTAGAAAACCTCTGAAGTTGAAAGACTTCAGAGGCTTTTTGTTGTAATACTATTTTAGATTTTCAAGTGAGTTTTTTGCACTTTCTACAGATAAATTATATCGTTGCCATCTGGATGGAATTTGAGAATTAGTATTATTAATAAGAAAATTTTTAATGCGTTCTTTTAAAGCTAAATCATTTGTATTTCTGTATAAATATTCCAACGGTTTAGAGGCATCGGCTGAAAGGGTAAATACATAGTCAATGCTTTCTCTTTCTCCGTTGAGATATTTATTTATCTGGTTTTGTGCAATAATTGTATCTGTAGGTAACAAATTCAAAAATAAGTAATATGCAAGTGAGATGCAGAGATAAATTAAAGTTATATTAAACTGCGGTTTAGCTATATAAAAATATGTAACAATAAGTCCAATAGTTTCAAATACTAAAAATAACATAACAAAGGTTCTCAGTCGAGTCAGTCCGTCATCGTTAGTATAAAGCCACATGCGATAAAATGATGAAATAAGTAATATCATTGTTATACTGCACATATAGTGGCATAAGAATTTAGTAACGATTGCCCAGATTCCGCGGCTTTGTTTTGTAAATTGAACTGAAGCGAGAATTCCTATAATATTAATTACAGTCAACAAAAGTAATTCGAAAAAACCTTTTCTTGCATATTCTGTGTATGTAAGATTGTTGGGGAGTTGAGTGCCGGCAAACAAGTACTTAAATTGAATTACAACAAATGCAGTGTATATTGTCAGAAGTACTGTAAGCAGTATGTTTATTATAATTAAATCGCCACTACATTCCATAGGCTTGATATTCTTGATTTTATCATCACGATTATAAGTACTATAAATAACACCAAATGCATATAATCCGGTTATAATTCCGCATATTATAAGAAAAACAGTGTGTAAGTTTATTTTGCTGAATATGTTTTTTATAAAGGCTTCGGCTTTTAATGAGAAAACCATATCGGCATTAGCGAGAATCAATGTCAGGAATATGGCACACGGAAGTGCCAGCACTAAAGCCATCGCTATTCTTTTTAACACTGTTGTTTTAGTAGTCCCTATTTTAAATGCCCATTCAAAAGGTAATTTAAAATAGTTAAAAGGAGATAAAATTTTTCTTGTGATATCTTCCAGATAAACAGTTGTATCAACTTTAAAATTAAATTCTTGCGATATACATGCAAATAACGCAAGGCATATTATCAAATTTGTTAATTTCCATATTTCGTTTGCACTTATAAATGAATTTAGTGACATAATAAATATTGGCAAGAAAGTTATAATTGTTTTTTTACCGGGTATAAAAAAACGTGCAAATGAAAATTGTATTATTACAAAAATAACCGGACCGATACCTGAATTTTCCGGCATAACAAGGCAAGTAAAACAAATCGCAGTAATTATAGAATAAATAACTAATGTTAATTTTGATTCTTTCAAAATATTTTTCATATGAGTACACCTCTTAATATTTTATTTATTACGATATTCGAGAATTTCTGATGGTTGGCATTCGAGTACCTTACATAATTCTTCGAGTGTTGAAAATCGTATAGCTTTTGCTTTATTATTTTTTAGTATTGATAAATTTGCAGGAGTAATATCTATTTTTTCAGCTAATTCCATAAGACCAATTTTTCGTTTTGCCATTATTACATCAAGGTTAACAATGATTGGCATCTTTCTACCTCCTTAAATAGTTAAATCATTTTCCACTTTATAGTTTATTGCTTGTTTAAATAAATCTTTCAGAGTGAGACAGAATAAACATCCTACAATAAAAATTATTGCAATAATGATTGTAGCTAATGTAAAATCAAGCACAGCTTTAACGATATATACTATAGCTACTGCAAAACAGGTAATTGCAATTTTTCTAAAACAACTTATATTTTTTTCAACAAAAGGATTGCCGGTCAGGAGAGAACGATACATCGTTTTAAGGTTAAACAGAATGTAAATACAGCCTATGCCTGAGATTAATAATTCTGCGGTAAAAAACGGAAGTCTTGAAACATCCGGATAATTTATCCAATTAAAAATTTCCGGTGCAATGAATGGTGTTAAGAGTGTGCACACAATACTTAAATAGAATAAAATATCAACAGTTATTTTAGAAATATGATGTATTATACTTTTTTTATACATAATAATCAGCCCTTTCTGTTTTCATATTAACATAATATTTTATGTTTGTCAATATAAAATTATCGAAAAACGATAAATTTTTTGCTATTAAATAAGTCAAAGCCTATATGCTTTGACTTATTAATTGAAATTTTTAGTTTTTTTAATACCGCTTATTATAATTTTTTTTGCGGATATAGCATCTTCTTTAGAAAGGGAAGGTATATCTTCAAGTTGGTAATCTAAACCTAATTCACGGTATTTATGAACGCCCATTGTATGATATGGCAATACATCAATTGCTTTCAAATTTTTGAGACTTCCAATGAATTCGCCGAGCTTGAATAAATCATCATAACTGTCAGTAATACCTTTCACAACAACGTGTCTTATCCAGACAGGCACGTTTTTAGACTCCAGATATCTTGCAAATGACAAAACGTTATCATTACTTTTACCTGTGATAATTTTATGTTTTTCAGGATTAATATGCTTTATGTCAAGCAAGACCAAGTCGGTATATCGGATTAATTCATCAAATTGACTGTTTAAATTTTCTGTATATAAAATTCCGGATGTATCTATACATGTATGAATATTTTCAGATTTTGCAAGACGAAATAATTCTGTTACGAAATCAAGCTGCGCTAAAGGTTCCCCTCCTGTAACCGTAATTCCTCCATTGCGGTAAAATGAACGGTTTTTGTTAAATTCAGAGATGATTTCAATAGGTGAAACAGCTGAATTTTTGTTAAATTCCCAAGTGTCCGGATTATGACAGTAGCTGCATCTTAAAGGGCACCCTTGTAAAAATAAAACATATCTTATCCCCGGACCGTCGACTGTGCCAAATGTTTCTTTTGAATGGATATATCCTATCATATCTTGTCATGAAAAGTTCTCGATATAACTTCATCCTGTTGTTCTTTAGTGAGTTTTATAAAGTTAACAGCATATCCACTAACTCTTACTGTAAGTTGAGGATATTTTTCCGGATGTTTTTGTGCATCGAGCAATGTTTCTCTTGAAAAAACGTTAACATTAAGATGGTGTCCGCCTTTTTCAACGTAACCGTCAAGTAGGTTTACTAAATTATCTATTTGATTCTGTGTTGCTGCCATTTAAACTCCTCCTTAAATGAATGTTTTATTTCTCATCGGTGTCAAGTCCTTCAAAAAGAGTAGGGGAAGAACAAGCACCGTTATCGCAATCCAAATCGACTTCAATATCACCTGCAAATACCAAATCATCTTTTCCCAAAGCTCCGGGTATGATTGAAAACGTATTTGAAATACCATCCTGAGCATCTCTGAAGGGCAATTTTGAAACGCTGGCAAGAGAAGCTACTGCACCGCTTGTATCTCTTTTATGCATTGGATTAGCACCGGGAGCAAAAGCTTCACCTTTTTTACGGCCATCCGGAGTAGCACCGGTATTTTTGCCATATACAACATTTGAAGTAATAGTAAGAATTGAAGTAGTAGGTATACTTTCTCTATATGTATGATTTTTTCTGATATGTTCCATAAATCGGTGAACAATATCATATGCAATTGAATCAACTCGATCATCATCATTCCCGTATTTAGGGAAATCTCCTTCGACCTGATAATCAACAGCCAATCCGTCTTCATTACGGATAACCTTAACTTTAGCGTATTTAATTGCTGAAAGTGAATCAGCAACAACAGATAAACCTGCAATTCCGGTTGCAAACCATCGTGTAACAGATTTATCGTGAAGAGCCATCTGTATCTTTTCGTAACAGTATTTATCATGCATATAATGTATTATGTTGAGCGTGTTAACGTAAACTTCTGCGAGCCATTGCATCATATCGTCGTATCTTTGCATAACTTCATCGTAGTCAAGATATTCAGATGTAATAGGACGATACTGCGGACCAATTTGTTTACCGGAAATTTCATCTATACCACCGTTAATGGCATAAAGTAAACATTTAGCAAGATTAGCCCTTGCACCAAAAAATTGCATTTCCTTACCAAGTCTCATAGAAGATACACAACATGCTATTGCGTAGTCATCTCCATGAGTATGTCTCATAATATCATCATTTTCATACTGCACGGATGATGTTTCAATAGAAACTTTTGCACAGTAACGTTTAAAGTTAAGAGGAAGATTTGTAGACCACAAAACAGTAAGATTAGGTTCAGGTGCAGGTCCTAAGTTTGTTAATGTATGTAAGTAACGGTATGACATTTTGGTGACCATATGTCTTCCATCGATAGCAATTCCGCCTATGGATTCGGTTACCCACTGAGGGTCACCCGAGAAAAGTGAATTATATTCAGGTGTTCTTGCGAATTTAATAAGTCGTAATTTCATTATGAAATGATCAACTAATTCCTGAATTTCCTTCTCTGTAAAAACATTATTTTCCAAATCACGTTTTGCATAAATATCTAAAAATGTAGATGTTCTGCCAAGTGACATAGCCGCTCCATTTTGTTCTTTTACAGCAGCTAAATATCCAAAATACAACCACTGAATCGCTTCTTGCGTGTTTTTGGCAGGCTTTGAAATATCAAAGCCATATGATAAAGCCATTTCTTTAAGCTGTGATAATGCTCTGATTTGTTCGGTAAGTTCTTCTCTGTCACGAATAACATGAGAATACATAGCCGAACGTGTAGTTTCTTTTTGCGCTTCTTTATCGGCAATAAGCATATCTACGCCATAAAGAGCAACTCTTCTGTAGTCACCTATAATTCTTCCTCTGCCATAAGCATCGGGGAGTCCTGTTATAATATGGCTTGAGCGGCAAGCTCTCATTTCAGGGGTATATACGTCAAAAACACCTGCATTGTGAGTTTTCCTGTGAGTAGAAAAGAACTCTTTAACATCAGGGTCTATTTCGTATCCATTATCCTTGCAAGCCTTTTCAGCCATACGTATACCACCATAAGGCATAAGTGCACGTTTAAAGGGCTTGTCTGTCTGGAATCCTACAATTTTTTCCTTTTCCTTGTCAAGGTATCCGGGACCGTGAGATGTTATTGTTGAAATAACTTTAGTGTCCATATCAAGAACACCACCGGCTTGACGTTCAAGCTTTGAAAGCTCTGTAACTTTTTCCCACAAATCCAAAGTGTCTTGTGTGGGTGTTTCAAGGAAACTTTCATCACCGTCGTAAGGTGTATAATTATGCTTTATAAAGCTTCTGATGCTTATTTCTTTTTCCCATGTTCCGGTTTTGAAACCATCCCATGCTTCAAACTTGTGTTTCATACTTTTTACCCTCTTCATTTTATCTAACTATCATATATTATACTATATTTTTTGACCTAAAACAAGTCTTTTGATAAATTTATTATGAATGGGTTGATTTGATTTTAAAAATATGGTATAATTTTGTAAAATCAGTAATAGGGAGGATATTATGGAAAAACAAAAGAGAAGTTCATTTTCAGGAAAACTTGGCTTTGTGCTTGCGGCTGCAGGCTCTGCTGTAGGTCTTGGCAATATTTGGAGATTTCCTTATTTGGCGGCTGAATACGGTGGTGGAATTTTTTTACTTACGTATTTGGTGTTGGCAGTAACATTTGGTTTTACTTTGCTTATTGCTGAAATTGGAATAGGAAGAAAAACAGGTCTCAGTGTAGCAGGTGCATTTACAAAATTAAATAGAAAGTTTAAGTTTTTAGGATATTTTGAGGCACTTGTTCCTATAATTATTTTGCCTTATTATTGTGTAATAGGCGGATGGGTTACAAAATATATGGTAACTTTTCTTACGGGGCAGGGTGTAACTGCTGCTTCTGATGGTTTTTTCGGAGCTTTTGTTGGTAATGCTTCGGAACCTTTGCTTTGGTTTTCAATATATCTTGGAATTACAGCAATAGTTGTATTACTTGGTGTAGAAAAAGGAATTGAAAAAGTAAGTAAGGTTATGATGCCGGTTTTGATAGCTTTGTCAATTTTCATTGCTGTGTATGCTATGATGCAACCGGGAGCAATAGAAGGAGTTAAATATTATTTGCTCCCTGATTTCACTAAATTTTCGCATAAGACTGTATTGGCTGCAATGGGGCAATTGTTTTATTCAATGTCACTTGCTATGGGTATAATGATTACATATGGTTCATATATGAAAAAGGATGTAAATATAGAATCTTCTGTTCGCCAGATAGAAATTTTTGATACCGGTATTGCTATTTTAGCAGGACTTATGATAATTCCCGCTGTATTCATTTTCTCAGGACCTGAGGGCATAGGAGCCGGCCCGTCACTTATGTTTGTGACATTGCCTAAAGTTTTTGAAAGTATGTTTGCAGGGGAGATTATTGGTGGGTTGTTCTTTGTGCTTGTACTATTTGCTGCATTAACATCATCAATTTCACTTATGGAGACTATTGTGTCTATATTTATGGATTTGTTCAAAACTTCAAGAACAAAAACGTGTGTTGCTGTTTTGATTTTATCTGTTATATTGGGAATTCCTTCTTCGTTAGGTAATGGTCCTTGGGCGCATATAACTATTTTTGGTATGGCTTTTCTTGACTTCTTTGATTTTATAAGCAATAGTGTAATGATGCCTGTTGCTGCATTAATCACTTGCATATTTATAGGATATGTGGTAAAACCAAAAACAATTATTGAAGAAGTTGAAACGAATGGTGCATTTAAATCAAAAAATCTTTTTATTGTTACAATCAAATATATTGCACCGATTTGTATAATATTAATATTGCTCACATCTATACTTAGTGTATTGGGATATATGAATTTGTAATCGTATATCAACAATAATATTAACCCCCACCTTACGTAAAATGGTAAAGGTGGGGGTTTGAAATTTTAAATCAATTACTTATCTGTTTAAAATGAGTTTAGTAAGTTCAACCGGTTCAACAATTTTTCCGTCTTTGTAAACTCTCATATTACCTGAAGCAATCTCATCAATAAGAATAACTTCATCGTTGTTGTAGCCGAATTCAAACTTAATATCCCAAAGGTCGAGACCTATTGTTTTAAGGTCATCTGCAATTATCTTTGTAATTTTAAGTGTCTGCTCTTTAAGGCTTTTGAACATATCTTCAGTCATAATGCCCAACGCAACAAGACCTTCACCTGTCACTAACGGATCACCTTTTGCATCGTTTTTGAAGGTGCATTCGACATATCCACCATCGAGAATGGTTCCGTCTTCAATATATTCACCGTATCTGCGAATAAAGCTACCTGTTGCAACAAGACGGCATATAACTTCGAGACCATGACCAAATACCTTGCCCGGAAGAACTTCCATTGTAGCATTTTCAATATCGGCATTTACATAATGGGTTTTAATGCCGGCTTTCTTTAAAAGTTCAAAGTAGTAAATAGATGTCTTTAAATTTTCTTTTCCGATACCTTCGATTGTAAGACCAACAGTATTTTCACCCGGGTCAAACACACCGTCTTTACCTGTACAGTCGTCCTTGAACTTAAGCATTACATTGCCGTTGTCAAGCGAATAAACATCTTTTGTTTTACCTTCATAAATCTTGTTCATTATGATCCACCTTTCGTATTTTAAAAACTTATGACAATATTATATCACAAAATTATTAATTTGTCTTTATTTTTTGTAAATTTTTTTAATATTGTTAAATTTTTCATAATTTAAAGGAATTATTGTTGAAATTTTACGAAAAGATTAATAATTGTTGAAAAGTTTTATTTATTGTGATAAAATAGTGAAGCTAAGAAAGGAGTTATAAGTGAAATGAAAATCTTTCAACCTAAGTTATTTTCAGTTTTAAAGGAAATGAATTCGAAACAGATTATTTCTGACATTGTAGCGGGTATAATTGTTGCGATTATTGCATTGCCGCTTTCTATAGCACTTGCAATAGCATCAGGGGTTTCACCCGAAAAGGGCTTATATACCGCTATTGTTGCCGGGGTTGTTATTTCTTTTTTTGGAGGAAGCCGTGTAAATATTTCAGGACCTACAGCAGCATTTGCTACAATAGTTGCAGGAATTGTTGCGCTGAACGGAGTTAACGGACTTATTATTGCAACCATAATGGCAGGTATTATGCTTGTTGTGATGGGCTTATGCAAATTCGGTTCATTAATTAAATTTATTCCGCAGACAATTACTACAGGTTTTACTTCAGGTATCGCTCTTACAATAATAATAGGTCAGCTTAAGGATTTCTTTGGGCTTACTTTTCCTGAAGGCACGCATGCAGTCGAAACTATGGAAAAGCTTACTGCTGTTGCGAAATCTTTTTCAACCGTAAATATAAGTGCTGTTATAGTAGGTTTGGTTGCACTTATTATATTGATTGTATGGCCTAAAATCAGTAAAAAGATTCCGGGTTCTTTAATTGCTGTAATTGTAGGAGTGTTAATTGTTAAGTTGTTTAATATACCTGTAAATACAATCGGTGATTTATATACTATATCAAATAATCCACCTGTATTTGCAATCCCGGAAGTTAATCTTACACTTATAAGACAGCTTATTCCCAGTGCTTTTACCATTGCTATACTTGCGGCTATTGAATCTTTGTTGTCTTGTGTTGTTTCAGATGGAATGATTAAAGATAAGCATAATTCCAATACAGAACTTATTGCACAGGGACTTGGTAATATATGTTCGGGCTTTTTCGGTGGTATTCCTGCAACAGGCGCAATCGCAAGAACTGCCGCTAACGTAAAAAATGGAGGAAGAACACCTTTGGCGGGAATAGTCCATGCCATTGTTCTTCTTTTGATACTTGTGGTTCTTATGCCATATGCAGCCTGGATACCTATGCCTGTTATAGCAGCAATTTTGTTTATGGTTGCTTATAATATGTGTGAATGGCGTCACTTTGTTAAGATTTGCAGAACAGCTCCTAAAAGTGATATACTTGTTTTAGTTGTTACTTTTGTTCTTACGGTTGTATTTGATTTGGTTGTAGCAATTGAATTCGGACTTCTTCTTGCGTTGATTTTATTTATGAAGAGAATGACTGATGTTACAAAAGTACGCAGTTGGATTAAAGGTGAAGAAGATGACGACAGACTGAAAAATATTCCTGCAAATACACAGGTATATGAATTTGATGGACCTTTGTTCTTTGCAACAAGTGATAAGCTTTCAGAAATACCTGTAAGTGAAGGTGTTAAGGTTGTTATTATCAGAATGAGAAATATTCCGTCATTGGATATTTCGGCATTGAATATTTTACAGGATGTATACAATAGTTTTAAAGAAAACGGAATAATTGTTATTTTCTCTCACACTAACAGACAACCATTATCGGTAATGAAAAAAGCCGGATTTATAAAATTGGTAGGTGAGGAATATTTTGTAAATAATATTGATGAAGCATTACTGCATGCATCTAAAATAACTGAACAATAATAATAAATCCTTAAGGTTTCTGCCTTAAGGATTTTTATAATTGGAGCCTTTAGGTGTGGAAATAAACCCCCAGGTCTACTGGGGGAAGATAAAAAGCTTTAGCATGAGAAAAACCTCTATGATATAATAGTAAATGGTTTGGCGACCGCATTACTAAAATATATCATGGAGGTTTTTTACGAATATGAAGAAAAACAATAATGAAATAAAAAGCACAGCACATTCAAAATACAGATGTCAATATCACATCGTATTTGCACCGAAGTACAGAAGACAGGAAATATATGGTCAATTGAAACGAGATATAGGCGAGATATTAAGAAAACTCTGCGAACAAAAGGGAGTAGAAATAATAGAGGTAGAGGCATGTGTAGACCATATACATATGCTTGTAAGTATTCCACCGCATATAAGTATATCACAATTTATGGGATTTCTCAAGGGAAAAAGTTCGTTGATGATATTTGACAGACATGCAAATTTAAAGTATAAATATGGGTCAAGAAATTTTTGGTGTAGAGGGTATTATGTTGACACAGTTGGAAGAAATAAAAAAGTAATAGCGGAATATATACGAAATCAACTTGAAGAGGATTATGCATCAGATCAAATTAGTATGAAAGAATATATGGACCCGTTTACGGGTAACAAGAATAAGTAGGCAAAAATAGACAGCCGCACGTGAGCGGCTGCCTGAGATAGTAATGCGGTGTCAAACATTCAGAGCCTCTTACAGAGGTTAAGCCTGTAATATCCCCTTCTAGGGGCAGTGCAAGCCACCAGTTTACTGGTGGTTATGACTATTTTGAATGGTTTTTAGCTTGATAAACCGGTTCGCAGGTAATATTTACACCTAAACGTCTGAATACCTTTTCGTCGACTGCTGACAGTATTACCGATGAATGTACTTCGCAGCCTCTTAATTTGCTTAATTGCTCCATAGCGAGCTCTGCATTTTCGTCTGTAGTTGCACAAATTGAAAGTGCAATTAAAGCTTCGTCGGTGTGAAGTCTTGGATTTCTGTTTCCCAAATGGTCGGTTTTTAAATGCTGTATAGGCTCTAAAATTCCTCTTGAAATAAGTTGAACATCGTCACTCATTCCTGCAAGTGTTTTAAGAGCATTAAATAAAAGGGCAGAGGACGCACCTAAAAGGTCTGAGGTTTTTCCAGTAACAATTCTTCCATCGGGGAGCTCAATTGCTGCAGCAGGAGCACCTGAAATTGCCGCTTTCTGAAGAGCAGGTCCTATAACAGCTCGGTCACTTGTGGTAACACCTGCTTTTTTCATAAGAAGCTCTAATTTGAGAACAACCTCGTTATCAAGAATACCTTTTCTCTGATCGCAAAGTGCAGTGTAATATCTTCTTAAGATTTCTTGTTTAGAAGCATTCTTTGTAACTTCGTCGTCTATTATACAATTACCTGCCATATTAACGCCCATATCTGTAGGTGATTTATAAGGACAGGTTCCGAGTATTTTTTCCAGCATAGCTTTAACAACGGGATAAATCTCAACGTCACGGTTATAATTTACTGTTGTCTGACCATATGCTTCCAAATGGAAAGGATCAATCATATTAACGTCATTAAGATCTGCTGTTGCAGCCTCATAGGCAAGGTTAACCGGATGGGTAAGAGGAATATTCCATATAGGGAATGTCTCAAATTTGGCATAGCCTGACTGAACACCTTTTTTATGTTCATGATATAACTGAGAAAGACAAGTTGCCATTTTGCCGCTACCAGGTCCGGGAGCAGTAACAACAACCAACTCTCTTGATGTTTCTATATATTCATTTTTACCATAGCCCTCGTCACTTACTATCTTTGCGATATCTGAAGGATAACCTTCTATGTTGTAATGTCTGTATACTTTTACACCTAAAGCTTCAAGTCTTTTCTGGAATGCAACAGCACTTGCTTGTCCATTAAAACGTGTCATAACAACACTTCCTACATAAAGACCAATAGAACGGAAGCAATCGATTAAACGTATAACATCAAGATCATAAGTAATACCGAGGTCACTGCGAAGCTTGTTTTTTTCTATATCAGATGTATTTATTGTTATAACTATTTCAACTCTGTCTTTTAGTTGAAGCAGCATCTTTAACTTGCTGTCAGGTTCAAATCCCGGCAATACACGGGATGCATGAAAATCGTCAAAAAGCTTTCCTCCAAATTCAAGATAAAGCTTTCCTCCAAATTGAGCTATTCTTTCTCTTATATGCTCCGATTGCATATGCAGATATTTTTCATTGTCGAATCCGATTGCTGACATAATTACACCTCTGATAGAAAATTTACCATATAATTATACATCAAATTCATATTAATTGCAAGACTTTAAGAATTTTTTCTTTGAGTTTGAAATGTTGACAACTAGGCTTAAAAGTTTTATAATACTTTCATACATAAATTTAAAGGAGTGTACTTCTATGAAAAAGATACTATTATCTGCTGAAACAGGGAAATTTTATAAGGGCAATATGCATTGTCACAGTACTAATTCCGATGGTAAGAACACTCCGGAAGAATTAAAAGAAATGTATAAGGCGAAAGGATATAGTTTTCTTGCCATAACCGACCACGAAAGGATTATTAACTATTCTTATCTTGATGATAAGGATTTTATAACGATAACAAGCGGAGAATATGCAATAAAGGAATTTTCTGAGCAGTCTACTCTGAAAAACCGGAATATGAAGGTTTGTCACTTAAATTTATATGCAAAAGAACAAAGTAATGATAATAGTGTCTGTTACAACGATACGTTTAATCATTTTGTTAAAGATCCTGTAATAAAAAAAGAGCTTTTGGAAAGGTACGGTAATTATGAACGTATTTACGGAGCTGACGGAATAAATGAAATAATAAGAATTGCCAATGAGAATGGATTTTTTGTGTGCTATAACCATCCGAGATGGTCTCTTGAAAATTATGGAGAATATTCGGAATATGAAGGCTTATGGGGTGTTGAAATATTTAACACAAGCTGTAATCGTGGAGGTCTTTATGAATATAATATAAATGTGTTTGATGATTTTCTCCGTGATGGTAAAAAAGTTTACGCATCTTGCGGTGATGATAACCATTCACCATATTCTTCATTTGGAGCTTTTGTTATGGTTAACACAGAAGAACTTACATATGAAAATATTATAAATGCATTGCTAAACGGTAATTTTTACAGTTCGACAGGTCCGGAAATATTTGAATTGTATGTTGATGGTAATTTTGTTCATATTAAATGTTCCGATGCAAAACACATTACTTATTCCACAAGAGGAAGACGTTCTGCGATTAAAAATGCAGATAAGGATAGCTGTATCACAGAGGCAACTTTTGAGATACAGGATATTGACGAATATTTCCGCCTTGATGTTATAGATGAGTATGGCAGACGTGCCAATACGCAAGCATACTATATTAACTTGTTGTGATAAAAAAGTGCATTTCGGCAGTATTGCCGAAATACACTTTAATTGAATTTAACTGAATTTTTGTATTCTGATGGACTCATTGAAGTAATACGTCTGAACACTCTTGAAAAATATAAGGGATTAGAAAAACAAAGCATATCTGAAATCTGACTGAAGTTGTATGTATTCTCACGTATAAGTTTTTTTGCTTCTTTGATTTTTACATTATTAATATATGTATTGATTGTACAACCACAGTTAGCAAGAAAAATTTTGGACAAATAAGCCTTTGAATACTTCATATCTCTGCAGAATTCTTCAACCGTAATATGCTTATATACGGAATTATCAAGTATTTCTTTCATCCTTACAGCTAAATTTGCTCCCTTAAGCTCAACGGATGGAAATATGTTTTTAGACGGAACGGATTCTTGGTAACGCATCAAAAGAATAAGAAACTGTTCAAGATATGTTTTTATCATTTGCTGACCACCTAAAACAGAGTCAGAAAGAAGTGATAATTCTTTAAGTTCGGGTTCATTAAAAGGTAGATTAAATGTTTTTATGCTTTCTTCAATTATGTTTGAAATGAAAAACCTTAAATTTACCGGAATGTGCATTTTTTTCGATTTGAAGAAATCCATACTTTTGGAATTGCACACAAAAGATATCAAAAAAATATTTGGCGGTGTTTTACCTGTAGCACGGTGCAAATGAACTTCTCCCGGTTTATGAAAAAAACATTCACCCTGGGAAAGTATCTGTTTTTCATTATCTGCATTAATTTCCCAGCTTCCTCTATCAACGTATACCAGTTCCCAGAAATCGTGTCTTTCTTCTTTGAAAACAAAATCTGTTTCAAATTCAAAGTAATGAAGCGTAACGATTTCCGACACATTAATAATATTAGTTATTTTATGTTTTTTGTAGTTTTTACGCATGACACACCTCTTAGTTTACAAAAAGATATGTTTGAAATACAAAAATGTATTTAACTTACTGTCAGAATATTATAAAATAAAGAAAGAAAGATGTCAAGTGACATTATAAATTATTTTATGAATTTAGGAGGATTTAGCTATGGATTTTTTATCAACAGTAAGCGGTAGCTATTGTGAAAACTTCTTCCCGAAGGGTTGGGATTTAAAGAAGATTGACGAATGCTGCGAAAAAGGAGTTACAAGAGAGGATTTCTGGCACAAGGATTTTAATCCTGTTGAATGTGACAATCTTTACGAATTTGATACATTGATGGGTCACGAAATTGCAATGCAGATTAAAATTGCGAGAGAAAAGGGTGAAAAGCTCGCTATGATTCTCCCTGTTGGTCCTATGGGTATGTACAAGTGGGCAGTTTACTTTCTTAATGAATGGAATGTTAAGTGTGACCACGTTTACACATTTAATATGGACGAATGGTCAGATGCAGAGGGCAACACTCTTTCAAACGACAACCCTGCATCATTTGAATACAGCATGAAGCAGGCATTTTTTGATAAGCTTGGTGAAAACACAATCCCACCTGCACAGCGTAACTTCGCTACAAAGGACAATCTTCCTACATATCCTGAGAAGATTGCAGCACTTAAGGCAGAAGGTGCAAAGCTTGTTTTGGTATTCGGTATCGGTAGAGCTTGCCACATTGCTTTCTGGGAACCACACTTTGCTGAAGAATTTTCATCAGTTGAAGAATGGAAGAAGCAGAACTACAGAGTTGCTGCAAAACTCCATCCACTTACAATAGAACAGAACGCAATCACAAGCTTTAAGAGCAGAACAACACTCGTTCCTTGCAGAGCAAACACGGTTGGTCCTGGTCTTATGTTCCAGGCTGACTACATTATCGGTGGTTGCGACGGTATGTTAGGAAGAGGAATGAGCTGGCAGGGAATGAGCTTCCTTACAACTCTTCACTATGGTCCTGATATGAATATCACATCATCATTTATACCAACAATGCCCGGAAAACTTTTCTATCTTAAGGAACTTGCAGGTCCGTTAACAGCTGAATGTAACTAATGTCGCTTACAAGGAGGCTAGACTATGAAATTTTTAATGATTGGTGCTCATCAGGACGATAACGAATTTCGTCTTGGAGGTATTACCGAAAAACTTGTAAAGAACGGTCACCAGGTGCGTTTTCTTTCAATGTGTAACGGTTGCGGCGGACATCATATTTTAACGCCTGAGGAAACTGTTAAGACAAGAGCTGCTGAATCAGCTAATGTTGCAAAATTATTGGGCATTGAATACGATGTATGGACAGATAGTGATGACTGTGCATTGGTAGCAGATCTTGAAACACGTAGACGTTTGATAAGATACATCAGAAATTATAATCCAGATGTTGTTATTACTCACAGAGTAAATGATTATCATGCGGACCACCGTGCTGCAGGACAGCTTGTTCAGGATGCATCATATATGCTTGTTGTTCCTCATGAATGTCCTGATGCGCCTGCAATGCGTGAAATGCCTGTTATTTTATATAACGAAGATCATTTTAAACAGCCTTTGTTCACGGCAGATATCGTAATTGATGTTGATGAGCAAATTGATACTAAATTAAAAATTGCCGACTTAAATGTTTGTCAGGTTTATGAATGGCTTCCTTATACTCATGGTGAGGTAGTTCCTGAAGACAAAAAAGAACGTTTTGAATGGCTTGCGGGAATGGATCCTCATAAGTGGATTTCTGATGAAGAGGTAATGAAGCTTAAGCGTGGTTATGCAGTAAGATATGCAAAAACCGCTGCTCGTTTCAGAAAAGAATTAATTGAAAGATACGGTGAGGAAAAGGGTTCAAAAGTACGCTATGCGGAAGCTTTTGAAATCAGCGAATATGGCAAACAGCCTACAAAAGAGCTTCTTGATAAAATTTTCTCATTTTAAGAGAATCGGACTGAACAAATTTGTTCAGTCCGATATTTATATTTATTTAATTCTGATTCCGAAAATACCTGCATCATCACCATGACTTTCGTTAATTGTTATTATTATTTCTATAATTTGTGCATTTATGTTAAAATTACAAACCCTCTGGTAATTTGACTTAACAGAAAAATCCATGTCATTTGATGTTGTTTTAACCTTCAGGTTAAAATCCTTAACTAGACAACCGGGAACCTTTTTAATAGCATCATTTTCCATGAAATCATCAAAAACAATACTTAATCTATCTGCATAAATTGGGTTGTCGGCTTTTAATGTAAGAGTTTGAGGAAAGTCTTTTTCTGCAATCCAGAGATTTGTTTCCTTATACGGGCGAGCGTATCCGTTTAAAACTTTGTCTGCACTATACATACGAGAAGCAGGAGAGAGGTTTTTAAATAGAATATTTCTTTGCTTTTCATATGCGTGGTCATAGGCAATGTAAGATGTGTTGATATTAAGGGGAGCACTGTCGTGATTTTTGCCTGTTTGATTATTATTAGTATGCATACGGAATGTAACGGCACCTACAGGTCGTGTTTTGCCTATTGCTATTCGTATATCTTTGTTTTCGCAAAATACTATATAAATTTTTCCATCATTTCCCTTTAGTGTGTTACAGGGGATTGTAATCCATCTTTCTCCCTTGCTTACGTTAACCCCAAATTCTTTAACCAAACAGTCGGGGAGAAATGTTTCAGGATGTGTACCGGTAAGTATTTTGCATTTTAGTTCTGTGTCATCTATTGCGTTAATTTTAATTTCAAAATTGTCGATTCTGTCATTGTCACACATCAATGCCAAAGCATAATCTCTTTCGAGGGGAATATATTCATTGAAATCAGTATTTTCAAAGTTTTTTTCAGAAGTTGCAGATGCTGTAAATCCACCGTTGATACAATCGATTTTACCGATAATTGTCTGGTCGTCTTGCAGAAGCATAGTCTGTAATTCTTCGATTCTTTCTTTAACAAGCCTGCGCGGGGATATATCATACTTTTTACACAGTGAAGCGGCTGTGCCAACAGCCTGACCCATAGCACCGCAGGTTGCCATAACTCTTGTTGAGCCTAATGCGATATGAGTTGCACTTATATCTCTCCCGGCCAAAAACAAGTTATCTATATCCTTTGAATACAGACATCTTAAAGGGATATTGTAAATACCTGTAACAGAAACGAAATTTGAAGCAGGTGAGGTATCATATATACCTAAAGGTGCATGAATGTCCATAGGCCATCCACCGATACATACAGAGTCATAAAAATCAACTTTATTTTCAATATCGTTTTCGGTTAATATGTAATCGCCTTCAAAACGTCTTGATTCTCTTGCACCGGTTTTCGTATACACTCTTTTTAATTGAGTATTTTTTGCTTTAGGATATTTTCCGCTGTTTTTTATATAATCCCAGATACCGTATATAAGCTTCCTCAATTCAAAATCGATGTCCTCCGATTCATAAATGGTGTTCTTTTGTCCTCCAAATTCATAAGCCCAATGTGGACCACTAACCGAAAAACCTCTGAAATTTCCTGGCTTATCTATAATTTTAACAAAATCCATATCAGTTATATCATAAGCGAATTTAGGTCTTTTATAGATAACCTCAGAGTCCATAATTTCAGTTTCAAAATATAATGAACTACCCATTGTAAAATCATCTTTTTCATCGGGAGCCCAGAATTCACCAAACTCATTTTTCCCCTCACGTCCCATGCGGTAGGTAGCTCCTGCTTCAAAAGCGAGAATTCCGTTTCCGGTAGAGTCAACAAAGTAATCGGCTTCTATGGTGTACTTTTCATTGCTGAACGTGTGAAGTGCATAACATTTTTCTATGTGGCCGTCTTTTGATTCACACGCTGTTACGGTTGTGTTAAGCAGAAGTGTTATATTTTCTTCTCCGTAAACCATATCAAAAAATGTTGCATCAAGGGCTGCAAGCTTTCCCATTCCGTTATTTTCCGTGTATTCAAGCACTTTCATTCGAAATTCAGAAACAATACCTGTTTCTTTTGCATAAATTGCAGTATTGAGACCATGGTGACTGGCACCGCTTACTCCAACTCCTATTTCTGAAGATGCATTTCCTCCAAGAACACTTCTGTCATTAACAAGCACTACTTTAAGTCCGTGACGTGCTGCAGAAACAGCGGCACATATACCTGCAAGACCGCCACCTGCAACACAAAGATTGGCTTTAAATGTTTTCATAAACAATCTCCTTAGTTAAAATCAAACGAAAATATATCAGTTTTATCTGTGTTACCCCAATTTTCAACAGGTATGAGAATTAAACCCTCTATATGGTCAGAAATTTTGATATTGTAACTTCTGTTCAGATTATTGTCAATTTGAGAAATTGTAATTCTTGAACCATTTTTTACAGCTTGCAGAATAAATTTTTTACATAACGTTTTCGGAACATAAAATTGCGGACTGTCAAGAAGAGTGTTTGCTCTCATTGTGTGATATTTTTCGCAATAGTTACCGGGTAATGTTTCGCGGTTTAAATCACTGTTAAAAGTGATATGTACAGTGTTTATAAATTCTTCCTTTTTAAATTTGTAGGTAATTTCTGTATTGTTTAAAACGGTTATACCGCATTTTTCGTTACTGTATATATGATTTACCCTGTCAATTGCATCTCTTAATAAATCATTTCCGTTTGTCAACTCCGCATTTTTGCAAATATTACTTATTTTTCGTGATTTGTTTGGTATTAAGCAGTCGTTTTCCATAAGTATTTGCTGTAATTCGTTAATTTTGCTTTTATATATACCGTTAGGTGTAAGATTTAATTTTACAGCTAAGGCGGCTGCGGTTCCCACAGCCTGTCCCATTACTGCACAGGTTGCCATTACTCTTATACTACTCATTGCCATATGAGTCATACTTATATTTCTTCCTGCGAAATAGAGGTTTTCGACATTTTTGGAATATAGAGCTCTGTAAGGAATACAGTATGGAGCAGGTGTGTGAATATTTGTATTAGGCTGACCTTTGTGATAGAAACCATCGGGAAAATGGTCATCAAGCGGCCATCCGCCGAAAGCTACAGTATCATCAAACTGTCTGTTTTCGGTAACATCTCTTTCTGTGATTATATATTCTCCAACCATTCTTCTTGATTCACGTTTTCCGGGGAGAAATCCTAAAAAGTCAAGTTCCCAGTTTTGTGAATTAAATTCACCTGAATTTTTGATGTAGTCCCAAGTACCGGTTGCAAGAGGTATAAGTTCGTGCATAATTTCATCAGCCTGATGGATCGTATCACGGTCTCCACCAAGTTCAAGATACCAGAAGTTTTCACTGGGCTTGTATATGTCAGGATTTCTGTCTTGGAAGTGTTCTTTTGTAAGTTTAGTTGAAAAAGGGGGTGGTGTAAATTTAACAGGAGCGGTAGTTTCTCTACCTTGTATTAAACAACTGTTACCCATTGTATAATTATCGTGAACCTTAACGTGTGTGTCTTCTCCAAACTCATCTGCACATTCTCTTCCTATCCTGAACTCTGCACCGGTAAGTGGAGCTAAAATTGAGTCTCCGGAACAGTCGGAAAATATTTTTGCCTTTATGTCATAAAATGTCTGTGTAGTCATCTGATAGCCGGTAACGGTTTCTATTTTTGTATTTCTTCCATCTTCATATTCGCCGTTTTTTACTTTAGCATCCATGCAGGTGCAATTTAATAAAAGTGTAATGTTCTTTTCACGTATAACAAAATCATAGAGAATGGTATCCCATATAAAATAATTTTTAGTTGGATTACGATAATAGTTTTCAAGTGCAATCTCTTCAATAATCCCTGTCTCACGGTTATTATCGCCTTGAGCACCGCATACCCACATTCTTATTTCTGAAGATGCGTTGCCACCGAGAACAGGTCTTTCATGCATTAAAATAACCTTTATTCCTTCTCTTGCTGCTGCGATTGCTGTGCAAATACCTGCCATACCTCCGCCGATTACGCATAAATCTGTATCAATTCTTTTTCTTTTTAACATAATCAGTTCCTCCAAAACATAGCTTGAAAATTTTACGATTATACTATATAATAAGAATACAATATTTTCACAATGATTTCTATAGAAAAACTGCATAAAAATATTAAAAAAATGCACAGGAGCGGATTATGAAAGAGATAATTAAAAAATATATTTCATATTTGGAAGAATATCATAACTTATCAGTATCGATACATTTTTCTGATAAGTACGATTATATACTGTTGACAAGTGGAAAGAATTCACTAAGCGAGTTTAATTATCATACTAATCCGTATTGTTTTTATATAAAAAATATTAAAGGTTTACAAAATGAATGCATGAATTGTCAGAGGAAAGTGTTAAACAGACTCAATAAAACTAATTCTTTCATCGGTATATGTCATGCAGGGGTTTTAGAATATATAACAGGAATTAACTATAAAGATGAGTTTGTTGGATTTATCAGTATAAGTGGATACGGAGCAACAAATTATAAATATGAAGGTGCGTATTCAGATAATCTGAATTTTTCCGATATTCCCTCAAAAATACTCGACAAACTTATACCACCTCTTGCGGTTATGATATCCGTTCATATTGAGAATTTATTGAAAGAATCATCGAATAGTGATTTTTATACAAAGCTTATTTCTTATCTTGAAAATAATCACAGTAATGTAAGCTTGGAAGAACTTTCAGATAAGTTTAATTACAGTAAATCATTTATCAGTCATGTGTTTAAAAAAAGAAACGGTCAGACATTGCTTGAATATTGTAATACACTCAAAATAAGAGATGCGAAAATACTGCTTAAGCAAACTAATTTAAGTATAACAGATGTAGCATTTATGTCAGGTTTTAACAACTTCAGTTATTTTATTAATGTATTTCGCAAACATACCGGAGTTACTCCTTTATGTTGGAGAAGAAACTATAAAAATTCAGTAGACAATCTTGAAAATTAATGCTATACTTAATAGGTTAGTTTAAAAAAGAATGGACAGGAGAGACTATGGACAAAAATATTTTAGGATACGAAAAAACATCTGTTTTATTAAGAAAGTTCGCAGTACCAAGTATTGTAGCTATGCTTGTCAGCTCACTTTATAATATAGTTGATCAGATATTTATAGGTCAGGGCGTAGGGTATCTCGGTAATGCGGCAACAAATGTTGCATTTCCACTTACTACGATATGCCTTGCAATTTCACTTTTGATTGGTGTTGGATGTGCTGCTGGATTTTCGCTGGAGCTTGGTGCAGGAAATAAAGATAAAGCTGAGCATTATGTAAAAAATGCACTTGGAATGGCATTGATTTTTGGTTTGCTGTATTTAATCGTTATTTTGGTGTTTTTAAGACCGATGCTTAAAGTTTTCGGGGCAACGGGTGATATAATAGAATATGCGGTTGATTATACAAGAATAACTGCTTTCGGCATGCCTGTACTTGTTGCTACTAATGTACTCAGTAATCTGATACGTGCCGATGGTGGTCCGAGTTATTCAATGATATGTATGATTGTTGGTGCAGTAATCAATACACTTCTTGACCCGCTGTTTATATTTGTATTTAAACTTGGTATGGCAGGAGCAGCATGGGCAACGATAATAGGTCAGTATTTTTCTTTCTTTGCAGCTCTTATGTATCTTAAAAAGTTTAAAAGCATAAAGTTGTCAGGAAAGTTACTTGAATTTAAAATCAAAACCTGGTTAAAAATTGCATCACTTGGTATGAGTAACAACTTGAACCAAGTAGCAATAACAATAGTTCAGATTGTTTTAAACAACTCTTTAACTTATTATGGTGCTTTATCTGTTTACGGTAGTGAAATCCCTTTGGCAGGTTGTGGCATTGTTATGAAAGTAAATTCAATACTCATATCTGTTTTTGTAGGACTTGCACAGGGTTCGCAACCTATAATAGGTTTTAATTATGGCGCTAAAAAGTATGACAGGGTTAAGGATACTTATAAGAAAGCAATTCTTACAAGTATATGTATAGGATTTATCGGATTTCTTTTATTTCAGATTATACCGGAAACAATTGTTGCTTTATTCGGAAAAGGTGATGCTTTATATATAGAGTTTTCGGTTAAATTCATGAAGATTTTCTTGTTTATGATTGCATTTACAGGTGTACAAATAATTTCATCGAACTTTTTTTCGGCAATAGGCAAGCCACTTAAAGGAGTTTTCCTTTCACTTACAAGACAGGTAATTTTTTTAATACCCTTACTTTTGATATTACCGCTCTTATTCGGCATTGACGGAGTAATGTTTTCTGGTCCTGTTTCCGATTCAATCGCCGCAACAATATGTTTTGTAATGGTTATGATTGAATTTAAAAAGATGAACAAATAATAAAAATTCCGTGCTTCATATTTTGAAGCACGGTTTGTTTTTACTTATCCGATAATATTTCTTTTACTGATGTAGCAAGGCCTGCTATTCCTTGAATTTCAGAAGGAATAATGATTTTTGTTGCCTGGCCATCTGCGACATCCTTTAAGGCTTCTAAGCTTCTGAGAGTAAGAACTGCGTCTGTCGGAGCGGCTTCGTTAAGCATTTTTAAACCTTCTGCAGTTGCTTGTTGAACCTTAAGGATAGCTTCTGCCTGACCTTCTGCTTTCTTGATAGCGGCTTCTTTTTCTGCTTCAGCTGCTAAAATCTTTGATTCTTTTTCACCTTCTGCTACAAGAATTGCGGACTTCTTTTCACCTTCGGCTTTTAAAATAGCTTCTCTTCGTTCTCTTTCAGCTTTCATCTGTTTTTCCATAGCATCTTGAATTTCACGAGGTGGGAGAATGTTTTTGAGCTCTACACGGTTGATTTTAATTCCCCAAGGGTCAGTTGCTTCATCAAGGATGGAACGCATTTTTGTATTAACCAATTCTCTTGAAGTTAATGTTTCGTCAAGTTCCAAATCGCCGATGATATTTCTTAAGGTTGTTGCTGTGAGATTCTCTATTGCAGACATCGGATGTTCAACACCATAGGCATACATTTTAGGGTCTGTAATCTGATAGTAAACGACTGTATCAATTTGCATAGTTACATTATCTTTGGTTATAACAGGCTGAGGTGGAAAGTCTACAACTTGTTCCTTAATCGAAACTTTTTTGGCAATTTTTTCAATAAACGGAATTTTAAAATGTGGTCCCACGTCCCAACAAGAGTGAAAAGCACCAAGTCTTTCGACAACATAACTATTGGCTTGAGGGACGATTTTTATATTGGTTATTATAACTAATAAAATAAGAATAACTAAAATAAATATTACTTCTGGCATTTGACTTCCTCCTTGTTTTTAACAATTAAATTAACACCTTTTATTTCGGATACCATCACGGTACATCCTTCATCTATAATTTCACCATTTTTGGATTTGGCAGACCAAATCATCTTATCAACCTTAACTTGCCCTGTAGCCGAGATATTATCAATTTTTTCTGTTACTACAGCAATTTTACCGATAACACGGTCAGCGTTTGTGGGGACCTTTCGGGTTAACAGTTTCTTTTTTACCAATGGCTTTGAAATAATTAAAGCAAGTATCGAAACCACAATGAATATCATAAATTGCCACACAGGATCAATGTAAATCAGTGATGCAAGAAATGCAAAAATAGCACCAACAGTAAACCAAATTGAAACAATTGCTGAAGTTACAGCCTCTGTAATTCCTGTAACAATAATTACAATGAGCCATAAATATGTCATATCATCACTCCTAAATGCTTTTGAATTATTTTATCATATTTTATCAAAATATGCAACTATGAAAAAAATGGGTGGTTTTTTTATACAAAAAAGCAAATGGAAAAAGGTTTTTTGCAGATTACACGACAGAAATTTTATCACGGTTCGTTTATAATTAATTTATTAATTATACGGAGTGATTAAAATGTATGATAGAACTGCTAAATTACGAAAAAAAGTTTTTTCGGCTGATATTTTAAGAAATACCATTTTACCATTTATATGTTGCGTATCATCAATGGTTATTCTGCCTGGAGGATTTTCTCCATTTGGTATTTCAAGTTTTATTTCATTTTCAAGAAAAAAGGCACTATTAACTTATGCTTTTGTATCTGCTATCGGATACCTAAGTCTTGGTTTATATATAGCTTTACCATATTTAATTTCCTTGCTGTTGATAAGTATATTATCTTTTAGAAGAACAATGATAAACAGTGATAAAAAGTATGTGATTTTATGCATAATAGTTTATTTTATATCCGGAGTTTTATTTATTATTTATAATGGTTTTAACCTTTACGATTTAATGAAAGTTATATTAGAAGCTTTTATTATTTATGTTTTAAGTAATCATTATGTTGTAGTCAATGATTTTTTTTCTGCTCCTGTATTACGAAAAAAAATAAGAAAAACCGAATTGATGCCACTGGCTTTAACCGGCTTGGTAGTAATTTCTGCTCTTTCAAAAGTTGCATTACCATTGGATATGAAATTATCAGGGATAATATGCATATTTATTATGTTATTTATATCATATAAATTTAATGTAAGTATATGTGCTACCGGTGGAATTGTTCTTGGCCTTGCTATAGGAATTAATAATTCAAATATGCTTTATTGTGTTGCTTCTTTTGCTGTCTCAGGTTTGTTTTCGTCATTTGGTAAGAAGTTAGGTAAAATAGGAGTAATTTTAACATTTATATTATCAAACGCATTATTCACATATGCTGTTAACGATTCAAGTGAAATATTAATTAATTTATATGAAATTATAATAGCGGCAATAACATTATTTATTATACCCGAAGATAGACTTGAACAAATTAAATACAATATTACAAACATGATAAATAAGGAGGATAATGAAATTCAAAGGATGAGTATTGTAAAGAATTTCACTAATAATCGGCTACAGAAACTGTCAAGTGCATTCGATAGTATTTCCATGGTTCTTTCAGAAAAAAATAAAGTAAATAACAATACATTTGAAAGTAATACAGATTCGATGATTCGATCAGTTAGCGAACGTGTTTGTAGGAAATGTAAGGGTTCTAAAAGATGTTGGAAGAATAATTATGATGAAACATACATATCAATAAAAAATTTATTTTTTGCTTGCGAAAAAAGAGGTTGGGCTGAACAATACGATATTCAATCATCCTTCAGGGATATTTGTTTTAACTGTTCACAATTAGTTGTGGAAATTAATAAGGTTTATGAATTATATAGAATGAATAAAATATGGGAGAGCAGAGCCGATGAAAATAAATTATTAATTTCACAGCAGTTTAGTTCAATGTCGAGAGTTACTTCAAATCTTGCAGAAGAATTGAATGGCAAGTACTCGTTTCGCAGAGATATTGAAAATGCTGTTGTTGAAGAACTCGAACTTAATGGTATAAAACCGATTTCAATAACAGTTGTAAGAGAAAATTCAAGACACACGAGGATTAATCTTTCAGTAAAAAATGATAGTAAGTTATCACGCAAATTATTATTGGATACCTGTAATAAAATTATGGGTAAAAGTATGAAAATTGAAAATTCATCTGTTGCAATGGGTATTCAAAAATTTGATATATCTGAACAGGAAAATTTTAATGTTGATATAGGACTATCAAGAATCAGGCCGGATAAAGACAAAGTTTGTGGTGACAGTTACAGCATTATGAGACCTGATGGAGAAAAAGTAATCGTAGCATTAAGTGATGGAATGGGGACAGGTACTTTAGCAGCAAGAGAAAGTAAGGATACGGTAAATTTGCTTGAAAAGTTACTTTCTGCAGGAATAGAGAAAAATTCAGCAATAAAACTTGTAAATTCAGTTTTGATACTTAAATCCTTTAATGAGAGCTTTGCGACAATTGATATGTTTGTATTTGATTTATACACCGGTGAAGGTGAATTCATAAAAACAGGAGGAGTAAGTTCATATATTTTAAGAAAAAATGCTGTTACTGAAGTTTCTTCTGGTAGCCTACCGGCAGGAATTATAAGTGAAGCTCAGTCTTATTCTTATAAATCAGAATTCAGAGATGGTGATATTATTTTGATGATGTCGGATGGAATTAGTGATATAAGTTCTGATGATGAGTGGATCAAATCATCTATAAAAGGCTGTAAAAATATGAAAGGAAAAGAAATTGCGGATTGTATTATGGAAAACGCATGTAAATTGACAAGAGAGTGTAAGGATGATATGACTGTTATTGCAATAAAGATTAATTTAAAATAGTCTTGCAAAATTCTCTTTTGTGTAGTATAATCACTATGTATTACAAAAGAAGGAGAATAAAAATGTTAAACAGAAAATTATTCACATCGGAATCTGTAACAGAAGGGCATCCGGATAAAATTTGTGACAGGGTATCTGATGCAGTTCTTGATGCTATATATGAACAAGATCCTATGGCTCGTGTTGCTTGTGAAACTTTTGTTACTACAGGTACTGTTGTTGTTATGGGTGAAATTTCAACAAAAGCAAACATAGATATCCCTAAAATCGTCAGAAATACAATTAATGATATAGGTTATAATCGTGCTAAATTTGGTTTTGACTCAAATACTTGCGGCGTACTTACTCAGATAGATGAGCAGTCTGCTGATATTGCTTTAGGTGTAGATAAGGCTAAAGAAATTAAGGAGGGAGCAGAGGAAGCACTATCTGAAATTGGTGCAGGTGACCAGGGTATGATGTTTGGTTATGCTTGTGATGAAACAGAAGAGCTTATGCCTCTTCCTATAACGCTTGCTCATAAACTTGCCAAAAAACTTACAGAGGTTCGCAAAAATTCAACTCTTGATTATTTAAGACCTGATGGTAAAACGCAGGTTACTGTTGAATATGAAAATGACGTACCGGTTCGTGTTGATACCGTTGTTGTTTCAACTCAGCATTCTGATTCTGTATCACTTGAACAAATATACAGAGATATTAAGAAATATGTCATTGATGAGATTATACCCGATAAACTTATAGATGATGAAACCAAAATTCTTGTAAATCCAACAGGTAGATTCGTAATCGGGGGACCTCAGGGCGATACAGGACTTACAGGAAGAAAGATTATTGTTGATACTTATGGTGGTTATGCACGTCACGGTGGGGGTGCTTTTTCCGGAAAAGACCCGACTAAGGTTGACAGAAGTGCAGCTTATTACGCGAGATATATTGCAAAAAATGTTGTTGCTGCAGGATTGGCTAAAAGGTGTGAAGTTCAACTTGCATATGCAATTGGTGTAGCAAAGCCTGTTTCTGTTATGGTTGACACTTTTGGTACAGGTATTATCTCTGATGAAGAAATTTCCGAAAGAATTAATAAGGTTTTTGATATGCGTCCGGCAAATATTATAAAGGAGCTTGATTTGAGAAAGCCTATATATAAGGAATTATCGGCATACGGCCATATGGGACGTGTTGATTTAGGAGTAAAATGGGAGAGCACCGACAAGGTGAATTTGCTTAAATAACCATTTTCAACTAAAAAAAGCACAATAATTTAATTTTATTTAATAAATGTGTTGACATTTTTTTCAATTTGTGATAAAATTTTAACGATGCAGTTATTGTAGGAGGTGTACGGAATGTTAAGAACTTATCAGCCCAAAAAGAGACATAGAGCTAAAGAACACGGCTTTAGAAAGAGAATGAGCACAAGAAACGGCAGAAAGGTACTTTCAAGCCGCAGAGCTAAAGGAAGAAAGAGATTATCCGCTTAAGAACGTGTTTAACACGTTCTTTTTGTAAGAAAAGGTTTTATAATGGAAACGATTAAAGAAAACAGAGAATTCAGACGAGCCTATCATAAAGGTAGCAAAGGCGTTTCAACTTATATTGTTATTTACTGTCTGAAAAACCGAACTGGAAATAAATACGGAATAACTGTAAGTAAAAAAATCGGTAAGGCTGTTGTACGTAATCGGGTTAAAAGGCTTATCCGCGAAAGTTTCAGAGCTTATGCGGACAGCCTTAATGAAGCCTTAAGCATTGTTATAGTTGCAAGAACGGCATCTGCTAAAGCCACATTTGCACAAATTGACAATTCTTTAAAAAGTGCTCTTATTCAGGTTGGAGCACTCTCAGATTAATTATGAAATATTTTTTTGTATTTTTAATCAGATTATATAGAAAATACTTATCACCTTTTAAAAAGCCATGCTGCAGATTTATTCCTACTTGCTCTCAGTATGCAATTCAGGCTTTGGAGAAATATGGTGTGATAAAAGGTAGTTTTTTAGCTATAAAGCGTATTTTGAAGTGTCATCCATTTCATTCAGGAGGGTATGACCCTTTGAAATGATGCTATGAAAGGAAATAATATGAATGTATTTGATATGCTGATTTCGACTCCTTTAGGTTATATTATCAGCTTTATTTATTCTTTTGTTCAAAATTATGGTTTTACAATTATTCTCTTCACAATAGTTGTAAAGATTTTGTTGGCACCATTAATGGTTAAACAACAGAAATCTATGGTTCAGATGCAAAAATTGCAACCCGAACTTCAAAAATTGCAGAAGAAATATGCTAACGACAAAGATCGTCTTAATCAGGAAACGGTTAAACTTTATCAGGACCATAAAGTTAATCCTGCAGGAGGTTGTTTACCATTATTAATTCAACTTCCAATTATCATAGGTTTATATAATGTTATCCAAAGTCCTGTAAAGTATATAATGCATATCGGAGCTGAAAACATTCAGAAAATAATCAAGCTTATCGGATTTACAGGAAAAGATCAGATTGGCCTTGCAACTGCTATGGCAGAAAATACCGAATTGATACTTGAAAAACTGAGTATTTCATTCAATCCTATTAATTTCGAGTTTTTTGGTTTGAATTTAGCTGATAAGCCTGAATTTTCTACATTTAATTTACTTTGGATTATTCCGGCTCTTTCGGCACTGACTGCGTATATTTCTTCGTACGTTTCTGCTAAAATATCCGGAAACACTCAACAAAATGAACAGATGAAATCAATGAATATTGTTATGCCTTTGATGTCTGCATATTTTTGTTTTATTTTACCTGCAGGTGTAGGTCTTTATTGGATTATGAGTAATGTTATGCAGATGATTCTGCAATGCATTATTACTGTTATTATTAAGAAAAAAGAGGAGAATACAAATGCCTAATATTGAAGTTACAGCAAAAACACTCGAAGAAGCAAAAAGCCTGGCTGCTCAGAAATTGGGTGTGTCAGTTGATGATATATTATATGAAATACTTGAAAATGCAACTAACGGTATTTTTGGTATCGGTGCAAAGCCTTGCAAGATTTCTGCATGGACTGAAGATGTCGAAACTGATAAAGCTTCAGAATTTTTAAATAAAATTCTTCCACTTATGGGAGTAGATGCTGAAGTTGAAGTGAAAAGTGGTGAAAATAACTCTATTGATGTTAATATTGCCGGTGAAAAGATGGGCGTAGTAATTGGCAGACGTGGAGAAACTCTTGATGCTCTTCAGTATCTTACCAGTGTTATTGTTAACAAAAATAGTGACGACTATATCAAGGTTACTGTTGATACGGAAAATTATAGAGCAAAAAGAACTGAAACGCTCGAGAAACTTGCTAATAAAGTTGCAGACAAAGTTATCAGAAACGGTCGAAATATGACTTTAGAGCCAATGAATCCTTTTGAAAGAAGGATTATTCATTCTGCGCTTCAGTCAAATGATGAAATTACTACTTATAGTGTAGGTGAAGAGCCTAACAGAAAAGTAGTGGTATCTTTAGCTAATAAGACAAGATAATAGGAGTGTATTCGTGAGTACTATAGCAGCAATTTCAACTCCACACGGAAGTGGTGGTATTGCCGTTATCAGAATAAGCGGAGATGAGGCGTTTTGTATTGCTGATAAATTTTTTGTTTCAGGCAAGACAAAACGTCTTTTTGATGCTAAAGCTAATACGGCAATGTATGGGAAAATCATAGATAATAATGGTAATACTTTTGATTATGGTATTGCTACTGTTTTTCGTTCTCCTCATTCTTATACAGGTGAGGATATAGTTGAGATATCCTGTCACGGCGGCATACATATTGCAAAAAAAGTGCTTAAACGTGCCATTGAATGTGGTGCCCAGATGGCGGTCAGGGGAGAATTTACCAAAAGAGCATTTTTAAACGGAAAACTTGACCTTTCTCAGGCAGAAGGTGTAATTGACTTAATTAATTCACAATCTGAAAAAGGTGCTGAAAATGCCGTCTTCCAAATGGAAGGCAGATTATCATCAAATATAAATGAAATGCGAGAAGATTTAATAAAGCTTGCGGCTCATCTTCAGGCAATGATTGATTTTCCTGATGAAGGTATTGATGAATTATCTGATGATGATATTGCTGATTCACTTCAGGTTATTCTTAAAAAAGTTGACAAATTAATTTCTACAGCGGATTATGGTAAAATTATTAAAGAAGGTCTTCCGGTGGCAGTAATAGGGAAACCTAACGTTGGTAAGTCTTCTTTGCTAAATTGCCTGTCCGGTGTAGATAAAGCTATTGTAACAGATGTAGCAGGAACAACTCGTGACGTTGTTGAAGAATACATTAACATAGACGGTCTTATGTTGAAATTGATGGATACGGCAGGAATACATAAGACTGATGATATTGTGGAAAAAATAGGCGTTGAAAGAAGTTTGAAAGCAGCTCAGGATGCTTCACTTATTCTTGCTGTTTTTGATTTGTCGCGTGCTTTTGATAATGAGGATGAGGAAATATTATCTCAAATACAGAAGAAAAACGCTTTGATTGTTTTAAATAAATGTGATAAACAACTTGAAAAAACACCTATAGAAGGTATCAGAATTTCTGCAACAACAGGTGAAGGATTAGATGTTCTTATAGATGAGATTAAAAATATTGCCGAGGAAATTAAAGGAGATTATGAAGGTGATATTATCACTAACGAAAGGCATTTTGAATGTCTATCGAGATGTAAAGAGAGTTTGTTGAATGCTTATAATTCTATAACAAGTGGTATGCCATTTGATTTAATTAGTATTGATGTTCAAGAATCACTCGAAGCATTAGGCGAAATTGTCGGTCTTACTGTTTCAGAGGAAATTGTTGATAGAATTTTTAGTAGTTTTTGTGTTGGCAAATGATAGAAAGGGTTTGATATTTGTATGTCATATTTTGCAGGTAGTTATGATGTTGCTGTAATTGGCGCAGGCCATGCAGGAATTGAAGCAGCATTAGCAAGTGCCAGAATGGGGCTTAAAACTATAATTTTTGCAATTAACCTGGATACTGTGGGGAATATGCCATGCAATCCAAGTATCGGAGGTACTGCGAAAGGTCATCTTGTGCGTGAAATAGACGCATTAGGTGGCGAAATGGGTAAAGCCGCAGATAAGACATTTTTGCAATCTAAAATTTTAAATAAAGGAAAAGGTCCGGCTGTATATTCATTGAGAGTGCAGAGTGATCGAAGACGTTATCAGGAATATATGAAACATGTTCTTGAAACAGAGCCTAATTTGCACTTAAGACAAGCAGAAATTACCGACATAGGTTTTAGTGATAAAAGAGTATGTTCTGTAACAACACACGTAGGCGCTACTTTTGAGGTTAAAGCTGCAATAATAGCTTCAGGAACCTTCCTTAAAGGAAGAATTATTATCGGAGATGTAAATTATGAGAGCGGTCCTGATGGCTTGTTCCCGGCTCGTGGTCTTTCAGATTGTCTTAGAAATCAAGGAATTAAACTTATGAGATTCAAAACAGGTACGCCGGCACGTGTTCTTTCATCATCACTAAATTTCGATTTAATGGAAAAACAGGATGGTGACAGTGATATACATCCATTTTCTTTTGATACAGATGATGTGGGTGAAAATAAAGCTTACTGTTATATGACCTATACGAACACGGAGACTCATAAAGTTATAATGGATAATATTCATCGTTCACCTTTATACAGTGGTGTTATAGAAGGTGTGGGTCCGAGATATTGTCCGTCTATTGAAGATAAGGTAATGCGTTTTAAAGATAAGGAAAGACACCAGATCTTTATAGAGCCTATGGGAGCAGATACCGAAGAGATGTACGTGCAGGGTATGTCATCAAGCTTACCGGAAGACGTTCAGATCAAAATGCTGCGTACAATCAAAGGTCTTGAAAATGTCATAATGACAAGAACAGCTTATGCTATTGAATATGATTGCATTGAGCCCACACAGCTTGAGCCTACTCTTGAATTCAAAGAAATTTCGGGACTTTATGGAGCTGGTCAATTCAATGGTAGTTCAGGATATGAAGAGGCTGCAGCTCAGGGAATTGTTGCAGGTATAAATGCTGCATTAAAAATTAAAGGTGAAGAGAAAATGATTCTTACGAGGAGCTCATCGTATATTGGAACATTGATTGATGATTTGGTTACTAAAGGTACAAAAGAGCCATATAGAATGATGACTTCCCGTTCTGAATATCGCTTACTTCTAAGACAGGATAATGCTGATATGAGAATGATGCCTATAGGTCATAGAGTAGGTTTGGTTTCAGATGAACGTTACAGTAATATGCTGAGAAAGCAGGAACGAATTGAGAACGAAATTTTAAGACTATCTGAAAAAATTGCTTCTCCCAAACGTGTAAATGACTTGTTAAAAGAAATGAATTCTACGGAAATTAAAACCGGAGTAAAATTTATTGAACTTATCAGAAGGCCGGAAATTACGTATGACTGCTTACTGACTGTTGATGATGACAGACCAGCCTTAACTAAATATGAAGCTGAAGAAGTTGAAATTCAGATAAAGTATGAAGGTTACATAAAACGACAGCTTTCACAAGTTTCACAATTTGCTAAAATGGAGAAGAAAAAATTACCTTCGGACATTGATTATAATTCTATTAAGGGTCTTAGAATTGAAGCAAGGCAAAAGCTTGATGCTATAAGACCGATGTCTCTTGGTCAGGCTTCAAGAATCACAGGAGTGTCACCTGCCGATATAAGTGTACTTATAATTTATCTTGAGCAATTAAATAATCAAAGAAAGCAGGATGAAAATGCTTAAATCAGGTTTCAGTAAAATAGGAATTGAACTTAATGATTTGCAAGTTGAACAATTTGAGGTTTACTATAAGCTTTTGTGCGAATGGAATGAAAAATTTAATTTGACGGCTATAACCGAAAAAGAAGATGTATACTTAAAACATTTTATTGATAGTGGTATATGTCTTTGCCATGAAGATATTAATGGAAAAGTTATAGATGTAGGTACAGGTGCCGGATTTCCCGGAATGGTTATAAAAATCTTAAAGCCTGATATTGATCTTACGTTGCTTGATTCTCTTAATAAGAGGATTGATTTTTTGAAGTGTGTAGGGGATAATCTTGGGTTTAAAGATATAACATATATACACTCTCGTGCGGAGGATGGCGGAAAAGACAAAAATTTACGTGAAACGTTTGATTTTGCTGTTGCAAGAGCCGTTGCTAACCTTTCCACATTGAGTGAATATTGCATGCCATTTGTTAAGATTAACGGAACATTTCTCTCTATGAAGGGGCCTGATGCATATGCTGAAATTGAGGCAGCTACAACTGCTGTTCATAAGTTAGGTGGAGAAGTTTCAGGGCATACAGTTTATAATTTACCCGATTCCGATATTAATCATTCAATTATTTCAATAAAAAAAATACGACAAACTCCATCATGCTATCCAAGAAAAGCGGGTAAACCGTCAAAAGAACCGTTGAAATAGCGGTTCTTTTGTTATTTTTGATAATATTTTATCAACCGAAATATGTTTCAAAAAATCACAATATATTGTATAATTGTTTATAGAAATAACGATATATACGAAAGGGAGATAAAAATGTATCAGCAGAACTTAAATGAAGAAATAATAAATAGTGTAATTCAGGTTAGTATAGATAAAATTTCTTTAAATCCATATCAGCCTAGAAAAAATTTTGAACCTGTAGCAATTAGTGAGCTTGCTCAGAGTATACGTGAGTTTGGTGTTATTCAACCGGTTACTGTGCGTAAAAACTGTATTGGAGGATTTGAATTGATTTCAGGAGAAAGACGTCTTAAGGCATCAAAAATAGCGGGGATGAAAACAATTCCTTGTATCGTAATAGATGCAAATGAAAATGATTCAGCCGTAATAGCACTTCTGGAGAATTTACAAAGAGCGGACTTATCTTTTTTAGAGGAAGCAGATGCTTTATCACATCTGGTTCAAGAACACCAATATACGCAGGAACAGCTTGCAATGAGACTTGGTAAAAGTCAGTCTGCCATTGCGAATAAACTTAGATTACTACGGTTATCCCCGAATGTAAAAAAAATAATAACTGACAATCATTTAACAGAACGTCATGCAAGAGCACTTCTTAGAATACAAGATGAAAATTTACAAACTAAGCTTTTAAAAATAATTTGTGAAAATCATTATAATGTTGTACAGACAGATGAATTAGTTGACAGAACTGTTGAAAAAATTACTTCACAAAACAATAAATTCAGAGGTAAAATCAAAGGTGCTGTTCATCTGAGAGTGTTTGTTAACACCATTAATAAAGCGGTGGATGCTATAAAAAAATCCGGAGTTAAAGTAGAAACTTCAAAGAACGAGCACGAAGATTTTATTGAATATCTTATAAAAATTCCTAAAAGAACAGAAGAAATAAATATTTGATTGCAGAAAGTATAAATTTGTGGTACAATTATACTGTAATGTTAGTTTTAAGACGGGCATTGCCTGTCTTTTTTATTAGGAGGAAAATTTGAGAAAAAGTTTAATTTTGATCATCTCGTTTATCTTGATTTTATCGGTTATTGTATATAATAACTATTTTCTTGAAAGTGAAGTTACAGTATATGCTATGGATACTGTTATGAAAATTAAAATTAGAGGTAATCAGGATGTTCTGAATGATGTTGAAAAATTACTATATGATATTGATTTTAAGTTTAATGCTTACAATAGCAAAAGCTATATTTACAAATTAAATGAAGGAGCGATAAAAGAAGTACCTGATGATGTTGCTCGGTTAATAGAGTTTTCATTGAAGATGTGTTATGAAACTGATGGGAATTTTAATATTGCTCTTAAGGAGTTAAAGGACTTATGGAATCTGTCTGGTGAAAACCCTCGTATTCCAACTGATGAGGAAATAGGTAATGCTCTTAAAAGCAGTGATTTTTCAAAAATCATTGTTAAAAATAATATTGTTGAACTTAACGGAGCAAAAATAGATTTAGGTGGTGTTGTGAAGGGGTATGCCGCTGATTGTGTTGTAGCTTTGCTTAAAACTAAGGGTATAAAGGAAGCGATTATTGATTTAGGTGGAAATGTTTATTCTTACAGCGATAATAATGATATTACTGTGGGTATTCAGAAACCATTTTCACAAAGAGGGGATGTAGTTTGCACAACTGCTGTTAATGATAAAGCAGTGGTTTCATCGGGTACATATGAAAGATACTTTGAACAGGATGGCAAGATATTTCATCATATTTTTGATCCTTGTTCGGGGTATCCATCTGATAATTATATAGAGTCTGTTACGGTTATTGGTAGAAGTTCTGCGGAATGTGATATTTATTCGACTGCACTATTAGTTATGGGTAAAGAGAAGGCAAAAGAATTCTATATAAATCATCCTGAATACGAATTTTTAATAATCAGTAAAGGTGTTTTATATAAAACACCCGGATTGAATATTAATCTAATTGACTCTGATTTTGAGGTTAACGATATTTTAAAATAGAAAGTAAAGAAAGTGAATTATATGACTCAGGAATTTAAAAATATGATGCACCTTTTGGGATGTGCTTCGTTAGGAAGTACTTTGAACTGCGATATTACAAGCGATTACGATGTTATTCTTGAAAAAGCAAGAGAGCAGGGGATATTTCATCTTGTTTTTGCTTCTTTAAAACTTTTACATAAAAAAGGTGAAATTAAACTTGATAATTATGAAAAAATCAATTCACAGGTAATGATTTCATGTAATAGAAATGCTTGTAAAATAGCGGCATTTAATGAAGTTATCAAAGAATTTGAAAACAGAAAAATTTCTTATGCAGTTCTTAAAGGTGATACATTGTCTACATTATATAAATTTCCGGCAATGCGTATTTCCGGCGATATCGATATTCTTGTGGATGAAGATCGTGAATCCGATGTACTTAAGATAATGTCTGAATTCGGCTTTTCATATTCTCCTCGAAGTAAATCGGCTAACCACACTGAATGCAGGCATCCTGTAATTGGTCTTGTTGAGGTTCATATTTCTTTATACTATGATTTTATGACATCAGTTTGGTTTAACGGACATAGAGCTGAAGAAAACTTCAGAAAAGTTAAGTTGTCTGATGATAATGAATGTTTTACATTAAGTATCAACGACGGATACGTGTATCTCATTTTACATGCCGTCAAACATTTTTTATCAAACGGACTTACATTAAAACAAATAATGGACATTGTTTTGTATACTGCAAATTATTTCAAAGATATCGATTTTGTCAATGCAGATAAATTGTTTACTAAATTGAAATATAAAAAGTTTGTAGATTGTTTATATTATATCGGACAAAAATACTGGGGAATTAATCTGTTTAACATCGATAACCATTTGGATATAGTCTGCGAAGAAATTCTCAGCGATTGCGAAAACAGCGGTGCTTTCGGTATAAAAAAGTCGATGGGAGACTTTTATGAATTGTATAATGAAATAAAATTAAAAGAAAAAGGAAGTATTGATTTCGTTAGACATATGACTAAATGGAGACGTGATAATCTCAAAGATTATTTATCTTTAACAAAGCGTTCTATGAATGAAAAATATCCGCATCTTGGTGTTTGGCGGGCAAGAATTACTCATTTAAAAAATGTATTACACAAAATGATTAAGCAAAGGAAAAAGATTCATCAGTTTGTTAAATACAAGCCTATTGCTGATGAAATAAAAGGTACT
Source organism: Clostridia bacterium (assembly GCA_017626145.1). Taxonomy (GTDB): domain Bacteria; phylum Bacillota; class Clostridia; order RGIG6154; family RGIG6154; genus RGIG8497. The sequence continues at coordinate 224,471 of JAGAJK010000077.1, forward strand.
GAACGTATGAAACTTATAAAGGACTTGGATATGATATGAAAAATAGATTGAGTTATAATCATACAGTAGCCGCATGCAGTATAAGTTATGCTGTGCAAGCTATTGTAAATAATTATGCACCACTTTTGTTTGTGACATATAATAAAGTTTATAACATTTCATTGGAAAAAATAGCACTACTGATTACTGTGAATTTTTTAACGCAGCTTGCGATTGATTTGTTGTCAGCTTTATTTGCTGATAAAATCGGATACAGACGGTTGATTTTAATGGCACATATATTTTCAATTGTCGGTTTTTGGAGTCTTTCTATTTTACCGGAATTGATAGAACCTTTCGCCGGTTTATTGATAAGTGTTATGATATATGGAATTGGTGGAGGATTACTTGAAGTTTTAATAAGTCCTGTTGTTGAGGCAGGTCCCAGTGAAAAGAAATCTTCTGTTATGAGTTTTTTGCACTCTTTTTATTCTTGGGGACAACTTATTGTTGTATTACTTTCTACCTTGTTTTTTAGCATTTTTGGAATAGAAAACAGAGCATATCTCACTATTATATGGACGATTATTCCAATTTTAAATATGATTTATTTCTGTTTTGTTCCAATAAACACTCTTGAAGATAAAAAACATGGAATGTCTGTTACAGAGCTTTTAAAAGATAAAGTTTTTTATCAGATGCTAATTCTTATGATTTGTTCAGGAGCTTGTGAACTTGGAATGAGTCAGTGGGCTTCAGCCTTTGCTGAATCAGGGTTAAATGTTACTAAAACTATTGGTGATATATTAGGGCCTTGTATGTTTGCTTTATTTATGGGTTGCTCAAGACTGTTTTATTCAATTAAAGGAAACGGCTTTGATTTGGAAAAATACACCTTGTTCTCTGCAATTTTATGCATGGTTGGGTATTTTGTTGCTTCACTTTCTGAAAATCCGTTGATTGCACTTTCAGGTTGTGCTATTTGTGGTTTTTCCGTCGGAGTAATGTGGCCGGGAACTTACGTTATTGCTCATAAAAAGATTCCTAAGGGTGGCACAGCTTTGTTTGCTTTACTAGCTTTGGCTGGTGACGCCGGATGTACTGCAGGTCCCACATTTATAGGATTCATTTCCGGCGCTTTTAATGATAATCTCAGAGTAGGTATTTTTTTCGGAAGTATTTTTTCCGTTATAATGATAATTTTATTATTTAAAAGTCTTTATTTTAAGCACAAATCTACTATTTGATGCAAAAATATACAAGAATGATGTAAAAATATTCATAATTTAATAAAAAAGTATTGCATTTATTGTGAAAATGTGTTAATATATACTCAAAATTGTTTAAAGGAAGGTATATTTTATGGACAAGAATAAAATTAAAAAAGTGGTCCTTGCATATTCAGGAGGACTTGATACTTCAATTATTATTCCGTGGCTTAAAGAGAATTATAATAATTGTGAAGTTATTGCAGTTTCAGGAAACGTAGGTCAGGCTGATGAACTTGAAGGTCTTGAAGAGAAAGCAATCAAGACTGGTGCATCTAAGCTTTATATAGAAGATTTGACTGATACTTTCGTAGATGATTTTATTATTCCTACTGTTAAAGCAGGTGCTAAATATGAAGAATATATGCTTGGTACATCATTTGCAAGACCTATTATCGCCAAGAGGCTTGTTGAAATAGCTCTTGAAGAAAAAGCTGATGCTATATGCCATGGCTGTACAGGTAAAGGTAATGACCAGGTTCGTTTTGAACTTGCTATTAAAGCTTTTGCTCCTGATATGCCTATTATTGCTCCATGGAGAGAATGGAATATTAAGTCTCGTGATGAGGAAATTGAATATGCAGAATCACACAATATTCCTCTTAAAATCAATCGCGAAACTAACTATTCTAAAGATAAGAATTTATGGCATCTTTCACATGAAGGTATGGATCTTGAGGATGCCGGAAACGAACCCTTGTATGAAAAAGAAGGGTTTCTTGAAATGGGAGTATCTCCACTACAGGCTCCTGATGAACCTACATACATAACTCTTGATTTTGAACAGGGTGTGCCTGTTGCTTTCAACGATGAAAAAATGTCCGCTAAGGAAATTATCCTCAAACTTAATGAAGTTGGCGGAGCTAACGGTATTGGCCTTCTTGATATTATTGAAAACAGACTTGTTGGTATGAAATGTCGTGGTGTGTACGAAACTCCCGGTGGTGCAATTCTTTATTTTGCACATAACTATCTTGAAACTATGTGTCTTGACAAAATGACAGCTCATAAAAAGGAAGAATTGTCTGTTACTTTTGCGGATTTAGTTTATAATGGTCAGTGGTTTACACCACTTCGTGAAGCACTTTCGGCTTTTGTTGATAAGACACAGGAGTGCGTTACCGGTAAAGTTAAGCTCAAGCTTTATAAAGGCAATATTATTAAAGCCGGTGTTTGGAGTGAATATTCACTATATTCTGAAGAAATTGCAACATTTGGTGAAGATGAGGTTTATGATCAGAAAGATTCTGCAGGATTTATTAATCTGTTTGGCTTACCAATTAAAGTTCAGGCTCAATTAAATCAGAAACTTAAAAAATAATTTAAAACATAAAATGAGCTTTTTATATTGACATTAAGCGAAATTTATGTTAAAATTCATATAATATGATAGAGGTGCATTTTATAATCAGTATCCGGCATTACAGTCTTCACAAAGATTTGTCGGTGAAAGGTATAGGTGCCGAAGGGAACTGAGGTGTAAGGTTTGCCTGGCAATATGGAATAATATCTGTGTTGCTGTCGCTTTAAGAGCGGAGTGCTATCTGTATTTAATTCCTATTGGAGTTTGATAGCCGTATGTCTCTTATGCGGCTATTTTTGTTGTGTGTAGGAGGTTATATTGATGAAAAAAACAGTTTTTACGGGTGCTGCTACAGCTTTGATTACTCCACTTAATGAAAAAGGTATTGATTTTGTTAAGTTTGAAGAATTGATTAATTGGCAGATTAAAGAGGGAATAGATGCTCTGGTAATTTGTGGTACAACCGGTGAGGGCTCCACACTATCAGATGCTGAACACAAAGAGGCAATTGAATTTGCGGTAAAGTGTATCGACGGAAGAGTACCTGTTATTGCAGGGACCGGCAGTAACGATACTTCGTATGCAATAGAGCTGACTAAGTTTGCTTGTCAGGTTGGTGTGGATGCAGTTCTTGTTGTTACACCTTATTACAATAAAGCAACACAAAAAGGATTAATTGAAACATTTACAAAAATTGCTGATGCCAGCACTAAACCTGTAATTTTGTATAGTGTTCCGTCACGTACAGGCGTAAACATTACTCCCGCAACCTGCGCAGTACTTGCTGAGCATCCGAATATTGTTGGAATTAAAGAAGCTAGTGGTAATATATCTCAGATAGCGGAAATTGCTGCTGTCGTTGGTGATAAAATGGATATATATTCGGGCAATGATGATCAGGTAGTCCCTATATTGTCTTTAGGAGGCAAAGGTGTAATTTCTGTTCTTTCTAATGTACTGCCAAAAGAAACAAGCAGAATGTGTCACGAATTTTTAAATGGTAATGTTGCTGAAAGCAGAGCTTTACAGCTCAAATTCCTTGACATGATTAATGCACTGTTTTGTGAGGTTAATCCTATACCTGTTAAAGCTGCCATGAGTGCTATGGGTTTTTGCGAAAATTACCTGAGATTGCCTTTAACAGTGATGGAAAAACAAAATGAAGATAAAATGTTTGATATTATGAAATCATTAGGTATTGATATTAAGTAAGTTTCACTTATGAGCACATTGTTTAGTGTAGGAGGATTATAATGTTAAAAGTTTTAAAATTCGGCGGAAGTTCGCTGGCAGATGCAGATCAATTCAGAAAAGTTGCTGAAATTGTAAAAAGCGAGCCTGAAAGACGTTATGTGGTTGCATCTGCGCCGGGAAAAAGGAATTCTGATGATATTAAAGTTACTGATTTATTGTATGATTGCTTTAAAGCATCATTCGAGAAAAAAAGTGTTGATGAGTCTTTTGCGAAAATAGAAGTCAGATATAATGAAATTATCAAAGATTTAGGCTTGGATTTTTCACTTGACAGTGAATTCGAAAAGATTAAGCTTGCTATTTTGCATCACGCAGGAGAAGACTATGTTGCCAGTCGTGGAGAATACTTAAATGCGATGGTTTTAGCAAAATACCTGGGTTATGAGTTTGTGGATGCTGAATCCGGCATTTTCTTTGATAACAGCGGAAAACTTGATACTGAGAAAACAAACCAGAAGCTTTCTGAAATTCTTTCAAAATATGAATATGCTGTTATTCCTGGTTTTTATGGTAGTATGCCTAATGGAACTATTAAGACCTTTTCAAGAGGTGGTTCTGATATTACCGGTTCAATTGTTGCCAGAGCGATGGGTGCTGATATTTATGAAAACTGGACAGATGTATCAGGTATGTATATGGCTGATCCAAGATGCATTGATAATCCACGTGTTATCGAAGTTATAACATACAGAGAACTTCGTGAACTTGCATATATGGGTGCAACTGTTCTTCACGAAGATGCTGTTTTTCCTGTCAGAGAAAGTGGTATACCAATTAATATAAGAAATACCAATAAACCACTTGATCCGGGAACAATGATTGTTCCTGTTGTAGGTGATGATGATAAACCGGGCGTGATTACAGGTATTGCCGGCAAAAAAGGTTTTTCTACAATATCTATTGAAAAAGATATGATGAATTCAGAATTTGGATTCGGTCGAAGAGTTCTTGAAGTTATTGAAAAGCATGGGGTTTCATTTGAACATCTGCCGTCGGGAATTGACACTATGACTGTAGTTCTTAATACAGATGCTCTTAATGGTAAACGTGATGATATTACAAGAGATATCTTTAAACAGTGTAATCCGGATACTTTTACTATTGAAGATGGTATTTCTCTCATAGCAGTAGTTGGTAGAGGTATGGTTAAAACCAAAGGTGTTGCTGTAAGAGTTCTTTCTGCAATATCGAATGCAGATATCAATATCAGAATGATAGATCAGGGTTCAAGCGAAATTAATATTATTATTGCTGTTGATGAATGTGATTATGAATTAGCATTGAAAGCTATTTATGATGAATTTTCAAAATAATACACAAAAGAAAGGTGATGTGTCAATGCTTTGTAAAAATATTGAATCAGTTAACGGTAATTTGCACTTTGCAGGTATGAATACTTTGACATTAGCGAAAAAATATGGCACACCGCTATATCTTATGGACGAGGAAAGAATCCGTGAAAACTGTAGAATTTATAAGAATGCCTTAGGAAAATTATACGATAATTTTACTGTTTTATATGCTAGCAAGGCATGTTCCTTTAAACGTATATACGAGATTATGAAGGAAGAAAATATGGGTATTGATGTTGTTTCATCAGGTGAGATATACACTGCTTTGCGTGCTGGGTTTCCTCTTGAAAAAGCATATTTTCATAGTAATAACAAAACTGATGATGATATTAGTTTTGCCATGGAAAACTCTTTAGGTCACTTTGTTGTAGACGGTTTTGATGAATTAGATGCAATTGAACGTATTGCATCTAAATTAGGGAAAAATCAAAAGATACTTTTAAGACTAACTCCGGGGATTGATACTCATACTTACGAGGCCGTAAATACCGGTAAGGTCGATTCGAAATTCGGAACAGCTATCGAAACGGGTCAGGCTGAAGAAATTGTTGAATATGCTCTTAAATTTAAGCATATTCAGTTATGCGGTTTTCATTGTCATATCGGCTCTAATGTATTTGATTCAGATACTTTCCTTAGAGGCTCGGAGATAATGCTTGATTTTATGGGGCTTATGAGAGAAAAATTTGATTATACTGCAAAAGAATTGGATTTAGGTGGCGGATACGGCGTACGATATACAGATGATGATGAATATATTGATATTGCAGAAAATATCAAGAAAGTTTATGAAGCTGTTAAACTTAAAATTGATGCTATGAATTATCCAATGCCGCAAATTTTAATGGAACCCGGAAGGAGTATTGTTGCAGATGCAGGTATGACTCTTTATACAGCAGGTACTGTTAAAGAAATTACGGGATATAAAAACTATCTTTCCGTTGATGGTGGAATGACAGACAATCCAAGATATGCGTTATATAAATCACCGTATACTGTCTTTTTAGCAAATAAAATGGATAAAGAGAGTAATTATAAATGTTCCCTAGTAGGTCGCTGCTGTGAAAGTGGTGATGTTATACAAGAGGATATAACTATACCAAAGCCGCATAGGGGCGATATTGTTGCTGTTGCTACAACAGGTGCATATAACTATTCTATGGCGTCAAATTACAACAGAATACCACGTCCACCTGTAGTTATGATAAATAGTGGCGAAGACTATATTGCTGTTCGTCGTGAGACTCTTGAGGATTTAACGGTAAATGATTTGTGATTTATTGAAACACACACCTTTGTACGGTGTGTGTTTTCTTGTATTTATATAGTATGATACGGAATTTCTGTAAAATATCTTTTTTATAATTGTTAAAAGAGTGTGGCTAACCACTTAATTTATCAATTTCTTTCTTTAACCTTTTAATAATTCTTTTTTCAAGTCGTGAAATATATGACTGGGATATACCAAGAATGTCAGCTACTTCTTTCTGTGTTTTTTCTTGTCTGCCGTAAAGTCCAAACCTCATTTCCATTATTGTTTTTTCTCGTTCGTTAAGTTTAGTGAGTGCAGCTGACAGTAATTGTTTATCTACTTCGTCATCTATGGTTTTTTGAATTAAATCTACATCTGAACCGAGTACGTCTGATAGTACAAGCTCGTTTCCATCATAATCTGTATTCAAAGGTTCGTCAATTGAAATTTCCTGTCGCTGATTACTGCTTTTTCTCAGATACATTAAAATTTCATTTTCGATGCATCGTGAAGCATAAGTTGCCAATTTAATATTTTTATCTGGTTTAAAAGAATTTATAGCTTTGATTAATCCGATAGTTCCTATAGATATAAGATCCTCAATTCCTATACCGGTATTTTCAAATTTTCTAGCTATGTAAACTACCAAACGTAAGTTATGTTCAATTAGGATTTTCTTATTACTTTCATTGCCTATATTGTTTATAACCTTTAATTCTTCATCTCTCGAAAGAGGAGGTGGTAAAGTTTCACTTCCACCTATATAAAACACTTCACTATCCTTTGTAAACTTTATAAAAATAGTTTTAATTTTTTCAAGAAGCATTTTTATACCCCCTTAAATTATTGTTCAGCAAAACTGAAAAATTATCATTCTTAATTTTATCAGAAATTCCTATATACACTTTTTCCTCAAGATTATCGATTATAAATTTATCTGGTTGAAATACTTCAATTACGCCGTTTCCTGATATTGTGTGGCACATAATAGGAAATGTTAGTATTTTACCAAAAATTCTCAGTTCATTTTTATGTACGATAATAACGGGAAGTCCTGTGAGTGGCTCAGTAAGATTGTTTCCGGAATCTATAAATCCGGTAAGTGTAATGGATTTATTATGGTGTATTATTGTTACATTTTTGTATAAATTCTTTTCGTATATTCTTTTTTTTATTGAATTAATGGATAGTACAATAAGAATTACGAAAATTAATGCACTTAAACTTATTGTAATATAGTTTAGAATGTTATTTTCGTAAAAAGAATTTTTTAAAAAATATATAATACCACTAAAAGTAAAAGAAAGCAAATAAAATGTAACAGTTATTTTCAGAAATTCCTTTCCTTTTGCTTTAAACGTAAGTTTCAACATAACAATTGCGGTTACAAATTTTAAAATAAACAACGATATATTACTTAATCTAATTAATATTAATAAGATGCTTATGGTACCTGTAAAAGTTCCGTAAATTAATCTTAAAGGATAAATCTTCTTTTTTACTGTATAAGCTGTAATAAGTAATAAAAACATATTGATAAGAAAATTTGTCATAAATAGTAAATCTATGTATACATACAATTTTATCACCGTCTTAATTATACATTAGAACTTATGAGAATTTTGTCAAATTGGGAATAAGATGAAAATATTTATTCAGGTAAAGTGTTTTAAACATTGACATATGCAATAAAAAATGGTAGAATAAATTATCTATTTATTTGAACGGAGGAAGAAAAATGGAAAACAGTCAGAAGACTATGGAAAAAATCGTTGCTCTTTGTAAGGGTAGAGGTTATGTGTATGCTGGCTCTGAAATATATGGCGGTTTATCTAATACCTGGGATTATGGTCCGTTGGGTGTTGAATTTAAGAATAACGTCAAAAAGGCATGGTGGAAAAAATTTATTCAGGAGAGTCCTTATAACGTAGGTTTGGATGCGGCTATTCTTATGAATCCGATGACTTGGGTAGCTTCAGGTCATGTTGGCGGATTTTCTGATCCACTTATGGACTGTAAAGAATGTAAAGCAAGACACAGAGCAGATAAACTTATTGAAGATTATGCTTTTGCAAATGGAGAAAGTCTTACTGTTGATGGTTGGAGTAATGAAAAGATGCTTGCTTACATCAATGATAATAATGTAGTTTGTCCTCAGTGTGGTAAGCATAATTATACAGATATCAGACAGTTTAATCTTATGTTCAAGACATTTCAGGGTGTAACAGAAGATTCAAAATCAGAATTATATTTAAGACCTGAAACTGCACAGGGAATTTTTGTTAATTTTAAGAATGTACAAAGAACAGCCAGAAAGAAGTTGCCTTTTGGTATTGGACAGGTTGGCAAATCATTCAGAAATGAAATTACTCCCGGAAACTTTACATTCAGAACAAGAGAATTTGAACAGATGGAACTTGAATTTTTCTGTCAACCGGGTACTGACCTTGAATGGTTTGCGTATTGGAAAAAGTATTGTATGGATTTCTTGCTTTCATTGGGCATTAAGGAAGAAAATTTAAGGTTCCGTGATCATTCACCTGAAGAACTTGCTTTTTATTCTAAAGGTACTGCAGATATTGAATTTGTATTTCCGTTTGGTTGGGGTGAACTTTGGGGCATCGCCGACAGAACAGATTACGATCTTTTACAGCACCAGAATACATCAGGAGAATCGATGGAATACATTGATCCTGTTACAAACGAAAGATATGTTCCGTATTGCGTAGAACCTTCACTTGGTGCTGACAGAGTTGCTTTGGCATTCTTGTGTGAAGCTTATGACGAAGAGGAAGTAGGAGAGAATGATACACGTGTTGTTATGAGATTGCATCCTGCTCTTGCTCCTGTTAAAGCTGCAGTTTTGCCTCTTTCTAAAAAACTTTCAGAAGGTGCCACTGAGCTTTACTCTCAGATCGCTAAGCATTTTAACTGTGAATATGATGAAGCCGGTTCAATCGGTAAGCGTTACAGAAGACAGGATGAAATTGGAACACCATTCTGCATTACTTATGACTTTGATTCTGTTGAGGATGGATGTGTTACTGTTAGAGACAGAGATACCATGGAGCAGACAAGAATGAAAATCGAAGAAGTTGTTCCATTTATAGAATCTAAACTTGAATTTTAATGGTAAAGCGATGAAGCTGTTGCTTCATCGCTTTTTAAATAAACTTTTCAATTTGAATATTGATTCTTCCTTTTTTACTTAGAGAACCAATTGATTTTAAAATGACTTTACCTTTACCACGTAAAATCAATTTATCTCCTTCGCATACTAATTTATCAGGTTTAATTGTTTGAAGGTCATTAAGATAAACATTACCTGTGCTTATGTGTTTAACTGCGTCTGATCTTGAACAAGAAAAAGCTGAACTTATCAATGAATCTAATCGGAGAGACATAACCGTATCTGTGATAATTTTAGTTTTTTGCTCTGCGTTTTTTAAATGTTTGAGATCAAGTATTGATAATTTAAGGTTAACTTTACCTGCCTTAAATAAATTAGAATAAATATAATCTGATACGTCGTTTTCAACAATGATTTGAGCACTGTGTTCAAACACAAGGATATCTCCGATTCTATCTCGCTTCAGTCCCGTTGCTAATACTGCACCAAGAAAATCTCTGTGACTTAACGTTGTTGTTGATTTATAACTAACATCGATTATAGAAATATTGTTTTCAGGAACTTCGTAATAGTCAGGAAGAAAATATAATTTCTTCCTTTGGGCATCTTCATAGCCTCCGTACATAATATACGGCACACAAAAACTACGGGACATTTCATGCACAATGCTTTGTTGTCGTAAGTCAAGAAATCCCGTTTCGGTCTGAATATTTTTAGAAAAACATTTTTGGTGTTTATCTTTTATATGTGCTTTGAAAATTTCATCATCTTTAATCTTATCCATATGTCAAGTATATCAAAAAAAATCCCTTTTGTAAACATTAAAATGTATCTTTTGTATTGATATTAGACAAATTTTATGATATAATTACTCGTATGGTTTAGAATACACTTGTATAAGGAGAGCATTTATGAAGTTTAAAACTTTTAAGGGTGGAATTCATCCGAATGATAAAAAGGAACTTACGAATAAAGTTCCTGTTACAAAGCATATACCGCTTGATGAAATTATTATCCCACTTCGTCAGCATATTGGTGCACCTTGTGACCCTTTGGTTAACGTTGGAGATTATGTATATATGGGACAGAAAATAGGTGAATCGCAGTCTTTTGTTTCAGCACCTGTGCATTCTTCGGTTTCGGGAACGGTTTCTGCTATAAAATCACATCCGCATCCCGGTGGCGGTGAGGCTATGTGTGTGTTTATAAAAAATGATTACGAAGATAAGCTTGACCCGTCTATAAAACCTTTTAGTCTTGAACTTAATCCAAAATCAATCAAAGATTACGTTGATTCATTGGATTCTGCTGATATAGTACATAAAGTTAAAGAATCAGGTATTACAGGTATGGGTGGAGCTGCTTTTCCGTTGCATGTTAAGCTCTCGCCTCCGTCCGACTGTAAAATTGATACTGTTTTAATTAATGGTGCTGAGTGTGAACCATATCTTACATCTGACCATAGAGCTATGCTCGAAAGGCCTCAGCTTATTTTTGCAGGTGCATTGCTTGTTGCTAAGGCTGTAAATGCTGAAAAAATTATCATTGCAATCGAAAGCAATAAACCTGATGCCATTGAGTTATTTGAGGAAATGGCAAAGGATTATCCTGAAATCACGATAGGTGTTCTTAAAACCAAATATCCTCAGGGTAGTGAAAAACAACTTATACAAGCAGTAACCAAAAGACAAGTTCCATCCGGTGGATTACCTGCTAATGTAGGTTTACTTGTTACAAATATTGATACTTGTTCTGCAGTAACAAGAGCTGTTGTTATGAATATGCCTCTTATTGAAAGAAATGTAACAGTTTCAGGTGATGCTGTTAAAAGTCCTAAAAATTTATTGGTAAGAGTAGGCGTTACTTTTCAACAGTTGTTTGATGCTTGTGACGGATTTATTGAAGAACCTAAAAAAATTGTTATGGGCGGTCCAATGATGGGAATAGCTCAATCTACAACTGAAGTTCCGGTTATAAAAGGGACATCTGGAATACTGGCATTTACCAAACCAGAAACTTATGGTAAAGAAGAGGGGACTTGTATCAAATGCGGCAAATGTGTTGATGTCTGTCCTATGAGACTTATGCCTAATGCACTTAGTATTTTTTCACGAATGGAAAAGGTTGAAAAACTTAACGACTATCATGTTATGGATTGTATGGAATGTGGCTCATGTACATATATTTGTCCTCAAAGAAGATTTATTGTTCAACATATAAAACATGGAAAGTCCGTAGTTAAAAACAGTCAACAGAAAGGAAATAAATGATGGAAAAATTAATTGTTTCTTATGCACCTCATATAAGGACTCACAGAACAACCCAAAGATTAATGCTTGATGTTATAATTGCGTTGATACCGTCTTTGATAGCAAGTATTGTTTTTTTTGGTATCAAGTCATTGTTTTTAGTGTTAACAACTGTTGCTTCTTGTGTTTTATTTGAGTTTGCGTGGCAGAAAATCTTCAAAAATGATATTACAGTTTGTGACTTATCGGCAGTAGTGACAGGCATACTCCTTGCTTTCAATATGCCTGTGTCTGCACCTTTATGGATGGGTGTTGTCGGTGGAGCTTTTGCGATAATTATTGTTAAGATGTGTTTTGGTGGACTTGGAAATAATTTTGTAAATCCTGCTTTGGCAGCGAGAGCTTTTTTATTGTTAAGCTGGCCTGTTAATATGACAAAGTGGACACCAACTGTTTTTGTATCTAAAGCGGCACAGGGTGGTGCTGATGTTATAACAGGTGCAACACCTTTAGGAGTATTAAAAGAAACAGGTAAGATTTCTTTTGACTATATGGATATGTTTTTAGGAAACATAAGCGGTTGTATTGGTGAAGTAAGTACTCTTGCAATAGTTATTGGATTTATATATTTACTGGTAAAAAAAGTTATAACTTGGCATGTTCCTGTTATATATGTGGCGTCCGTATTTATTTTTGCGGAACTTATGGGTGAAAATGGATTATTCTATATTTTGTCTGGTGGTCTTATGCTTGGTGCTGTATTTATGGCAACTGACTATGTTACAAGCCCTATGTCTTTAAAAGGTAATATAATATATGCATTTTGTCTTGGACTTTTAACTGTTGTGATACGTAAATTCGGAGCTTTACCTGAAGGCGTTAGTTATTCCATTCTCCTTATGAATATTGTTACGCCTCTTATTGATAATGTTACTAAAAATAGATACTATGGCAAAGCTAAAAAAAGCAAGGAGGCTAAACAATGAAAAAAGATTCATCTTTACATATGATAATTACCCTTGTTGCAATAGCTGTAATTGTAGGAGGTCTTATGGCTTTTTTTAATGATATTACAGCTCCTTTGATTGAAAAAAACAATGTGGAAGCATTGAATAAGTCTTTATATGAAATTATACCTGCCGATAAATATGAGCAAATTGATAATGGTGATAGTGTTATATACGTTGCTTACAATGCTGAAAAAAAGGTAGGGGTGTTGGTTACTTACACAGAGCAAGGCTATGGTGGTGAAATTAAGGTGCTTACCGGAATTGATAATGAGGGAAAGATTGTAGGTGTTGAAATTCTTGAAAACTCTGAAACAGCAGGTTTGGGTGCAAATGCGACTAAGCCGGAGTTTAAAGGGCAATTCACCGGTAAAAATAATACTGTAAGTGTAACTAAAACTGTTCCGGGTGATGCTGAAATTAAAGCAATTACAGGTGCGACTATAACTTCAAAAGCTGTTACGTCAGCTGTTAATAGTGCATTGAAAATTGCGCAGAATTATTAGGAGGTAAGAAATGAATATATTTACAAAAGGATTAATTAAAGAAAACCCTGTTCTGGTTCTTACCTTAGGAATGTGTGCTTCATTAGCAACTACGACTTCTGTAATTAATGGAATAGGTATGGGATTATCTACAACTGTTGTTCTGATTTGTTCTAATGCTGTTATTGCAGCATTAAGAAAAATTATACCATCTAAAGTAAGAATTGCTTCATATATTGTTGTTATAGCCGCATTTGTTACTATAGTCGAAATGCTTATCAATGCTTTTTTACCATCTCTTGCAAGTTCTTTAGGTGTATTCATTCCGTTGATAGTTGTTAATTGTATAATTCTTGCCAGAGCAGAAGCTTTTGCTTCTAAAAATTCTATTTTTGCTTCTGTTTTAGATGGTGCTGGTATGGGTATCGGATTTACTTTAGCTTTGGTTTTAATTGCTTCGGTAAGAGAAATCATAGGTGTAGGTACATGGTGTGGTTTTAAAATTATGAGTTCAGGTTATCAACCGGCCACGGCTTTTATTCTTCCCGCAGGAGCTTTTTTGACTTTTGGAATTATACTTGCTGTTAAAAATTTAATTGAGTCGGGAAAGGAGAAGAAAAATGATTGATATTAAATCTTTGTTGGTTATAGCTATTAGTGCTATGCTTACTGAAAACTTTGTTTTGTCCCGATTTATGGGTATATGTCCCTTTTTAGGTGTTTCTAAAAAAACATCTACAGCTGTTGGCATGGGTATGGCTGTTACTTTCGTTATGACTCTTGCTGGCATTGCTACTTGGCTGATTCAGCACTATATTTTAGTTCAGTTTCATTTGGAATATATGAAAACGATTGTGTTCATTTTTGTGATTGCAGCACTTGTTCAATTTGTCGAAATGGCTTTACAAAGGTTTTCACCTGCATTATATACTGCACTTGGTATATATTTACCTCTCATAACTACTAATTGTGCGGTTCTCGGTGCTGTTTTGCTGGCAATTGACACTTATAATTATAACCTTATTGAAACCATAGTATTTAATATGTTTGCTGCAATTGGTTTTACTATAGCTATAATATTGCTTTCCGGTGTTCGCGAAAGGCTTGAAGAAGCAAAAATTCCATCTTTTATGCAGGGATTACCAATCGTTATGATCTCAGCAGCGCTAATTTCTATTGCTTTCCTTGGTTTTCAGGGACTTAGCTTTTAAAGGAGGAATATTTAATGAATTCAATAATAACTGCTATAGTTGCATTTGGTGCAATTGGTCTTGCAATTGGTATAATTCTTAGTATTGCTGCTAAGGTTTTCGAAGTAAATACTGATCCTAAAATTGGTGAGGTTTTAGATAATTTACCTGGAGCAAATTGTGGTGGATGCGGTTTCGCAGGGTGTAGTGCTTGTGCAGAAGCAATTGTAAAAGGTGAGGCTTCCGTTAATGCATGTCCGAGTATCGATGAATCATCTTTAAGTAGAATTGCTTCAATTATGGGAACTGAAGCTGAAAAGACACGTAAATTAGTAGCTTGTGTTATGTGCTCGGGTTCAAACGATGTTACTGTTAAAAAATACGAATTTGATGGCACAAAGTCATGCTTGGAGATTAATGCTTTGAACAATGGTGACAAAATGTGTAATTTTGCTTGTTTGGGTTATGGAGATTGCGTTGAAGTCTGTAAGTTTGATGCTATAACATTACATAATACATTAGCATCCGTAGACAAAGATAAATGTGCTTCATGCGGAATGTGTGTGTCAGTTTGTCCCAGAAATATAATAAAATTGATTCCTTATGATTCTAAGGTTTATGTCAGATGCTCATCTGAAGATAAAGGTGCAGCTATGAAAGCAAAGTGTAGTGTAGGCTGTATTGGGTGTGGTATTTGTGCTAAGAATTGTCCTGAAGAAGCAATTATGGTAATTGATAATCATGCGGTTATTAATCAGGAAAAGTGCGTAGGTTGTGGTATTTGTGTTGAAAAATGCCCAAAAAAAATTATTGAAACAGCTTAATTTGGAGAAACTAATGAAAAAGATATTGGCGTTAATCCTGGTAACTATGTTTTTACTTTCGGGTAATGTTTTCGCTAAACCGGCAATAAGTAGTGGGGCTTGCATACTGATAGATGCAGAAACTGGTCAGATTCTGTATTCACAAAATGCTAATGAGCGTATGTATCCTGCAAGCATAACAAAGTTACTTACTATCTATCTGGCTTGTGAAAAAGGTAAACCAGGTGATATTATTACTGTATCTAAAAATGCAGTTGACTCAGTTCCGAGAGATACTTCGAATATAGCACTTGATTACGGAGAAAAGATTACTGTTGAAGATGCAATTTGTGCAGCTATGCTTATGTCTGCGAATGATGCAGCAAATGTGCTGGCGGAATATGTTAGTGGTTCTACGGAAGAATTTGCTAAACTTATGAATAAAACTGCAAATGAAATGGGTGTTAAGAATTCTAATTTCGTTAATCCAAGCGGTTTACATAACGAAGAACATTATACAACTGCATATGATTTTGCTATGATTGTTAAATCAGCACTGGCTAACGACAAGTTTATGGAATATTTTTCATCGCAAGAATATACTATCGGAACTACAAATAAAAAAGATGAAACAAGGTATATGGTTACTCAGCATCGTATGATGCACTGGCCGCAGTATGCTCCTTTGAATGTTATAGGTGGTAAATCCGGATATACTTCTCAGGCGATGTTTACTTTAGTTACTTATGGCGAAAAAAATGGCAAAAAGTTAATTACTGTTGTTCTTAACAGCCAGACTTTTACAGATGTTTATAAAGATACACAAACATTGCTTGAGTATGGGTATAACGATTTTGAAAAAGTTGTTATTAAAAGCGAAAACATTCAGCCTTATACCGAAGGAAGAGTAACACTTACTCCGAAGGGAACTGTAACCTTTTTACTTGATAAAGAATATACTGAAGATGATCTGAATTTTAATTATAAAGATGAAAAATTAAATATTTCCCTGCCTGACGGTTTTGTAATTGCAACTATGAGTACTGATAAGACAGTAAAACCCTCTGTTTTTCAGAAAGTTATAAAAACGATAGGTATAGTATTGGTTTCGGCGATAGTTTTGGTAGTGTTATTAATCATCTGTTTTTTGAAGATAGAGAATAATAAAAAGAAGAAACGTGACAGAAAGAAAAAATTTTTATATAAATAATGATTATGGAGTTAATATGATATATAGTAATATTCTTGAAGCAATAGGACATACACCTGTTATCAGATTAAATAAAATCGTTGACGATGACAGTGCAGAAATATTGGTTAAATTTGAGGGGTTGAATGCAGGTGGTTCTATAAAAACAAGAACTGCTTATAATATGTTATCTGATGCATGGAAAACCGGAAAAATTAATAAAGATACTATTATAGTTGAACCCACAAGTGGAAATCAGGGAATCGGACTTGCGCTATGTGGAGCTGTTATGGGACTTAAGACTATTATAATTATGCCTGATTCCGTAAGTGAGGAAAGACGCAAATTGGTTCATCATTATGGTGCTGAAGTTATTCTTGTTCACGATGACGGAAATATAGGCGACTGCATAAACGAGTGCCTTGAAACAGCTCTGAAAATGGCAAGTGATAATAAAAATGTATATGTACCACAACAATTTGAAAATCCTTCTAATCCATTAGTACATAAGCATCATACCGGTGTTGAAATATTAGAACAAGTAGCCGGACCAATTCATGGATTTTGCTCAGGCATAGGAACCGGAGGAACTATAAGCGGTGTTGGAGAGGTTTTAAAAGCTCAAAATCCTGATATTATAATTTGGGCGGCTGAACCGGAGAATGCGGCTATACTTGCCGGAGGCTCAATCGGAACGCATATTCAGATGGGCATTGGTGATGGTGTTATACCACCGGTACTTAATCGTAAGATATACGATGATTTGTGTATTATAACTGATGAAGAGGCATTAGAGACATCAAGGTTGCTTGCTAAAAAAGAAGGAATTATGTGCGGTATATCGAGTGGAACTAATGTAGCTGCTGCAAAGAAATTAGCTAAAAAATTAGGTAAAGGAAAAACTGTAGTTACTATTTTGCCTGATACTGCGGAAAGATATTTTTCCACACCTTTATTTGATAATGAATAATTTAATTCCGCAGAATTAACTCTGCGGAATTAAATTATGTAGGAAAAGTATGGAGGAACTTATGAAAAAATTTTCAGTTATTCAGCTTCAGTCATCTTTATCATTTTTTATTTTTGGCATTTTATCTTTATTATTTGAAATTTCTTTTGGTGTAATTAAATCTCTGATAGATTCTGATTGGTCTGGTATTATAAGTTCAATATTAGAACATAACTGGAGTATTTATGTACATTTAATTTTATGTGTGTCTGTAAGTTTGTTTATCGTTCTTGGAAAAATAAAATTTATACCGTATTCTTTTGCTGGATTTATTATTTTAAATATATATAACTTAATCGTCGATTTTAATATTATAGAATTAATATTACTTGTTATAAATATTTTTATGTTGTGTTTTTTCACAGAAAAACACCAATCAGATAAGAGAATTTTAGGCTTTTTGTGGTTATATATAGCTGCTTTTATATTAGACATCTTTTTTACAATACGTGGCTTAGCGAAGTTTAGTAATATAGTAAATGATATATTAGGTATAATCGCTTATTATTTCTGTATTAAACTTATTTTGAATAAAGAAAAAATTTATGTTGAACAATTTGAGAATGGATATATTAATATGTTTGTACATTGTTTGCTTATGCTATATTCTTGTGGAGTTTGGAATTTTATCTGGATTTACAGGACAACACGGTATTTAAATACTGTTGGAGATGGCCGCAAACAAAATCCGATAATTGAATTATTTTTATGTATGATACCTTTTTATCCAATTTATTGGGGGAATATAGTTTCAAGAAAAATTGATAAGCTATGTTTAAAGAAAAATATTAATACCGAAATTTCAATTATTTGTACTATCTTGATGACAGTTATAATTTTTCTACCACCATTGATAATGCAAAATACGATAAACAGAATTTCACATTCTGAATTATAATTTCTTTTTGTGAAATTTATTTATTATAGATTCTGCTAACATTCCCCAGCTGATACCTAGTATTGCTCCAAAGACAATATCAGTGGGGTAATGTACAAGAAGATACAGTCTTGAAAAACCGACAATAGTTGCTAAAACAAGGCAAAATATGCCTTGTTTTTTGTGTGAAACAAATACGGAAGTCGCGAAAGCAAAGGCGGCTTGGGTATGTCCGGATGGAAAAGAAAAATCTTGAGGGGCTTTTACCACAGGTTCAATTCCGAGAACGTAAAAGGGTCTTGTTCTTGCAATTAAAGGTTTTAAAATACCATTTCCGATTATTATGCCTATTGTAAGTGATATCAGAATTCTTATACCTGTTCTTCTGTGTTTTTTAAAAAACAAAAGAATTACCCCTGTTGTTATAGGTAAATAACCATTGTTAAAAAGGAATGAAATAAACATAAAAAAGTGATCAAAAAATTGACTTTTTAAAGGATGTATTAAATTGTACAGAAAAGTTGCTTCGTAAAAATTCATAATTATCTCCGTAAATTTTTATTTTTTTAGAATTAATACATATTATATCAGATTTTATGTTAATACACAATATTTTTACTTTTATATTTTTAAATGATTTATTTTAGTGTATATAATTGAATTTTGTGCTATTTTTGCAAAAAAGACTTTACAAAAACGTTAAAATAAGGTATAATTACAATGTTAAGTTATGTAAACAAATTAAGGAGGAAATAAATAATGAGTAAAAAGTATGTATACCTTTTCAGCGAAGGCGATGCTACTATGAGAGAACTTCTCGGTGGTAAAGGTGCAAACCTTGCTGAAATGACCAAAATTGGTCTCCCTGTTCCTCAGGGTTTCACAGTTTCAACTGAAGCTTGTACTCAGTACTACGAAGATGGTCGTAAGATCAACGAAGCTATTCAGGCTGAAATTATGGAAAATATTGTAAAAATGGAAGCAATCTGCGGAAAGAATTTCGGAGATAAGGAAAACCCACTTCTCGTTTCTGTTCGTTCAGGTGCAAGAGCTTCTATGCCCGGTATGATGGATACAATCCTTAACCTTGGTCTTAACGAAGAAGTTGTTGAAACAATTGCAACTAAATCAGGTAACGCTCGTTGGGCATGGGACTGCTATAGAAGATTTATTCAGATGTATTCTGATGTAGTTATGGAAGTTGGTAAGAAATATTTTGAAGAACTTATCGACGAAATGAAGGAAAAGAAGGGTGTAACTCAGGACGTTGAACTTACAGCTGAAGACCTTAAGGAACTTGCTGGTCAGTTCAAGGCTGAATACAAGAGCAAAATTGGTAAAGACTTCCCATCAGATCCTAAGGAACAGCTTATGGGTGCTGTTGAAGCAGTATTCCGTTCATGGGACAACCCAAGAGCTAACGTTTACAGAAGAGACAACGATATTCCATATTCATGGGGTACAGCTGTTAATGTACAGATGATGGCATTCGGTAATATGGGTGACGATTGCGGTACAGGTGTTGCATTTACACGTGACCCTGCTACAGGTGAACCCGGACTTATGGGTGAATTCCTTGTAAATGCACAGGGTGAAGACGTTGTTGCAGGTGTTCGTACACCAATGCCAATCGCTCAGATGGCTGAAAAGTTCCCTGAAGCATTCGATGAATTCAATAAAGTTTGCAAAATTCTTGAAGATCACTACAGAGATATGCAGGATATGGAATTTACCATTCAGGAAGGTAAGCTTTATATGCTCCAGACAAGAAATGGTAAGAGAACAGCAAAGGCTGCTCTTAAAATTGCTTGTGACCTTGTTGATGAAGGTATGATCGATAAGAAGAAAGCTGTTGCTATGATCGATCCAAGAAACCTCGATACATTACTCCACCCACAGTTTGATGCTAAGGCTCTTAAGGCTGCAACTCCTGCCGGCAGAGGACTTGGTGCTTCTCCGGGGGCTGCTTGTGGTAAAGTTGTATTTACAGCTGAAGACGCAGAATCTTGGAATGCTAAGGGTGAAAAGGTTATTCTTGTTCGTCTTGAAACATCGCCTGAAGATATTACAGGTATGAAGGTTTCACAGGGTATCTTAACAGTTCGTGGTGGTATGACATCTCACGCTGCTGTTGTTGCTCGTGGTATGGGTACCTGCTGTGTATCAGGCTGCGGCGACATAATTATGGATGAAGAAAACAAGAAATTTACTCTTGCAGGTAAAACATATACAGAAGGCGACTTCATTTCAATTGACGGTTCAACAGGTAATATCTATGACGGTATTATCCCAACTGTTGATGCTGAAATTGCCGGTGAATTCGGTAGAATTATGGCTTGGGCTGACGAATTCAGAACTCTTAAGGTAAGAACAAATGCTGATACTCCTGCTGATGCTAAGAAAGCAAGGGAATTAGGTGCTGAAGGTATCGGTCTTTGCCGTACAGAACATATGTTCTTCGAAGCTGAAAGAATCGCTGCTTTCCGTGAAATGATTTGTTCAGATACTGTTGAAGAAAGAGAAGCTGCTCTTGATAAGATTCTTCCTTATCAGCAGGGAGACTTTGAAGCACTTTACGAAGCATTGGAAGGTAATCCTGTAACAATCAGATTCCTCGATCCACCACTTCATGAATTCGTTCCAACAGAAGAAGCTGACATTAAGGCTCTTGCTGATGCTCAGGGTAAGAGCGTTGAAGATATCAAAGCTATCATTGCTTCACTTCACGAATTTAACCCAATGATGGGTCACAGAGGTTGCCGTCTTGCTGTAACATATCCTGAAATTGCAAAAATGCAGACAAAGGCTGTTATCCGTGCAGCTATCAATGTTAAGAAGGCTCATCCTGACTGGAACATCGTTCCTGAAATTATGATTCCATTAGTTGGAGATATTAAAGAACTTAAGTATGTTAAGAATGACGTTGTTGCAACTGCTGATGCTGAAATCGCTGCTTCAGGTATCGAACTCAAGTACGAAGTTGGTACTATGATCGAAATCCCAAGAGCTGTTCTTACAGCTGATATAATTGCAAGCGAAGCTGAATTCTTCTGCTTCGGTACAAACGACCTTACTCAGATGACATACGGTTTCTCACGTGATGACGCTGGTAAGTTCTTAGATGCATACTATGATGCAAAAATCTTCGAAAACGACCCATTTGCTAAGCTCGACCAGACAGGTGTTGGTAAGCTTATGGAAATGGCTGTTACACTCGGTAAGAAGGTTCGTCCTGAAATGCACTGTGGTATCTGCGGTGAACACGGCGGTGACCCTGTTTCTGTAGAATTCTGCCACAATATTGGTCTTGATTATGTATCATGCTCACCATTCAGAGTTCCGATCGCAAGACTTGCTGCTGCTCAGGCTGCTCTTAAGTAATTTAAGTAATACTATTTTATTGTCTTGGGGCAAACCCCATTACAATTTAAAAGGCAAAATTAAATATCAAATGGACCTTGTTGGAGTATTCCAACAAGGTCCATTTTTTGTATATGAAGTTGAAATAGGCTAACCTTGTTTAATTAAAATCAAATGTGCCA